>JAZKDK010000004.1:0-1822 GCA_040387615.1 Pseudomonadota bacterium | reverse complement strand
CACACCCGTGATCCGTCTGCATTCCGATGACAGCGTGGTGATCGCGCGGACGGCGTTGCTGCCGGGCGCGGAGGTGGCGCAAGGCGTCGCGGCGATCGAGCGGATTCCCGCAGGACACAAGGTGGCTGTGAAACCCATTGCGGTGGGTGAGCCCGTCAAGCGCTACGGCCAGATCATCGGCTTCGCCACTGTTCCAATCGCGCCAGGCCAGCATGTCCATGTGCAAAACATCGGCATGGGCGAGTTTTCGAAAGACTATGCTTATGGCGTCGACGTCAAGCCGACGCCGAATTTCGATCTGCCCGCGACGTTTCAGGGCATACGCCGTCCCGATGGCCGCGTCGCAACGCGCAACTACATCGGTATTCTCACCTCGGTGAACTGCAGCGCCCATGTCGCGGGTCTCGTTGCCGACGTGTTCAAGAAGAATCCGTTCACCGGTCACAATCCGCTCGCGAATTTCCCCAATGTCGATGGCGTGGTCGCGCTGACCCACAAGACCGGCTGCGGCATGACGCAGCTTGAGCCACTGACCGTGCTGCGCCGAACGCTCGGCGGCTACGCGCGGCATGTGAACTTCTCGCATGTGATAATTTTGGGTCTTGGTTGCGAGATGAATCAGATCGGCGGGTTCCTCGAAGAGCAGAGACTCGCGGGACGTTTGCGCTCGCTCGACATTCAGGATGTCGGCGGATCGCGAAAGACGGTCGAGAAGGCGGTGGCGTTCGTTCACGAAGTGCTGACCGAATCCAACAACATCAAGCGCGAGCCGTGTCCGGCGAGCGAATTGATGGTCGCGCTTCAGTGCGGCGGTTCGGACGGTTACTCCGGTGTGTCGGCCAATCCGGCGCTCGGTGCGGCCAGCGATCTGCTGGTGCGGCACGGCGGCTCGGTGATCCTGTCCGAGACACCCGAGACCTATGGAGCCGAGCATCTTCTCACGCGCCGCGCAGTCAGCCCGGAAGTCGGCGAGAAGCTTGTCGCCCTGATGCGCTGGTGGGAAGACTACACCCAGCGCAACGGTGCAGAGATGGATTCCAATCCCAGCCCCGGCAACAAGGCGGGTGGCCTCACCACTATTCTTGAGAAATCCCTCGGCGCCATGGCCAAGGCCGGCAGCACCAACCTTGTCGATGTGGTGGGATATGCCGAGCCGGTCACCAAGAAGGGCTTCACCTTCATGGACACGCCGGGCTTCGACCCGGTTGCGGCCACGGGGCAGGTGGCAGGCGGCGCGAATCTCGTCTGTTTCACGACGGGACGTGGCAGCGTGTTCGGCTGCAAGCCGTCGCCATCGATCAAACTCGCGACCAACACGCCGATGTTCCGCCGCATGGAAGACGATATGGACGTCAATTGCGGAACGATTCTGGACGGCGACGAAACTGTTCAGCAATGCGGCCAGCGCATTTTCGACCTGATCCTGCGGGTCGCCTCCGGCGAGCAGACCAAGAGCGAGGCGTTCGATTTCGGTGCGGCGGAATTTGCGCCATGGGTATTAGGCGCTACGATGTAACGCCCGCTTTGCCACGCTGGTGAAATGCTTCTAATGTGCCGCCGCAATCAATGCGACGGGAAGCAAGATGACAAAGGGTCTCAAGAAGGGGCTGACCAGCTACGGCGATCCGGGATTTTCGCTGTTCCTGCGCAAGGCCTTCATCAAGGCGATGGGCTATTCAGACGACGCGCTGGAGCGCCCCATCGTCGGCATCACCAACACCTACAGCGACTATAACCCCTGCCACGGCAACGTCCCGCAGTTGATCGAGGCGGTGAAGCGCGGCGTGATGCTGGCGGGCGCGATGCCGATGGTGTTTCCGAC
>JAZKDK010000003.1:0-211116 GCA_040387615.1 Pseudomonadota bacterium | reverse complement strand
GCTTAGTTTTACTCCATGATCTCATCGTTCGCGGAATGAGCGGTTATGGAACGCAGCGTAAGATGCTGATGATCCAAGAATTTGTGTTCCGTCGAATGCATCGATCCTTTTGGAGCCGGCGAGCAACTGCCGGCTTCAGGCGGAAGGTATGCTGCCACTGATTATTCAGCCATCACTTCGACCTTTGATGACATCCCCAAATGGCTCCCATTTGCTGCCTTTGAAGCGCATCATCTGCATGTCTTCGAGCGGAGAAAAGTCCTTCTCGCCAGTATTGACCAAGATGCCGGGAATGAGAACGTCGGACTCGAAGTTCTTGATGCTCGCGGCCTGCTTCATGATGTTCTCGCGCGTGAGAGTGTTACCACTCTGCTTGATCACCTGAACCATCAGCTGGGCGCCCATATAGCCATGGATCAAAAGGCTGTCGGCCTTGTTGGCGTCCGGCATGTACTTCGCAAGGAACGACGTGTAGGCCTTCATGCCCTTGTCGTTATCCCACTGTGGGTCCGACGCATCCTTGATGAAGGTTCCTGACAGCACGCCCTGCGCGTTCTCGACACCTGCGGGCACGATCACCGTTCCGACGGATGAGGCGACGTTGGGTATGAAGTGCGTCGGCTTCCAGCCCAGCTCGGCGATCTTCTTGATGCTCTGCGCGACAAATTTCGGCGTGCCGAAGGTAAACATCACGTTGGCGCCGGAATGTCTCAGCTTGACGATTTGCGAGTCGATCGTTGGGTCGGCCACCTCGTAGGGGGCTTCCTCGGCGATCATCGATGCCTTAGAACCAAGTCCCGCCTTTAGCCCGTTCAGCAACTCTTTTCCAAAGTCGTCGTTCTGATAAAGTATTGCAATCTTCGCATCCGGCTTTTCGCGAAGGATGTATGCTGCATAGATGCTCCCCTCGGTTTGGTAGCTGGTGCCGAGCAACATCGTCCACGGATACGTCTTTGGGTCACTCCATTTTGCCGAGTAAGATGCCGGGAAAAGCTGCGGTACTTTCTTTGCGTTCATGTATTTCTGAATCGCAGAGTTTGACGGCGTCCCCATCGGACTGAAGATCAACAGCACCTCGTCGCTTTCGATCAGCTTGCGAGCCTGTTCGACTGCCTTTGGCGGGCTATAGCCATCGTCATAACTGATGAATTCGATCTTCCGGCCGTTGATGCCGCCGTCGTCATTGATCTTCTTGAAGTAGGCGGCTTGCGCCTTTCCAATGACGCTATAGGCGGAGGCAGGTCCGCTATAGGGCATTATGTTTCCGATCTTGATCGTCGTATCCGAAGCCCCGGGATCGTATTTTGTCTGGGCGTAAGCCGGTGCGGTTGCGCTTAAGCCGGCCATCACGCCAGCAATCATCGACAATTGAATGTGTCTCATGTTCCCTCCGTGTAAATGTGTTTTGAAGTGCCAGATCTTGAGTCTGGTCACTAAGCCCCGTGGAAAGCAGGGGCGCTGCTTCCAAACGGCCGTTCCATTTCAAACATTCGGTCCTGTGTGACTTCGACGTAATCCCCTCCGCGGCCCGCGCGAAGAATCGGATTGGGGAGCGCGGTTTGATACACGCCGTCCTTGATGAGCGCCTTGTCGATGTAGACCGCGACCACTTCGCCGAGAATAAGCCAACCCTCTACCGGCTTACCCTCATGGGTCTTGAACTGAATGACGTCGGTGACCTTGCATTCCATTGCGGCGCGGCTTTCCGCGACGCGCGGGACACTCACAAAGCGGCTCGCCACCTTTGTTAACCCGGCGACCTCAAATTCATCCACGCCCCGCGCGAGCGGCGAGGAAGTTGCGTTCATCCGGTCTCCGAGATCCTTGCTCACAAGATTCCAGACAAACTCTCCGGTCTCCGAGACATTCTGGACGGTGTCTTTCCAGGAGATCGACGCAAATCCCAGAATGGGCGGATCGTAATTGAACGCATTGAAGAAGCTGTACGGCGCAAGATTGATTTCGCCGTTTGCCGTTCGCGACGAAATCCAGCCAATGGGCCGCGGCGCTATAATGGCGTTGAACGGGTTGTGTCGAAGCCCGTGCCCTTTCGCGGGCTCATAGACGTGCATGTCGTGAAGATCCATTATCGCTGGACCTCGGGCATGGGCGAAGCGTATTGGCTTCTGCGGCTCATAAAAAACGCGATGCGTGATCCAAAGGTGGGGCGATATGCGTCGCGCCCGTCGATCATCTTGTCTTGAAGTTCGTTTTGCATCGATTTCAGCGGACGCGTTCCGAGGGCGGCGCTTTCCAAAACGATCAAGGCATAGATTTTATCGAGATTGCACATGGAGTCTCCCAAGCGATCGCGCCAATCTTGTGCGCTCTACCTGGTATGACAACGTCAAACCGTGCCAAATGCCACGTCATAAAATGCCAACGCACGACGGCGACATCGCATGGAGATGCGTGCCTTGCGGAGATGCTAGGGGTGTTGATCAGGCCGGCGAAATTAGCCGGATTGACGTGGCCGATAATGCGTTGGTGAATGCCCTGTCCATTTTCGGAAAGCCTTGCGGAAGCTGGTGGCGTCCGAAAATCCAACTCGCTCGGCAACCTCATCGATCATGAGATGTGTGTTTTCAAGAAACTCAGTCGCCACCGAGCGGCGCATATTGTCCAGAACGGATTGATATGAAAGTCCTTCCTGCGCCAACCGCCGATGCAGTGTCCGCAGCGAAAGGCCAAGTTGATCTGCGATCTCTTCAGCGGTTGGGAAGCGCCGCGGGCTGTTGAGGCATGCTGATCTTATCCGACGCACCAGGTCCGTCTCGCCGGGGCTCGGCGCCATGACTGCATTGCAGAACTGCTGACAAACCTGTGCCGTGATCGGGTTCGCGTTGGGACAGCGCCGATCCATCACCTCGGCGGGGAAGTGCCATTCCATCGAACCGGCGTCGAATTCGATTGGACAGTTGAACATCCTCTCATAATTTCGCCAATGGACCGGAGCGGGGAAGGGAAACATCATGCGAGTTGTCGGGAACGGTGCCTCAAGGACTCGACTAAAGAGCGCGCTCATTGAGCTGCGCCAGAATTCCGCGACGAACGGAAGCAGGTGACCAAGTGATTGAGTGCCATGGCTGCGAAGGATCGCTGTGCCATTTTCCACGCGAAAACTGATTTGCAACACGGTGGATCCGGCCTGCGTGATGTGTTCGATTGAAAACTTGAGCGCCTCTCCAAAAGTTGGGCTGCTGACCATCGCATATCCATAGATGCCGTAGTCGCTGATGCGTTGTCGCGCACCTGCCAGCAATCCGATATCGGATCGTTTCGCGAGCGCCACGGCATTGCGATAGATCGCCAGGCGCTGCCGGCGTGAGATGCGTGCTTGTGGGTCTTCGAGCTGAGATGGCTGAGCACCGGTGCGGGCGAACAAATCCTTCACCGAGATACCCTCGGCGGCGAGTTCCGCTGCGAGCGCGGCAAGTCCCAGCATGCTTTGGGTTGGCGCATCAATGTCGTCCGACAGCGGACTCATAATCTTTGATATGAGCATCGTTTCCTCCGGCCGTGTCGTTTTCTTTTTCCTTAGATTGGCACGTTTTGACCCGCTTTGTCACCGCATTGTGCAGTGCAATTGGCATTTTCGAACCCGAAAATTGGCACTGTTTGACGTTGCTCATCCGCAAAGCGGAGGACACGTTGAGCTGGCAAAAGGCCTAGCCGCAGGGCCGCCGCGCCGGTCAAATGGGAGATGGAATGACGACAGTTACGTACGAGATGAATGGTGCAGTTGGCATCGTGACGCTCGCCAAACCACCGCACAATCTGATCGACGACGACATGGTCGCGGATTTGCTTACGGCTTATCGGAGCGTGCATGCGGCGGGAAGTCGCGCCATTTTGTTGCGAAGCTCGATGCGCCACTTTTGCGCTGGCGCTGAACTCAAGTCGTTCGGTGTGACCACAATGATCCAGAGCGATGAAAAGCGATTCCTCGAATTTTTAGACGTAATGGAAGATATACCAGTACCAACCGTTGCAGCTGTTCACGGCGGCGTACTCGGCGGCGGGTTGGAGTTGGCGCTGACCTGCGACATGATCATCGCCGCCGACACGGCGTTCTTTGGACAAGTCGAGGTCACAGTCGGTCTCCTCCCGCTGCTCGGCGGCACGCAACGTCTCGCGCAACGCGCTGGTTCTGCGCGCGCGAAGGAAATTGCGATGCTCGGTCGCCGTCACACCCCGGAAGCCTTCGAGCGGTGGGGCATCATCAATCTCGTGGTGCCGGAGGCAGAACTTCCCGATGCCTCGCTGACATGGGCGCGCCAACTCGCTGCCGGTCCAACAAAGGTGATAGAAGGAATTAAAATGCAGGCTAACCTTGCGGCGCGCGGTGGCGTTGCCGCCGCAGATAAGCGGCAGATCGAAATCAACAATATGATCTGGAAGGCGGCGGATCGGCAGCGGGGCTTCGATGCTTTCTTTGCCACCGGCCCCGCTTCGGCAGCGTTCGTGGGAGACTGACAGTGTCTGCAGCCCCTCTGGACGGATTGCGCGTGATTGATTTCACCCGCGTGCTTGCTGGACCTCACTGTACTAAAGCGCTTCGTGATCTCGGCGCTCTGGTGGTCAAGATAGAGCCGCCATCTGGCGATCTTGGTCGCGTGAGTTTGCCTCATGTCGGCGACATGGGTCTTTACTTTGTTCAGCAGAACGCAGGAAAACGAAATCTGAGCATAGACCTCAACTGGGCAGAGGCCCGCGCGATCGTGGTCGATCTGTGCCGCAACGCCGATATCATCGTCGAAAACTTCCGGCCGGGGACGTTGAAACGATTCGGCCTGGCCTATGAGGATGTCCGCGCCTTCAATCCAATGGTCGTTTATGCATCGCTCAGCGGTTATGGTCAGGGCACATCGTGGAGCAACCGGCCGGCATTTGCCCCCACCGTACAGGCAGAGACCGGCCTAACCTCCATTGTCCAGGACCATTTCGGCGAGGCGCTGTTGGAAGCGCGTGGCGACGCCTGTAGCCACGCGGATGTTTACACCGGTCTTCAAGGTGTGATCGCAATCCTGGCCGCGTTGAACCATCGCAATCGTACCGGCGAGGGACAGCATGTGGACGTGTCGATGGCTGCGACAATGTTGTCTGTTAACGAGCGCGCCGGGGCGCAACTATCGGGCATCGATACAAACGGCGAGCCGATTGCGTTGTCCGCAAATGAATCTCACATATTTGAAATGTCTGACGGTCGCCGACTCACGATCGCAGGAAGCCCGATCTACACACCGATGTTCAATCGCTATTGCGCCATGATGAGGCGCAACGATCTCCTGAAAGATCCGCGTTATGCCACTGCGAGTCTACGGCGCCTAAACCTGCCGTCGCTACTGTCGGAAATCAGGTCGTGGCTAACGACATTCTCAGATCTGCAGCAGCTCCAAGCGCAGGTGAGTGAGGCCGGCCTTGCTGTTGGCACCGTTCGTACTGTCAGAGAATTTGCCGAGTCGGACTGGGTGAAGGAGTGGGGAGCAGTGGTCGAGGTCGACGATCGTTCCGGGAGCAGCACGAGAATGCCGGGAAATCCGTGGCGTTTCAGTCAGTCCACTCTTCCAGCTCCCGGAATTCCGGCTTTTCAAGGCGAGCACAACGAGGAGATACTTCTCGAGAACAATATTCTGCCCTCGCGGATCAAAGACTTGCAGGAACGCAAGGTATTGCTCAGCAGGCGCAATCCGGTTGGCTCTTACGATTGAGCCACATGCAGCGAGGTAAGACCTTCCCTGAATGGTTGCGAAGCAATCGTCGCGATTCCAGCATTATAGAGCGAAAGCCGCGATGAAGCCCGCGATCGATGAAACGCATGACCTTAACCGCAGGAGCTTCATTGACTCTGCAAATGATCCTGTTGGTGATTTTCCGATCCAAAACCTTCCATTCGGGATTTTCAGCAGAGCTTCCGGAGATGCCGGACCCGGCGTCGCCATAGGTGATCAGATTCTTGATCTTCGGGCGGCCCACCGTATCGGACTTTTACCGCGAGACATTCCCCGTGAGGCACTGGCGCAAGAATCACTAAATTCTCTGTTTTTGCTTGGTCGTGGTCCACTGAGAAGTTTGCGCAGAGCACTGTCTGCGCTTCTCAGTGATTTAGCTGCCGGCAAGCCCGCACGTCAGAGCGCGAGCGATTTGCTAGCCCCGATGAGCGATTGCCATCTCCACCGGCCGAGCAATGTGGCGAACTACACGGACTTCTATGCAGGTATCGCAAGCAGCGTGCCGCAAGCGGCAAATAACCAGCACAGACGCCGCCATCGTTTGGAGGCGAGGTGCTCTGGCGGTCGATGCGTAGCACAAGTGGAGATTCACGCTCAGGAGTTACTGTATCATCCGACTGTTGAACTGGTCGGAGCGGGGGCAAGGACCCACAGCAGAAGACACCGTTCGACCCATCAGGTGCTTGAAGTCACGAAAGGACTAGCTTCGCGAATGACATCGCGGCTGTGTGGCCGGAGCTCCCGGCAGATCGCAACGGTCATCGTCAAACGCTTAAAACCCCTTGAATTATTAGGAATATTCCGGACTATAGCGGCATTCGCGTGGCAGATGATGTTCTTAGTGGCGGAAGTGCTTGTCAGCATGAGCTTGAAACGAAAAACCGGAGCCAAAAAGGTCCAGCCTCGACGTACGCGCGAGGAGAGGTCCGAAGAAACGCGCAACAAGCTTATACAAGCAGGCGCCCGGACGGTCGGACGCTATGGCTACGAGGGAGCATCGATCGCACGCATCACTGCGCGCGCGAAGGTGGCGCTGGGAACATTCTACAGGCATTTCAAATCGCGTCAGGAGTTCTTCGATCAGTTGCTGCCCGCCATGGGGCACACGCTGATGTCGTTTGTGCAGGAGAGGGTCGATCGGGATGTGGTTGGTGCGGCGCGCGAAGAGCAGCGTCTGCGTGCCTACTTCGAATTTCTCGATGAGCATCCATGGTATCACCGCTTACTGAATGAATCGGAGGTGATGGCACCGAAGGCCCATGCGGTCTACTTCGATTTGATGACGTCTGGCTTGGTACGCAGTTTCCAGCGCAGCCAGGGAAGGGACGAGCTCCGCGCATTTAGACGCGAGGAACTCGAGACTGTTGCTTACATCGTCATGGCCTCGCGGGTCTATCTCGCGCAACGCTACGCGAAATCGAATGGTGTCGTTCAGGAACCGCCGCCGGATGTTCTCGCGACCTATAACAAGTTTATCCAGCGGGCGCTTTTTGACTGAACTGCCGCGTTAGCGATAACTTCGGAAGAATTTTCGCATATCTTCGATCAGATCGTCGCCTCGCTCGTAGGCGATGAAGTGGCCTCCAGACGCCAGGTCGGTGCGGTGCGCGAGATTGTAGGTCCGCTTGACCCACGCATCTGGCGGAGGTGGAAACAGATCGTGCGGGCATGCCATGAACCCCGTTGGTGCGGTGACCTTCTCATTACGCCCAAGTCCCATTCCGCCTTCGAGCCGCGCTGCCGTATAGAGCCAGGTCGAGGTGTGAATAGACTGAGTTATCCAATAGATCATGACGTTGGTGATGAGCTGGTCGAGCGTGAATGGCGGGATGTCATTCGGACTCTCGCTCCATCCATGAAATTTCTCGATGATCCAGGCGGCAAGTCCAGCCGGCGAATCGGCCAGGCCGAACGCAAGGGTTTGCGGCTTCGTGCCTTGAATAGCCTGATAGCCGCTCTCGCGCCGCAAGCGGTCGCGCGCCTTTGCGAGCCATTCGACCTCGTCAGTGGTGAAAGGTGCGCTGCCATCACCGGTATAAGGTCGCAGTCCCATGATATTGATGTGGAGTGCCTTTAGATGATGGGCAAAGTCGACGCCCAACCATGACGCAATCAGACTCCCCCAGTCACCGCCTTGCGCGACGTAGCTGGAATAATTCAGTACGTCGATCATCAGCTTGTCCCAAAGTGGCGCGATGTCGCGTGTCGTGATGGGACGCGGGGGCGGTGACGACCAGCCATAGCCGGGAATGCTGGGAACGATGACGTCGAAAGCGTCGTCGATATTGCCTCCGAATTTTTCCGGGTGAGCAAGCTGTTCGATGACGTTGTCGAATTCAACGAATGAGCCGGGCCAACCATGAGTGAGGATCAGTGGGAGCGGATTGGTTCCGCTGCCGCGAACATGAATGAAGTGGATGTCGTAGCCATCGATGTTCGCAATGTACTGGGGAAACCGATTCAGGCGCTGTTCGGTAGCGCGCCAATCGTATTTCTCAAGCCAATGCGACACCAGCCGCTCCATGAACAGCTTGTCGGTACCGTAGCGCCAACCGGCGTCCGCGGACGTGCGGGGGTAACGGGTCCTCTTCAGGCGGGTTCGCAGATCGCCGAGATCTGCATCAGTTACCGCAATTGAGAACGGTTTGATTGTGGGAGATACTTTGGTTGCCGGTGTGCTCATGAGAGTCTCGTTTCTGAAGGATCAGGTGCCGGTGAACTGAGGAGTGCGCTTTTCGCGAAAGGCGGAGATGCCTTCGCGCAAGTCGTTGGACATGGCGTGAAGCGCCCATTCCAGCTGTTCCATGCGGAGACCTGCAGCCTTGGGCTGTTCGGGTGTCTGCAAGAGAAGCGATTTCATGCGACGCAATCCCGCGGGGCTGCGGAGCGCAAGCCGGTCGGCGAGCTTTCCAGACTCATCCTCTACCGTGCTGTCGTTGACGACAGCGGTGACAAGTCCGGCGAGTTTCATGTCCGCGGCGGTGTATGAATCACCCGTGAACATCATTTCTCGGGCGCGCATGAGGCCGACCTTACGCGGCAATCTCACGGAGCTACCGCCGCCTGGAAGCAATCCGAAGTTTGCATGCGCATCGCCAAACCGTGCGTTTTCACCTGCGATGACCAGATCGCAAGCAAGAACGATTTCAAGCCCTCCGGCCATGGCCCAGCCACGAACCGCAGCGATCACGGGCAGCGGAAATTCTTCCAGCCGGCAGAGGAAAGTGTTGAGGCGATCGACAAAGGAGCCGCGTCCGCTTTCGTATCCGGTTCTATCCGCACGCAACTGCAGTTCCTTGAGATCGGCACCGGCCGAGAATGCCCGCTCAGTTCCTGCTACGACGACGGCGCAGAGTGTTTTATCATGCTCCAACTCGGCAAGGATCTGCTCGAACGCATCGATCATCTCAATGGTCAGAGCGTTCAGCGATTTCGGCTTGTTCAACCGGATCCATGCGGTTTTTCCCCGCCGCTCGCATATGACGGTGATGTCAGGAAAGGTCACGATAGCCTCCCGAATTCCATGCAGATCTTTCCGAAATGGGATCCATCGGAAATCGCGGCGATGGCGCTGGGAGCATCTTCCATTTGTCGCCCGGCAATGGAGAACGCTGGCTCGATCCGATGAATCTCGATTGCGCGCATCATGTCTTCAAACGCGCGGAGCGAACCCGCTGTGACACCCAGCAGCCGGATCGCCCGAGTCACGACCTGCCCAAGTGCAAGCGTAGGTGAGGGGCCTGCGAGGACGCCGATAACGCTGAGTGTTCCGCCTGCCTTGACGGCTTTCACCGATTGATCGAGCTCGCCGGCGAGTTCAACCACATGGTCGATACCAGCTGGCCCGGCGATCTCACGTGCCCGCTTCTGCCAGTCTGGGAATGTCTTGTAATTGATGGTCTCATCCGCCCCCATAGCGGAGGCACGCTTGAGCTTGTCGTCGCTTGAGGATGTCACGATCACGCGCGCGCCGCTCATTTTGGCGAATTGCAAAGCAAAAAGTGACACGCCGCCGGTGCCCTGGGTCAGTACAGTGTCGCCAGGCTTCACGCATCCGTCGACAATGGCGCTCCACGCCGTTAAGGCCGCACAGGGAAGGGATGCTGCGGCAGCGGCGCTGAGATGGGGCGCCGCCTTCACCACCCCCATTTCAGGCAGCAACATGAATTGTTGCAGCACGCCTTCGTGGTATCCGCCGAGCATTCCCGCCCAGACGTTTTCGTGAAACGGCCCGGCGAACCAGTTTTGCGAAAAATTCGGGCAGACCATATCGCCGACCTTGACCCGGGTGACATTCTTTCCCGCGGCTACCACTCTTCCCGCGCCATCAGACACGGGAATCATCGGAAGCTGTCCGCCCTTTCGCCCATACCCGCCGCGCACCATCACAAGGTCGCGGTAGTTGATGGACGCGGCTTGCATTTCGACCACAACGTCGAACTCTCCGGGCACCGGATCTGGCCGCGTTCCAGAGCGCAGGTTCTCAAGCCCCCAAGCGTCACGAATCTCCATAACCTTCATTTTTGTCTGTCCTGCAGCGGTTTCTGCGGCGCGGTAGAGCTTTTGCGACGCAGAATGAAAGTAGAATAATGATTCACCATTGCATTTTATTGTTGACTTGAAAAGCGGCCGGTTGTTCGATGGAGCATCGGACGAGGACACGATGCTTTTGAACGAACAGCAGGCGGGCATCCGCGACATGGCGCGTGATTTTGCACGCAATGAGATCACTCCGTTTGCGGCGCAGTGGGATCGCGATGAATCCGTTCCTTTGGAAACCCTGGCCAAGATGGGCAAGCTTGGGCTGATGGGCGTTTGCGTCCCAGAGCAATGGGGTGGTGCCGGAGCGGATTTCGTTTCGTATGTGAGCGCGATGGAAGCAATCGCCTACGGCGATGCGGGCGTCGCCAATATGATGGCGGCGACGAATTCACCCGTCGCTTCGGGCTTGTTGGCGTTCGGCAATGACGATCAGAAAGAGCGTTTCCTGCGTCCGTTGGCCAGCGGCGAGTCGGTGGCAGCGTTCTTATTGAGTGAACCACAGGCGGGATCGGATGCGGCCAGTATCCTGACGCGCGCCGAGAGGAAGGGCGGAAAATACGTTCTCAACGGCACGAAAAATTTCATCACGGCAGGCGAAACCGCAGACATCGCGATGGTTGTCGCCGTCACGAATCCTGCGGCGGGCAAGGCCGGCATTTCATGCTTCATGACCAGCACGCGCCATGCAGGTTACATCGTGGCGCGCCGTGAGAAGAAGCTAGGGCATCGCACCTGCGACACCTGCCAGATTGTGCTCGAGAATTTCGAGATACCGGAGGCCGATATGCTTGGCCGCCCCGGTGAGGGGCTGAAGATTGCGTTGTCCGCACTGGACAGCGGGCGCGTCGGCGTTGCTGCGCAATCAGTCGGTGTGGCTCAGGCCGCTTTCGACGCGGCGCTGCGTTATGCGCAGGAGCGGAAGACGTTCGGTAAGAAGATCATCGATCATCAAGCGATCGGCTTCCAACTCGCGGAGATGGCAACAAAAATCGAGGTTGCCCGGCAGATGTATCTGCACGCGGCATCTCTCAAGGATCTGGGCATTTACTGCATCAAGGAAGCTTCGATGGCGAAGCTCTTTGCTTCGGAAATGGTGGAAAGCGTGACCTCGGCGGCCGTCCAGATTCATGGCGGCTACGGATTTCTCAACGATTATCCGGTGGAGAAATTCTATCGCGATATGCGGGTCTTCAAGATTTATGACGGCACGAGCGAGGTGCAGAAATTGCTCATCGCGCGAGAATTGCAAAAGAATTCGTAATCAACAAATCGCAGAAAAGCGGCGTTCAACGGAGGAAATAATGAAAGTCTCACAATCCTGGCTCGTCGGATTAGCATTGCTCGTCGCAGGTTCCGCGCAGGCGCAAGTCTCCGATGATGTCGTGAAGATCGGCGTGATGAACGATCAATCCGGTGTTTACGAGGATATTACCGGAATGAAGGCGATCGAAGCCGCAAAAATGGCGGTCGAAGACTTCGGACCGACGGTTCTGGGCAAGCGTATCGAGATTGTCACGGCCAATCACCAGAACAAGACAGACATTGCCGGTGGTATCGCACGTAAGTGGATCGATACCGAGCAAGTCGATGCGATTGTCGATGTGACGGGGTCCGGTATCGCGCTTGCTGTCAATGAAATCACCCGCGAAAAGAATCGCGTGATGATCGCGGCAAGTGCCGCAACATCCGATCTCACAGGCAAGTCCTGTTCACCGACAACCACCCAGTTCAGTTACGATACCTATGCGCTTGCCAAGAGCACGGGTACCGAAACATTAAAGCAGGGTGGCGATACATGGTTCTTCATTACCGCTGACTACGCGTTCGGTCATGCGCTGGAGCGGGACACGTCCAAGTTCGTCGAACAGGGCGGCGGAAAGGTGCTTGGCGCGGTTCGTGCGCCGCTTGGAACGACCGACTATTCCTCCTTCCTGCTTCAGGCGCAGGCATCGAAGGCGAAGATCATCGGTCTTGCCACTGCCGGCGGTGATACCATCACGGTCATCAAACAGGCGGCGGAGTTCGGCATTCAGCGCAGCGGCCAGCGTCTTGGCGGTCTTCTCATCTATATCAACGATGTGGAAGCGCTCGGTCTTCAGGCCGCGCAGGGGCTTGTCCTTACGACCTCGTTCTATTGGGATCTTAACGATGAAACACGGGCATGGACCAAACGGTTCCTGGATCGCACCGGCGGCAAGCGTCCGCCGAACATGCTTCAGGTCGGTCTTTATTCCGGCGTGCTGCAGTATCTGAAAGCAGTGAAGGCTGCGGGAACCGACGAGGCTAAGGCCGTTTCCCTCAAAATGCGCGAACTTCCGGTCAATGATTTCTACAACAAGAATGTTACGATCCGAAAAGACGGGCGTGTGCTGCACGATATGTATCTTGCGCAGGTCAAGACACCGCAGGAATCCAAAGGCAAGTTCGACGATTACAAGATTTTGAGCAAGCTTGCTGGCAAGGACGCCTATCGTCCCGAGAGCGAAGGAAATTGTCCGCTTGTCACGGGTTCGGCTAAGTAAGCGAGCAGGAAATGAAGGGCTTGAAGGGAAAGGTTGCGCTGGTCACCGGCGCAGCAGGTGGAATGGGGCGGCAGATATGCAAACGCCTCATTGAGGAAGGCTGTCATGTCGCGATGCTTGATATCGACGGCTCGGGTCTGGAGGCATTCGCTGCGGAAGTGGGGAAAGCCAGCGAAGTCTGTGCTGTCGCCGTCGATATCAGCGACTATGGGGCCGTGTGCCGCGCTGTCGCTGCTGCGGAGAAGACGCTTGGTCCGGTCAACATCCTTGTCAACAATGCGGGGTGGGACAAGTTCTCCAACTTCCTGGATACCGACGAGGCGCTGCGCCAGAAGGTGGTCTCGATCAATCTGAACGGGCCCATCAACATGTTTCATGCTGTCCTGACCGAAATGGCGGAGCGGGACGGAGGACGGGTGGTGACCATTGCATCCGACGCCGGCCGCGTCGGTTCGTCCGGGCAGGCGGTTTACTCTGCGTGCAAGGGCGGCGTCATCGCGCTGACGAAGACGCTGGCACGCGAACTGGCGCGGCGAAATGTGCTGCTCAATGTCGTCTGCCCCGGGCCGACGGATACGGCGATGTTGCAGGACTTTATGAACCAAGGACCGGGCGGCCAGAAGGTGCATGATGCCATGAAGCGCGCCATACCGCTCAAGCGGTTGGGGCAACCCGAGGATATTCCGGGGATTGTTGCGTTTCTGGTTAGCGATGACGCATCATTCATCACCGGACAGGTTATTAGCGTGTCCGGCGGTCTGACGATGCACGGCTGAACGTGCTGCGGGAATTGTATTAATGAACATCGCACAGATTTTCTGGAACAGCCGTTCCTCATTCGCTCGCAAGCCTATCCTTGTCGTGGATGATGAGGATGTGAATTTTGATGATCTGGCGGATCGGGTCCAGCGGTTGACGGGTGCGTTGCGTTCGCGAGGTATCGGCACAGGAGATCACGTCGTTCTGGCGATGAACAACTGTACGGAATGGGTTGTCAGCATTCTTGCCGTTCTTGGCTCGGGAGCGATCTGCGTGCCGACCAACCCCGGCCTTCGACCGCCGGAGATGTGCAACATCGCCAACCATTGCGAACCCAAGCTCGCCATTGTCGATGCCGAACTCGTAGGGCACTTCGCAGAAGCAAAGGTGAAGTTCGATACCATCGTGCGGGGCGGCGGTGATGCCAGTGACTGGCAGACGGTCGTCTTCGGTGCCACACCCGATGCCTTTGTTGCTGACGTCAAAGACGGCGATGCTGCTCTTATCTTCTACACGTCTGGTACGACGGGCGTCCCGAAAGGTGTCTTGTTAAGCCACGGCGCGGAGATATTTGCAGCGCAGATGGTGGCCAAACATCTTGCCATAACGGCATCCGATCGTTCGATTGTGATGGGTTCTCTGGCCTTTATCTATCCGTTGGTCATCAACGCACTCGCGTCTATCGCCGGCGGCGCAAGCGTCGTGCTGCAGGACCGCTTTCACCCCCAGCTGGTTGCCGACGCAGTTCGTAAGCATCGGATCACCATCATGATGGGCGTGCCGACCATGTACGTCATGCTGATCAGCTACGCCGACAAGGGCCAGGAATGCGACCTTTCATCCGTTCGCGCAGCTTTCTCGGGTGGCGCGAGTTTGCCAGACGCGTTGGTCAAGCGCGCGAAAACAAGTCTGGGCTTCAATATCTTCGATCTGTGGGGCATGACGGAATGCACGCCCGTCACGACGTTCGATCCAAATCGTGAAAAGGCAGGACAACCGGATTCATGTGGACGCGCGCTACCGGGCTGCGCTTTCAAGATTGTCGACGACGATCTGCAGGAGTGCCCCGTTGGTACAATCGGCGAGGTCATGCTCACCGGTCCGCTGACGATGACCGAGTATTACAAGAATCCATCTGCCACGGCGGAAACGCTGATCGACGGATGGATACGCAGCGGCGATCTCGGAATGACCGACAAGGATGGTTTTCTGTACATTGTCGGCCGCAAGAAGGATCTCATCATTCGCGGCGGCGCGAATGTCTATCCGGTCGATGTCGAAGAGGCGCTCTATACCCATGAGGGCGTCGCCGAATGCGCCGTGATTGGAAAGCCGGATGATGTGTTCGGCGAAACGGTCAAAGCTTATGTCGTGAGAAAGACCACAGCCATCGGTGTGGCCGAACTTGTCGACCACTGCAAGACAAAGCTCGCGGATTATAAAGTTCCAAGCGAGATTGAATTCATCGACGAGCTGCCAAAGGGTCCCACGGGGAAAGTTCTCCGCCGCGAGCTGCGCGAATGGTCGACCGAACGCTGACGGCGTAATCAACACCAATTTCAGGATGACCATGGGCCCGCTTGCTGGACTAAGAATTGTTGAACTCGCCGGCATCGGCGCTGGCCCGCATTGCGCGATGATGCTGGCCGATATGGGCGCAGATGTCGTTCGTGTTGACCGACTGGCGGCGTCCGGATTAGGCGTTCCGATCGATGCCAAATTCGATTTGCTGCTGCGAGGGCGGCGCTCTCTGGCAATCGACCTGAAGAGCGATGCTGGGCGCGACACCGTGTTGCGCATGATCGATCAAGCTGACGCGGTGATCGAAAGCTTCCGTCCAGGCGTTGTCGAACGCATGGGACTTGGTCCTGACGTCTGTCTTCAACGGAATCCGAAGCTGGTGTACGGGCGATTGACCGGCTGGGGACAGAATGGTCCTTATGCGCAGATGGCAGGGCATGATATCAACTATATCGCGCTATCAGGCGTGCTGCATGCGATTGGTTCGCGGGGCGGGCCGCCGGTGCCGCCGCTCAACCTTGTCGGGGACTTCGGCGGTGGCGCCGTATACTGCGCTTTCGGCTTAGTCAGCGCATTGCTGCATGCGCAGCGAACTGGACAGGGGCAAGTCGTCGATGCAGCGATGGTCGATGGAGCGGCTGCACTTCTCACGATGGTTGTAGGCTTTCAGCGAGGCGGCATCTGGTCATCTGAGCGCGGGGATAACATCGTTGATGGAGGTGCGCCGTACTATGCGACTTACGAAACATCAGATGGACGGTATGTTTCCATAGGGGCCATGGAAGACAAGTTTTATGATCTTCTTCTCACGAAGCTTGGACTTTCGGATGATACGAACATGCGGCCGCATACAGATAGGTCGCGATGGGATTATCAGCGTGAACGATTCAAGGTGTGCTTCCTGACCCGTTCACGAGATGAATGGTGCTCATTGCTCGAAGGCACGGACACATGCTTTGCTCCGGTCCTGACGATTGAAGAGGCGAGCAGCCATCCACATTTGATGGCGCGTCAAACTTATGTCGACCTCAACGGTGTGAATCAGCCGGCACCGAATCCGCGCTTTAGTGCGACGAAGGCCACTCAATCCTCGCCTCCTGCTCAGCTTGGGCAGCACAGCTGCGAAGTCTTGGAAGATTGGGGTATCTTGCCGGAGACGATCGACGAACTATGCCGCTCAAGCGTTGTCTTTCAGGCGACTTAGCCTCTCGACGTTCGTCCCGAATGAGTCCCTGTTACGCTCGCGACCTCCCTGATACTGTCAAATATTACCCTGTTCTCTTGTCCGGAAATTTGTCTGGAGTGCCCGCGAATAAGCACTTTTGATCAATCGGGCTGACCAACTCAGCCCGATTTTGGAAGTTTTCCCTGTAAAATTCCCTGTTGGCAGGGAATCGGCGCGGAGACGGGTGCGATCAGCACTGCGTCGCCAGCCAGTCCGGAGGTCAGAGTGTTGGCCCCCGTTCAACTCATACGGGGGCAGGAATGGAGCCGATCACGGCCTCAACCCGCCGCGCGATCTCAAGCAAATTCGCATCGCTGCCCGAGCCCGCATCGATCTCCATGCCAACCGGCATCCTGTTCGCGGTCAATCCCATAGGGATGCTTATCCCGGGCAGGTCTGCGCAGTTGGTCGCAAACGTATTTTTCGCGAGAACAAGGTAAGACATATCCTTGCCAGCGACCGAGAACTCCCACTGTTTATCGATGCGTGGTGCGGTACACGGTGTGGTGGGGAATATGAGCGCATCCACTTTCGCAAACGCTTCGCTATAACGACGCTTAAGCTCCGGCCGGTCCCGCTTCATGAAGCTTTGATAGGCATCCTCGCCGATGTACTTTGCGCCGGTCGGTATGACGAAGGTTGACCAGGCGCCTTTGATATTTGGTGTCAGATCCTCATAAATCTGTTCGAACGTGACCGGAACGTTATTCGCCTTCACAAAATCCGAGATCGCGGGTTTCGTTTCGTGAAAGAAGATGCCCCATGTCGCTCGCTCCGCAATCGCCGAAAAGTCTTGACCTAGGTCAATTTCGACAATCTCGGCACCGGCGTCTTTCAACTTTAAAAGAGTTTCCCTGAACAATTTCTCGACGTCGGCATCAATCACATTCAGATGCTGCCTCGGCGCATACCCTAGTCTGATGCCTTTCAGGCCGGCCTGAGCCGTGGGTGCCAGGATGGACGCCTTGGTCACAATCGCGTCGATCAACGCGCAATCGCGAACGCTCCGCGCCAGGACGCCGGTCGTATCCAGCGTGCCGGAAATCGGCGCAACGCGATCGCCTGACCAACGCCCCTGTGTCGGCTTGAAGCCCACCACTCCGCAGAGCGATGCAGGAACGCGGATTGAACCTACGGTATCTCCGCCCAGCGCCGCCGGCACCAGCCGAGCCGCTACCGAAGCCCCTGCGCCGCTGGACGAGCCACCTGTCACATGAGCCTTGTTGTAGGGATTCTTAGGCTGCCCGTGATGGATATTGACGCCCGTCAGGCCGTAAGACATCTCCACGAGGTTGTTCTTTCCAAAGACCACACCTCCGGCGTCTCTGATTGATTTGACGACCGGCGCATCCTGGCCGGGTCTGAACTTATTCAAGACGCCGGTACCGAAAGTCGTCGGAAGATCCTGCGTCATGTAGCTGTCTTTCACAGCCAGGGGGACGCCGAGCAGCGGCGCGGTCTTCCCCGCAGCCCTGTCCTTATCCGCAGCCCTCGCGGCCTGCAGGACCGCCGCGTCGTCGATGGTAATGAACGCGTTCAGGTCCGTATTGTCACGAGCCCGCTGCAGCAGTTTGGCCGTGTAAGCTTCCGAAGTGATCGTACCGTTTCTGATCGCCGACACAGCATCGAGCACGCCCATATCATGAGCCGCGGTGCTTGCGTGTACCGATCCGCTATCTGCGATCCCTGCGCCTATCACTGCCATAGCTGCAACCCCCTTCATGAGGTTTCGCCTATCAACCGAAGACAGGTTCTGACCCGCACCGGACGTATCGTCTGTTGTTTGTTCGTTTTGCTTAGACATGCAGACACCACCTTTGTTCTTGCGACATGCCATGTGCCGGTCGCATCCGCGGCTCCCAATATCGAAGCTGGCTTCGATTGGATAGCGATCATAATGCATAGTATCGATCATAATGCAATGCCACCAGCACATGGCTGTCGGTCAGTCGCCGGAACCTATCGGAATGTGGGAACTACGAATTGGGAACACCGGGCTCCGTCTAATCCAATGACCAGACAGCTATTTTGGCCATGGAAGAAGGCCGCCACTGCAAAGTTCGCCAAGTAAACGGGCGTCAGCGTTTATCCGCGCGAGCCGATCTATTCGGCAACTTGGGCGCTGTTTTTTCTGTTTTGGCGGCGACGCGCGATAGGCGAGCACGCCCTCCGGCGAGATGCATCGCGGCTTCAATGCCTTCCTTCAGGACGCTCTCCGCAAGCGTCTTATCAGGGATCGCACGCGCGATCTGCAGCGTGCCAACCAGCAAGCCAAACAATGCAAAGGCTCGTCCGCTCGAGGCCCTGGAATCCCCTTCAGGCAGATGTTCTGCAAGCATCGCGATGAACGGGACAATCCCATCCTTATAAGCGGATCGCGTTTCTTTCGTTTGTCGGCCAATTTCCGGAAGCAAGGCCGCCGAGGGGCAGCCATCCTCAGGAGTACCCAAGTGATCCTTGCTCAGATAGCTGAGAATTCCGGCTTCCAGACTCCCGCCGCTCTCGATGGTTTCCCTCATCTTGGCAAGCTGAAGATCAAGCACATAGGCCAGCGTTTCGGTCACAAGCTCTGCTTTGGAAGCGAAATTCGGATAGAAAGCCCCGATCGTGAGATCTGCTTTCTCCATGATGCCCGCCAATCCTGAGGCGGCAACCCCGTGCTTTCGAAATTCCTGGGACGCAACTTCGATGATCCGTTGATGCGTTGCTTCTTTTCGACCCTTTTCGTATCGCATGCCGCGAACCCCATTGAGTCGAGCGCGCCTGTGTGGCTCGCGTGACCAGACCTTTGCAGTACATTCGCTATCTAATCAGTGATACACGAAGGCGCAAGTGACGCCGCTTCACTCGGCTTCCGCCCGCGTGATATTTATGTCGACAAAACTGCAGTGTTGTCGTTTTCGACAGTTAGTCATTACCCGATCGCCAACGCGCGGCGCCGCTCCGACCACGCTAGCGGCGGCAGGCCGTTGTCACGTATGCCGCAAACGCGATGAAAGTAAGCGCAGTACTGTTCAATTCATGCAAGGTCGATTTCGGGCCGATTTGCGCATATGTAAATTCACGAAAGATAACGATGGATCAATGGCTCCGGAATGGGTAGACGGGCGCTCTTCCTGGGAGCAATGATGTCAGCCTGCGGACTCGATTTCGGCACGTCGAATACGACGCTTGGTACTCTTGTCGGCCGCGTGCCGAAATTGGCAGAGCTGGAGGTCGGTCATACCACCATCCCGAGCGCGATCTTTTATGAGCGGGATAGCGCCGTCCTGATCGGCCGCAAGGCCATTGAGGCATATGTCGAAGGTGCGCCCGGCCGCCTGATGCGAAGCCTTAAATCAGTGCTCGGCACGGCGCTGATCGACGAAACCACGAAAGTGGGGCGCGAGCGCGCAAGTTTCCGTGATGTGATCGCTTACTATCTCCGCGTCGTAAAGCGTCGCGCCGAACAGGCCGTTGGTCATGAGCTGAGATATGTCGTCCATGGCCGGCCCGTACATTTCATCGATAATGCGTCGGAAGCCGACCGCAGGGCAGAGCAAACGCTGTGCGACATCGCGCGAGAAGTTGGTTTCGAAGAAGTCACCTTCCAGTTCGAGCCAATTGCCGCGGCACTCGATTACGAGCGCGGAATCTCTGAAGAGCAAATAGCGCTGATCGCGGACATCGGCGGCGGTACGTCCGATTTCTCGATTGTGCGTCTCAGCCCAGAGCGTCATCGAAAGACTGATCGGAAGCTCGATATTCTGGCCAATGATGGCGTGAGGATCGGAGGTACCGATTTCGACCGTCAACTTAGCCTCGGTGTAATCATGCCGCTGTTTGGCTATGGCAGTGAGATGAAGCGTGCGGGACTGAATGCTCCGTCGAGCTACTTCCACGATCTTGCAACCTGGTCGAGTATCAACAGTATGTACGATCAGAAGGTCATGACTCAGGTCCGTCAGGTCCGTTACGAGGCCGCGCAGCCTGAATTGTTCGACCGCCTCGTTCGTGTGATCGAGGAACAACGGGGTCATACGCTGGCGATGGAAGTTGAAGATGCGAAGATTTCATTGTCCGATAATCGGCAAACGGAGGTTTCACTCGACTGGGTTGAGCCAAGTCTGGGCGCCGCTATAAAGCGCTCAGATCTCGTCAATCATACCCGACAACTGGCTATGCGCATCGCTGCGCGGATAAAAACGTGCCTCGAGCAAGCGCGGCTCACGTCCGAAAATATCGACGTGATATTTTTGACCGGTGGTTCAGTGCAACTCGCTCACGTGCGAAGTGCCATTGTCAAAATGGTCCCGGCCGCCCGGGTCATTGAAGGTGATACTTTCGGGGCCGTGGGCAAAGGACTCACGATCGAAGCGGCGCAGCGCTATGGCATTACGTATTGAACTGGTTACGCCGCCGCCAGGGTATTGGTAAGCTGTTTTTTCGCTGAGCGCGTCGATCGCGTCCGCGATCGAAAGCAGGCAGCGGTGTCGCCATGCACCTGAACGAATATTCACGGGGCAGGAAGGCCTGGCTCACTCGGGCTGTGGGAGCAGCGCGGGCGGGTAGTCTTCGCGAAGCTTTTCGTAAGTCAGGTAATAGCGCATGTTGCGCGGATCGAGTGGCTGGTGGCAATGGTCGCATGCGACGAGCGGCTCGAAGTCCTTACCGCAGTCGAGATGATGAAGGAACAGCGGTTGTTTTGATCCGAGCCACTTGTCGCCCCAGCGCAACATCTGGATTAGCGGCAGATACAGATCCCGACCGGCCGTTGTGAGCTTGTACTCGTAGCGCTCGGGCACATCCTGATACTTGACCCGTTTCAGGATACTCTGACTCACAAGGCGATTCAGTCGGTCCGTCAGAATGTTTGTCGCGATACCGAGCCGTTCCTGCATCACATCAAAACGCCGGATGCCGAAGAACATTTCGCGTACGATGAGAAAGGTCCAGCGATCTGCCAGGATTCCCAGCGTGCGCGAGACGGACGAAGGGCGTCCGCGCTCGAATGTTTCAACGCCGCCCGTACGTCTGCGTTGCGGCATGGCGGTGGCGTGCGATGTGCCTGCGCCCGGACCGTCGCGATAGGTGACCCGAAGCGCGTCGATCGGCTTGCGGCAGGCGGAGCAGATCGTCTCCGGATGACATTCGTGTCCGCAGTCCGCGTGGACGAGCCGGAGTGGCGGTGGCTCGTCGCCGGCCAGCCAGTCGTCGCCGAAGCGCAGCATAGCAAGCATTACGAGGTAAAGATCGTGGCCGCGCCCACTCAGGCGGTATTCAAAGCGCGCGCTGTCGGCGAGCGGCACACGTGACAGGACTTTGGCCTTGACCAATTGCGTCAAGCGGTCGCTAAGCGTGCTGCGCGGCATATGCAGAACAGCCTGAATCTGATCGAAGCGCCGCGCGCCGAGATAGACTTCTCTCAGCACGAGAAACGACCACGCGTCCGAAAGAATCGTCAGCGTGCGATCAACGGAGCAGTTGCGAACCATCGGTCGTTCGGTGGTCTTGGAGGACTGCCGAAGCGTGCGGGAAAAATTGCTCTTGGACGGGGCGCGCGCCATGTATCCGTTCTTGGTTAGAGACGGCTGATACTATTCGCGCCGTTCTGACCACGCTCCTGCGATTTGATTCATCACGTCGCGATCGACATGAACGGCGCGGCTGTGCTGCCGGCCGAACAGGTAGCCGATTGCCGCGACAATAATAAGCAAAACGCCGCTGGTAAAATCGGGCGAGACGTGGGTGCCGCTGTTCGGAGTAAGGCTCGGCAATACGCCGCCGAACTGATACCAGCATACAGCAATCGCTGCGAGCAGCAGGACAATTCCGGCCGATTTCACATGCTTAAAAACTCCCGGTGTAATGTCCATCGGCGCAGGAGCAGGGCGTGGACGGCGCGTTGTCTGCCCGCGCTGAATGTTTTGTGCGGTCGATGCGTTTGTGGGTCCCATTGATACAGCCGAGTGTTGAGGTTGTACGTCGTCACCGCATTGGGCCTCGATTTCCTCGGCGAAACGTTTGAAGAAAAGGCCGGACATTTGCTTGGCCGTGGCATCAATCAGCCTGCTGCCAAGCTGGGAGAGCTTGCCGCCGACCTGCGCGGATACATCATAATGCAGGACGGTGCCATCGCCGTCCTGTTCCAGCCGTACAACGGCGCTTCCCTTAGCGAATCCGGCGACGCCGCCCTGACCTTCGCCCGCGATACGGTAGCCGTTCGGTGGATCAAGGTCCGACAGCGTTACAGCGCCTTGGAATTTGGCGGTGACAGGGCCGACCTTTATCAGCGCCGTTGCCGTCATTTGGGTGTCGGACGATTTGACCAATTCCTGACAACCGGGAATGCAGGCCTGAAGGATTGCCGGATCATTAAGAGCCTTCCAGACGATTTCGCGGCTGGCGGGAATTCGCTGCTGGCCTGTCATGTCCATAATGTTGTCTCCTTGAACTTCGCGCGGCTCCATTGTCGGCGCAAGTCCGTGTTTTTGTTTGACGTCGAAGTCCTTCGCCGATCTTGACATGCCTTAACATAGTCTAATAATGCAAGTCACTATGGAAGCCAAAAGAATCTTGGGTCGCAACGCAAACCGGGCGGATCGGGAACCGTTATATGAAACCGGCACCGTTTGATTATGTTCGCGCTGAAAGTGCCGAACACGCTGTACAGGCGCTTGCTGCCGCGGGAGGCGACGGTAAGGTGATCGCCGGCGGGCAGAGCCTGATGCCGATGATGAACTTCCGACTGGTGAAGCCGTCGGTCCTGGTGGACATCAATCGCATCCCCGGTCTCGATGTTGTGCAAATCCGTGGTGACAAGCTGGTGCTGGGTGCACTCGTCCGTCATCGGATGACGGCAACGGACGGGCTGATCGCTCAGCACGTTCCGGTGTTGCATTATGCGATGAAGCATGTCGCACACCTTACGGTTCGAAACCGCGGTACCTTCTGCGGCAGCGTCTGCCATGCCGACCCCGCGGCTGAAATGCCGATGATGTCGTTGTTGCTCAATGGTGTCGTGCACATCGTCTCTCCGCGCGGGGAACGTATGCTTGCCGCACAGGATTTTTTTGTCGGCTCTCTGGTCACGGCTTTGGAGCCGGACGAACTCGTCACGGAGATCGAAATTGATATGCTGCCCGCGGGCACTGGTTGGGGGTTCGAGGAATTTGCCCGTCGTCACGGCGACTATGCACTTGCGTCGGCAGCGGTAACGATGCAACGGCAGAGCGGTATGGCGGTGGGTGTGCGCATAGGATTGATGGGCGTCGGGGACATGCCGATGCGCTTGCCGCGGATCGAGGCAATGCTGGAAGGCCGCGAGGTGAGTTCGGGCTTGATCGGCGAAGCGGTCGACGCACTAAAGACAGAACTCGAACCGAATTCCGATCTGCATGCGTCAGCAGATTATCGCCGTCATTTAGCTGGCGTGCTTGCGCAACGCGCCATGGCAGACGCATGGGCGCGGGCAGGGAAAGGCGGGGATGCATGACCGAACGCACGCAGATCACCGCTTCCGTCAACGGCCTGTCCTACACGCGGCACGTGGAACCACGGTTATTGCTGACGGATTTTCTTCGCCACGAACTTGGGCTGACCGGCACGCACGTTGGCTGCGAGCATGGCGTATGCGGTGCTTGTACAGTCCTTATCGACGGACGCAGTGCGCGTTCATGTCTGACACTTGCGGTGCAGGTGGACGGCGCGGACGTTGAGACTGTCGAAGGCCAGGGAAGCGTTGAGAAACTTGGTCGGATTCAGCAAGCGTTCCGCGATCATCACGGGCTGCAGTGCGGCTTCTGCACGCCGGGATTCATCATGACGATCGCCGACATGCTGCGGCATCACACCCTCGATAACGACGAGGAAATCCGCGAAGCGCTATCGGGCAATATTTGCCGTTGCACCGGCTACGAGCATATCGTCAATGCGGTGCGCGAACTGGCAAAGGAAAGAGGAGCACTCAAGTGAAGACCCTTTCCGGCGTGCGCGGGGCCGGTCTCATCCGATTGCCAAGGCGAGCTAAGTTATGAGCGCGTTCGATTCATCATCGGTTGAACTACGGCCCAAAATGGTCGGTCAGCGCATCAAGCGCACCGAAGATCCGCGTCTGCTCGCGGGCGTCGGCCGTTACGTGGATGACATCACCCCACAGGGCACGCTCCATATCGCGATCAGGCGCAGCGATGAACCGCATGCGCGGATTCTCAGTATCGATGTTGGCGAAGCCTTTTCCGTGCCGGGTGTTGTGGCGATCTTCGACGCGACCGATCTTGAGGGTGACCTCAAGCCGGCTGTTCCGACGTCGAAGATGAAGAACTATTACGCGACACCGATCTGGCCGCTGGCACGGGGCAAGGTACGTTACGTTGGCGAGCCTGTCGTCGCTGTCGTGGCCGAGAGCCGGTACGCGGCTGAGGACGCACTGGAGCATATTTCGATCGACTACGAATCGTTGCCGTTTGCGATCCGGCAGACGGATGCGGTGGCCGAAGACGCTCCGCTGCTTCACGAGGAAGCCGGCACTAACGTTATTGTATCCCGCGAATTCGCACGCGGAGATGTCGACAAGGCCATTCAGGACGCGCCGGTGACGGTGAAAGGTGTTTTCCGCATGACGCGGAAAACGGCGGTCGCGATGGAGAACCGCACTTATCTCGCCGAGTGGGATAAACGCCGGCTTGCCTTGACGCTGCATTCGTCGACCAACATTCCCGGCGTGATCCGCGATGTGCTCTCTGGTTGCTTCGATTTACCCGGCAACCGGATGCGCGTGGTTGCGCCCGACGTCGGTGGCAGCTTCGGTGGCAAGGGATCGCTGTATCACGAAGAAATATTGGTCTGCGCGCTTGCACGCAAACTCGGGCGGCCGATCAAGTATACGAGCGACCGGCTCGAAGATCTGTCGTCCACCAGTCAGGCCTTCGATGAATTAATGGATGTCGAACTCGCGGTTGATCGCGACGGCAAGCTGCTTGGGCTGCGCGCGGACGTGATCGGTGATATTGGCGCCTATTCCATCTATCCGTGGACCGGTGCGCTTGAGCCGGTACAGGTGGTGAGTTTCCTGCCGGGGCCATATCGTCTTGAGCATTATCGCGGACGTATCAGGGGTGTTCTCACGCCCAAGCCGCCGACTGGTCCCTATCGCGGCGTCGGCCGCCCGTCTTCGACGTTTGCGATGGAACGGCTGATTGATATGGCCGCGCGCAAGATCGGCATGGACCCGGTCGAGATGCGTCGCCGCAATCTGGTGACCAACGACGAATTTCCCTATCGGACCGCATCCGGCATCATCTGGGACAAGTCGGCGTTTCAGGAATGTCTGCAGGGTGCCTGCGATCATGTGGATTACCCGGCGCTTGTGCGCGAGCGCGATAAGGCGCGCGGTGAAGGACGATGGGTCGGCATCGGCCTGTCCAGCTACGCGGAACTGACGGGCATCGGTTCGCGCATCTCGGTGGCGCCGGGCATGCCGATCAATACGGGCACTGAGACGTCGTCGATCCGTATCGATGCCACCGGCGCGATTACCGCAGCCTTCGGCATTTCATCGCACGGCCAAGGGCTTGAGACGACGTTAGCGCAGGTGATCGCCGATGAACTCGGCTGCAAGATGGAAGACGTGGAAGTTCAGCATGGCGACAGTGCGCTGGTGCCGATGAGCACAGGGACCTTTGCCAGCCGCTCCGCCGTATTGGGAGGCGGTGCTGCGACGATGGCATCACGTGTCGTCAAAGCGAAAGTTCTTAAGGCCGCCGCCTATCTGATGAAGCAGCCGGTTGAGGAACTGGAAGCATCCGGCGGGATCATTCGCTCGCGGGCGTCGAATGTTTCGATGACGTTCAAGGAGGTTGCCAACGCGGTCTATTCGCAGATGGGGAGTATCCCACGCGAGCAGCGCGAGGACCTGGTCGCCTCCGAGACCTACGATCCATATCTTGGCACGGCTTGTTCCTCCACCCATCTGGCGATGGTGGAGATTGATCCGGAAACCTACGGCGTGACGATCAAGCGCTATGTCGTTGCGGAGGATTGTGGGCGGATCATTAATCCAATGATCGTGGACGGTCAGGTGCAGGGTGCGGTCGCGCAGGGAATCGGAGCCGCACTTTTAGAGGAGATTGTTTATGACGATCAGGGTCAGTTTGTAACGGCCAGCCTCGCGGACTATCTGGTGCCGGTTGCCACAAACGTTCCCCACATCGGTATCGTCCATATCGAAGCGGATTTGCCCAATAACATCGGTGGTTTCCGCGGCATGGGAGAGGGTGGCACGATCGGTGCACCGGCTGCCATTGCCAATGCCGTATCCGACGCACTATCCCCGCTCGGCATCGAGGTCGACACACTTCCGGTCACGCCGGACCGAATCTTCCGTATGGTCGAGGCTGCGCGCCTGAAAAACCAGGCCGGATAGCGTGCCTGGTCCCCGGTCTTGACGCGACTGCCTTAAGCATCCAAGTTTCGCAGAGAGGATTCAACTTCTGGAAGTTGACTGCATAAGTATGCGCTAAAAAGCGATTGGTCTGGACGAGATGGTACGGCTAGCACTTTCAGCAAGGGAAAAACGGCCGGCCAAGCCTCTGAATGCGCCTACCGCAGTTCGTACGGGTAAAAAGCTATCCAGGCTGACCGAACGGCGTTGCTCCATTGCGAGTACGGTTGGAATTCTCTCGGATGCTTGGGCCTTTCTGGTCATTCGGGAGGCATTTTTCGGCGCCAAGCGGTTCGAGGAATTTCGCTCGGGCCTTGAAATATCGCGAGCGACGCTGACGGACCGGCTACGGCGCCTGACGCGTGAGGGCATTTTTCGCGAAGTGAGTTATTCCGATACGTCGAGCCGCGTTGAATACAAGCTCACAAAGTCGGGCATCGACCTTTATCCGGCGTTCATGGCGCTGATGCAGTTTGGTGACCGCTGGCTGACCAAAGCCGACGAGGTTCCACTGCAGTTGATCCACGAGGATTGCAACTGCGTCAGTAAGCCGATCGTCGCATGTTCGTGTTGCGAGCGGCGCATTGCGGCCCGCGATGTGGGTTATCACGATGGCCCCGGAGCGGGCAGGGTTCGTGTCGAGGCTTCCAAACGAACGCGCCGAACCGCAGACGATTTCATGCGGGGCCGACCGAGTTCGGTGTCGCGCGCCCTTGAGGTGATCGGCGACCGCTGGAGCTTTCTTGTTATTCGCGAGGCGTTTTACGGCGCTACCCGGTTCGATCAACTTCAAGCCGAATTGAACATCGCGACCAACATCCTGACAGATCGTCTTGCGCGCCTCGTTGAGCGTGGTGTTTTCAAGAAGCGGAAATATCAATCGATGCCGGAGCGCTTCGAGTATCTGCTGACGCCGATGGGATCCGATCTGCATGGACCCTTGGTCATGATGATGGCCTGGGGCGATCGCTGGCGGGCAAACGGCGAGCCGCCCATGCTTCTCAAGCACGAGACATGCGGCAAGATATTCACGCCAACCGTCGTCTGCAACCGGTGCGGCGAGCCGATCCATGCCTACACGATGAAATACCGGATGCGGTACAACCCCGACAAGTTCGGCGGGCCGAAGAGCGGCCGGGCAGTGCCCGGCCGCGTTTGATGACTTGCGTTCGTCGGACTATTTCTTGACGAGCGGGCACTTGCTTTCGGACAGAGGCCGGAAAGCCTCGTCGCCGGGAATAACAGCGCGGAGCTTGTAATAGTCCCAGGCATACTTGGATTCCGACGGCTTCTTCACTTCATACACATACATGTCGTGGACGAAACGGCCGTCCTCGCGGACGCGACCGTTCTTGGCGAAGAAGTCATTCACCGGCATTTCGCGCATCTTCGCCATCACGGTCTTGGCGTCGTCGGTGCCCGCCGCCTTGATCGCATTGAGATAGTGCATGGTCGAGGAATAGTCGCCGGCATCGCCCATGTGCGGCATGCGCTTCATCTTTGCGAAGAATTTTTTCGAGAACGCGCGGGTTTCCTCGTCACGATCCCAGTAGAAGCCGTTGGTCAGAACGAGACCCTGAGCTGCGGCCAGACCCATCGAGTCGACATCCGTGATCCAGACCAAGAGGCCCGCAATCGTCTGCTTGCCGCCGTCAGTCAGGCCGAAATCCTTGGCCGACTTTACCGCATTGATGAACGTGGTGCCGGAGCCTGCAATAGCGACGACCTTCGCTTTCGAGGCTTGGGCCTGCAGCAGGAAGGAGGAGTGATCGGGAGTATCGATAGGATAGCGGATCGCGCCCACAACAGTCCCGCCGTTTGCTTTCACTACACCGGAAGTATCCGCTTCGAGTGCATGCCCGAATGCGTAATCAGCTGTGAGGAAGTACCAGGAATTCTGCCCCTCCTTGATCAGCGCCTTGCCGGTGCCCTGTCCCAGAGCGTACGTGTCATATGCGTAGTGGATGCTGTTGGGCGTACACGAATCGCCCGTCAGTCGCGATGATCCCGAACCGTTGACGATCGCGATTTTGTTCTTTTCCTGCGCGACATTGGTGACGGCGAGCGCGATAGACGAGTTGATCAGGTTCGCGATCAAGTCGACCTTGCCGACATCGTACCACTCGCGTGCCTTGGCGATTGCCACTTCGTTGCGGTTCTGGTGATCCGCGGTGATCACCTCGATGGGCTTGCCAAGAACCGTGCCGCCGAAATCCTCGACAGCCATTTTCACCGCAGTCACCGAACCATCGCCAGCTTCATGAGAGAACTGGCCCGACATGTCGGTCAGAACACCGATCTTCACCACATCGTCCGAGATCTTCGTTTGAGCGTAGGCCGGGCTCGCTACCGCAAGTCCTGCCGCAAGTGCCAACGTCATTTTTCTCATTGTTTCCTCTCCCCTTGTAAAATGGTCCGATAGTGCGGCCCAACAGATAGGCTTGCATAACTAGACTAATTTGGTATGACGCTGTCAACAGGTGCGATGAACTTGCTTGCATTGCGCCGCACAACAGATGTGGAGGAGACAGCCGGATGGACGCGACGCACAGTCATGCCGTGCCCGACGCTGACATCGTGTTGCAGGCACGGGAGTTGCGGAAGGAATTCCGCGGTTTCGTTGCAGTGGGCGGTGTGAACCTCGACATTCGCCGTGGCGCGATCCACGCGTTGATCGGACCGAATGGCGCCGGCAAGACAACCGTCTTCAACCTTCTGACGAAATTCCTGAGCCCGACTTCGGGGCGCATTCTCCTGGAAGGCACCGAAGTTACGGCAGAACGACCGGCAGCGCTTGCGCGACTTGGGCTGGTGCGATCGTTCCAGATTTCCGCGGTTTTTCCGGACCTTACGGTGAGCGAGAATGTCGCCATCGCGCTTCAGCGCAGTTTCGTATCTCCATTGAAATTCTGGCGAGGACGCTCTCGATTTGGCGATATGCCCGCGCGCATCGAGTCGCTGCTCGATCAAGTCGACCTTGGTGCATTCGCGCATCATCGCGCCGGCGATCTCGCCTATGGCCGCAAGCGCGCGCTCGAGCTGGCAACGACGCTCGCTGCCAACCCGAAGGTTATGTTGCTTGACGAGCCGACTCAGGGCCTCGGCCACGAGGATGTTGATCGCGTGACGGCGTTGATCAAGCAGGTGGCAATTGGTCGCACCGTCGTCATGGTGGAGCACAACATGAAAATGGTGGCGCGGATCGCAGACCGGATCAGTGTGCTGCGCCGTGGGGAGATCATTGCAGAGGGCGGCTACGACGAGGTGTCGCGCGATCCACAGGTGATCGAGTCCTATCTTGGCTCCCGGTCGCGCGCGGCGGAGCGGAAACAATGATGCCAGTAACGAGCGACAGCGCGGCCGAAGCGCTCTCGGTGGAAAAGCTCCATGCCTGGTATGGAGAATCCCACATCCTGCACGGCATGTCGTTTTCTCTGCAGCGCGGGGAAGTGGTTGCGCTGCTTGGCCGCAACGGCAGCGGCCGGACCACAACATTGCGCGCGATCATGGGCTTGATCGACAAACGTCAGGGCACGATCCGCATCGGCGGCAAGGATGTCACTCATCTGGCGCCGCATCTGGTTGCGCGCCTCGGTGTCGGATATTGCCCCGAGGAGCGAGGTATTTTCGCGTCGCTGTCATGCGAGGAAAATCTCTTGCTGCCGCCGAAGCAATCGAGCGGGGGAATGCCGCTAGAGGAAATTTATACGTTGCTGCCCAATCTGGCCGAGCGGCGTCAGACACCCGGTACGCGGTTGTCGGGAGGCGAGCAGCAGATGCTCGCGATTGCACGCATCCTGCGCACCGGTGCGAAGCTGCTGTTGCTCGACGAGATTTCCGAGGGACTTGCGCCAGTTATCGTCGACCGGCTGTTTGATCTCATCACCGAATTGAAGTCGCGGGGCTACACCATTCTGCTCGTCGAGCAGAACAAGTACTTCGCCGAACCGCTCGCCGACAGGTTTCTTGTGGTCGAGCATGGCGATGTCACGATGCAACTGTCCGCGTCGGAGCTTGCGGCGCAGGCCGAACTCGTTGACCGCACACTGGGCGTTTGAGGGGCTGAGATGTTCGATATTCCGCTACAGGTGCTGCTCGGACAAATCACTATCGGACTGGTGAACGGTTGCTTTTATGCGATCCTGAGCCTTGGTCTTGCGCTGATTTTTGGTCTTCTCAACATCATCAACTTTGCGCACGGCGCGCTCTACATGCTGGGCGCATTCGGCGTCTATCTCGCCATGCAGAAACTCGGCGTGAACTACTGGTGGTCGCTTTTGCTGGTGCCCGTCGTTGTCGGTGTATTCGGGGCATTGGTCGAGCGGCTGCTGTTGCGCCGTCTCATCGGGCTCGATCACCTCTATGGCCTGCTGTTCACGTTCGGCCTCGCACTGGTTCTGGAGGGAATCTTTCGCGACATCTATGGCTCTGCGGGCCTGCCGTATCCGACCCCGTCAGAACTGCGCGGCCTGATTGATCTCGGCTTCATGCGGTTGCCGATTTACCGAGTCTGGATCGTCGGCGCGTCGCTGGCCGTGTGTTTCGCGACGTGGTTCCTGATCGAGCGCACACGTCTGGGGTCCTATCTGCGCGCGGGCACCGAGAACGCGAAGATGGTTCAAGCGCTCGGCATTAACGTCCCGCTTATGGTGACGTTCGTCTACGCGCTTGGCGCGGGGCTTGCTGCATTTGCGGGTGTGCTGGCGGCGCCGATCTATCAGGTTCAGCCACTCATGGGCTCGAACATCCTGATTGTGACGTTCGCCGTCGTGGTGATCGGCGGGCTGGGATCAACCGCGGGTGCTATCGCTACTGGACTGGCGCTCGGCGTCATCGAGGGACTTTCGAAAGTGTTCTATCCGGAGGTGTCCTCGACCATCGTTTTCATTGTCATGGCAATCGTACTTCTGGTGCGCCCCGCCGGTTTGTTTGGACGTGAAGCATGAGCCGGAACATGAAGACATCCACAGTTCTCTTGATCGTGCTCGCCGGCGTGGGCATTCTGGCGCCGCTGACAGGGCTCTATCCGCAGTTTCTGATGAAATGTGTTGCGCTGGCGTTGTTCGCCGTCGCTTTCAATTTCTTCACCGGCAATGTCGGTCTGCTCTCAATCGGTCATGCAGCCTTCTTCGGTATGGGTGCGTATGTGGCTGGTTACGCAACGAAGGCGTGGGGCTTTACGCCTGAACTGGCGCTGGCTGCCAGCCTTGTGGTGGGCGTCGCGCTGGGAGCCGTGATGGGCGGCATGGCCATTCGCCGTCAGGGCATCTACTTCGCGATGATTACGCTGGCGCTGGCGCAGATGGTCTATTTCGTCTGCGTACAGGCGCCGTTCACTGGCGCAGAGGATGGGCTGCAGCGCATTCCGCGCCGTTCGCTGTTCGGATTGATTGACCTATCCAATGACCTGACGATGTATGCGTTTGTCCTGGTCGTCTTGATCGCGGCGGTCTGGGGGTTCCAGCGGGTCATGGAGTTGCCATTCGGTCAGGTGTTGCTCGCCATTCGCGACAACGAGCCGCGCGCAATATCGCTCGGATACGATGTTCAGAAATACAAGCTGTCTGCGTTTACGATGTCGGCGGCGATTGCCGGCCTTGCGGGCGGTGTAAAGGCGCTGACGCTCGGTTTTGCCGGATTGCCCGATGTGCATTGGACACAATCCGGCAGTGTGATTCTGATGTGTCTGCTCGGAGGACTCGGCACGCCGCTCGGTCCGGTCATCGGTGCCGTTCTGGTGGTGACCCTTGAAAGCCGGTTGTCGGGTCTCGGTGTGGTTCAAATAGGGCCGGTCGCGGTCGATTTGTCCAGCAAAGTGCCGATCATCATCGGCTTCATCTTCATGATCTGTGTGCTGTTGTTCCGCCGCGGCATCGTCGGTGAAATCAGCGCGGCTTTTGTGTCAGCGAAAGCGCGGCGGTCCGCGAACGCGGAAAAGAAATCCATAGTGAGTTGACATCGATCGTCAAAATAAGTCTACTTATGCAAGTTACATTTCCGATAGGATTCCGGCTGATAGCCGCATCGTGACGAGCGGCTTGCCCAAGTTGAACGGAGTTCGGAGTGCAGAGTTTCGTCTTTCAATCCACCAAGTCCATTCTGGTTGAGCCTGGCAGTTCGTCGCGCATCGGCGAACTGGTGAGATCTCTTGGCTGCACGTCTGTCCTTCTGGTGAGTGATCCCGGTGTGAAGGGCGCGGGGCTTTTGCGGGCCGGATTGCAGGGGCTCGAACAACAGGGCGTGGCCGTCACCTTGTTCACTGATGTCCAGGCCGATCCGCCGGTCCACGTTATCGATGCTGCGGTCAAGATTGCGGTGGATGCGAAAGTCGACGGCGTTGTTTCCATTGGCGGCGGCAGTTCGATGGATGTCGCCAAGCTCGTGGCACTTCTCGCCGTCGGGCAGGAGAAGCTCGACGACATCTATGGGGTCGGCATGGTCAAGGGCCGCCGGCTGCCGCTTGTGCTGGTGCCGACGACGGCGGGCACCGGCTCGGAGGTCACGCCGATCTCGATCGTGACGACAGGCGAGGGCGAGAAGAAGGGCGTCGTCTCGCCGGTTCTGTTGCCGGACTGGGCAGTCCTCGATGCGGAACTCACCCTTGGACTGCCATCTGCGGTGACAGCGGCCACCGGCATCGACGCGATGGTTCATGCGATTGAAGCCTACACCAGCAAGCGCCTGAAGAATCCATTGTCGGACGCGCTCGCGCGCGACGCCTTGCGGCTGCTCGGCGGCAATATTCACGAAGCCTGCCGCAATGGAACCAATCGCGAGGCTCGCCACAATATGCTGCTTGGCTCCATGCTGGCCGGCATGGCGTTTGCGAACGCACCGGTGGCGGCCGTACATGCGCTGGCGTATCCGGTCGGCGCGCGCTTTCACGTTCCGCACGGGTTGTCGAATTCGCTGGTGCTGCCGCAGGTCATCCGCTTCAACGCAAGCTCCGCCGAGCAATACTATAGCGAACTTGCCGCGATCCTGACGCCCAATGCCAAGGGAAATTCGACCGATCGCACCATGGCGCTTGTGGAGATGCTATCGATGCTTCCAGCCGATCTCGGTTTACCGACGCGACTGCGCGATGTCGGTATCGCAGAAACGGATCTCGGTTTGCTGGCCGATGATGCGATGAAGCAGACACGGCTTCTTATCAACAATCCACGCGAGGTTGTCCGTGACGATGCGCTGGCCATCTACGGGGCCTCGCTGTGACGGAGCGGCCCAAGCCGGAGAATCGTGACGCCTATATGTATTTTCAGACGATGACGACACGCTGGATGGACAACGATTCGTATCGCCACATGAACAACACGACATACTACTCGTTCTTCGATACGATCGTGAACCAGTACCTGATCGAAAATGACGTTCTCGATGTCGAGAGGAGCTCCGTGATCGGCCTCGTGGCGGAAACGACGTGCCGTTACTTCAAGTCAATCGGCTTTCCCTCCAGGATCAACGTCGGATTGCGGGTCGGCCATCTCGGCAACAGCAGCATCCGCTACGAGATCGGCTTGTTCAAGGACGATGATAATGGGGCGTCAGCGCAGGGGCATTTCGTCCACGTCTGTGTCGATCGCGAGAGTGGAAAGCCGACGGCGATTCCGGAAAAAATGAAATCCGTGGTTGCTCCGTTGTGCCGCGCTGCAACTCAATAACCTCGGATGGCCGCATTTGGGCGGTGTCGCAGGAGAGAGACATTGGCTGATATTGACGTTGCCATTCAGGATAGGGTCGCGGTTGTAACTCTCAACCGGCCGGCGGCGCGCAACGCCATGACGCTGGCCATGTGGCGGGGGATCGCCGAGATATTCACGCAACTGGGTAGCGATCCTGACGTTCGAGCGATCATCCTGACCGGCGCAGGAGGTGACTTTAGCGTTGGCGCAGATGTCTCGGAGTTCGCAAAAGTCCGCTCGAATGTCGCGGAAAGCAAGGCTTATGAGATCGCGGTGGATGCGTCCTCGGACGCCATTGCAAATACGCCGAAGCCGGTGATTGCTGTTCTTGAAGGCTATTGCCTCGGTGGCGGTTGTCATCTGTCGATGGCCTGTGACTTTCGCTATGCGCACACCGGCGCCTCCATTGGTATTCCGGCGGCGAAACTGTCGATCGTGTATGGCGTTCGTAGCACACAGCGTCTGTTGGCACTGGTCGGCCTGACCAACGCCAAACGGATTCTGTATTCTGCAGACCGCTTCAGCGCAGGCGATGCAGCAGAAATGGGGCTTGTTGATCGGGTATCGAACGATCCGCTGGCTGATGCGAAAGTCTTTTCTGCCGACATTGCCAAACTCGCGCCACTGTCAGTGGAAGGCGCCAAGCGGATTCTGACCGGCCTGTCGATGGGGCCGGGAGGGTTGGATGAGAAGGCCGCTGAAGCTTTTATCGATCGCGTGTCGGATAGCGAGGATTACCAGGAAGGCCGCCGGGCATTTGCCGAGAAGCGACCGCCCATGTTTTGCGGGAAGTAAGGAAGACACCATGAAAATGCATGTTCTGTCGGGCGGCCGTCTTCGCATGAAGAAGAGCATCTATTTCCCGGATGCCGATCGTAGCGAGATGATTGAGCTTCCGGTGTCGTGTATGCTGATGCGGCATGCCCAAGGCAACGTACTGTTCGATACCGGCTGTCATCCTACGATTGCCGAGAATCCCGAGGGACGCTGGGGCGGGCTTGCGAAGTACATGACGCCAATCATGCCACCTGGTGAAAATGTCCTGACTGGTCTCAGGGCCGTTGGTCTTGGTCCCGACGATATCGATGTTGTCGTCTGTTCGCATTTCCACACCGATCATTGCGGATGCAATGAGTTCTTCAAGAAGTCGACCATCGTCGTGCATGCGCGCGAGCTGGAAGCGGCCAAAGCACCAGACGCATTAAACAGCGGCTATTTCTCCGCCGATTGGGATCACTCGATCCCGATGAAGGTGATCGAGCAGCAGACGGACCTCTTTGGTGATGGGAAGATCACGCTTATTCCGTTGCCTGGCCATACGCCTGGCACCATCGGCGCGTTAGTGAAGCTGGATCGCAGTGGTGAATTTCTGCTGACGTCCGACGCTCTTAGCATTCGTGCGAATCTCGACGAAGAGATCGTGCCGAAGAACACCAAAAATACCGAGCAGTTCCTGCAGTCGTTTGCCGAGATCCGGCGGATTGAGACGGCAGGCGCGACGATCATTTGCAGCCATGACAGCGCGCAGTGGGATTCCTTGCGCAAGGGAATGGACGCGTACGACTGAGAAGCCGTGGCTCCGACAGAATCGCAGACAACCAACGTTGAGGACAATAAAATGAACATGGATCTGAAGGGCAAGGTTGCTCTCGTTACTGGCGCCGGCCGCGATGTCGGCCGCGAAATCGCGCTCAATCTCGCGGCGGAGGGTGCGGCCGTCGCGGTGAATTATAATGGCTCGCGCGAGCGCGCCGCTGCCGTGGTCGCTGAGATCCAGAAGGCCGGCGGTAAGGCTATTGCCTATAAGGCCGACGTCTCCAACTTCGATGAAGTGCAGGCGATGGTTGCGAAAGTCGTCTCCGATCTGGGCGGACTGAATATCGTTGTCAATAATGCCGGTGTGGCGCTGCGCAACCGCTTTGTCGAGACCACACCCGAGGAGTGGAAGAAGCAGATCGATATCTGCCTCTACGGCGCAATCCATATTTCCAAGGCGGCGGCGCCGCATCTTGAAAAGGCGGGCGATGGCCGGATTATCGCACTGGTGGGCGATTCCTCACGCGTCGGTGAATCGGGTCTCGCGATCGTGGCGGCTGCGCGGGGCGGTGTGATCGCCCTCATGAAGTCGCTGGCCCGAGAGATGGGCCGCTTCGGCGTCACTGCGAATACGATCTCGCTGGGCCTCGTTGAGACGCCGCATGATCTCGACTGGGTCAATGCCAACCGCGACAAGCTGACCAAGCTCTATCCGCTGCGCCGTCTCGGATTCCCGTCCGACATCGCGCCGATGGTGACGCTGCTGTCCTCCAAGCACGGCGGATGGATTACCGGGCAGACCATCAGCATCAGCGGCGGGTTCAGCATGGTCTGATGTCCAGCAAGAAAGGGAGGAGATTATGCTCCAGACAGACCTGATCGCCTCGATCCCGACGCTGCTCCGCCGTCACGCGGATGCGCGTGGATCGAAACCCGCCTATCGCGACGCGTCGACCACGGTCACTTATGGTGAACTCGCGGCACGCACAGCCAATATCGCAGGGCATCTGGCGGACAACGGTGTCCAGCCGGGCGACAAGGTCGCGATCTTCCTTCCGAATTCGGTAGCCTGGGTTGAAAGTTGTTTCGCAATCAACCGCGCCGGTGGTATCGGCGTGCCGATCAGCTATGAGGCGACGGAATCCGAGGTTCTCTATCGGCTTCAAGATGCGCGTTGTACGGCAGTCATCACGACGGACGAACGCGCGCCGCTGATCGCAAAACTAAAGCACGAGGCGCCCGATCTGAAGCTGACTGTTCTAACCGGGCAGGGACCATCGCCCGTGGCAGCACTGCGCTATGAACAGCTGGCAACCTCAGCGCCAAAGTCCATGCCGCGCGATCCATCAGAAATTTTCGAACCCGCCTTTATCATCTACACCTCGGGCACCACCGGCCGCGCCAAGGGCGTACTGCTTTCGGTTCACAGCATGTTGTGGGTGAACGCCGCCTGCTGGGCGCCCATCGCCGGATTGTCGGAAAGCGATGTCGTGCTCTCGCCGCTGCCGCTGTTTCATTCCTATGCACTCAATTTGTCGGTTCTGGGCATTCTGGCCCTCGGCGCGACCGAATACATCATGGAGAAATACTCGACGACCGACGCGGTGCGCCTGCTGAAGAGCGGTGAATTCACCGTGTTCCCCGGCGTTCCGACGATGTTCCACTATTTTCTCGAAGCGACCAAGGCCGAGCCCGATCTGAAACTGCCCAACCTCCGGCTCAGCATGTCGGCCGGGGCCATCATGCCGGCAACGCTGAACCGTGAGTTCGAGGGCCGCTTCGGCATCAAGCTGCTTGATGGCTACGGGATCACCGAGACGTCCACGATGGTGACGATGAACTGGCCGGTTGGCGAGCGTGTCATGGGATCGTGCGGGTTGCCGCTGCCGGGCCTCGCCGTCCGTATCATTTCGCCGGCGACCGGCGAGGACGTCGCGACCGGTGAGGAAGGTGAACTGATCGTGCGCGGGCCCAATCTCATGAGCGGGTACCACAACAAGCCTGAGGAAACCGCGTCCGCGCTGCGCAAGGGCTGGTATCACACCGGCGACCTGGCGAGGAGCGACAGCAACGGCTTTCTGACGATCACGGGCCGTCTCAAGGAACTCATTATCCGCGGCGGCCAGAACATTGCTCCCGCCGAGATCGAGGAAACGGTCAATCTCATGGAAGATGTGATCGACAGTGCGGTGGTAGGGGTGCCGCACGAACATCTCGGGGAGGTGCCTGCTCTGTTCGTCGTTGCCCGAGAGGGAACTGGTATCGGTTCGAAAGATATTCTGGAACACTGCCGGGGGCAGCTGTCGTCGTATAAGGTGCCATTCTCAGTTCATTTCGTGGAAGAGATCCCGCGCACGGGATCCGGAAAAATCATCCGCTTCAAATTGCGTGAAACCCTCGTCGCTCCAGCTAACAAGGCATCCTGATAATGGCTTCAAAGTTGACGCTGAAAGATCCTTCCTTACTGCGCGATGCGTGCTTCATCGGCGGCGAATGGGTAGCAGCCGATGGCGGCGGCACGATCAAGGTCGATAATCCTGCGAATGGCGAGATCGTCGGTGGCGTACCGAACATGGGTGCGACTGAGACCAGGCGCGCTATTGAGCAGGCCAATGCGGCGATGCCGGCCTGGCGCGCGAAGACCGCGAAAGAGCGGGCCACGATCCTGCGCAAATGGTTCGATTTGATGATGGCCAATCAGGATGACCTTGCCATCATCATGACGGCCGAGCAGGGGAAGCCACTGGCCGAAAGCAAAGGCGAGATCGCCTATGCGGCGAGTTTCATCGAATGGTTCGCGGAAGAAGGCCGGCGCATCTATGGCGACACCATTCCGCCGTTCAGTTCGGATCGGCGTATCGTCGTGCTGAAGCAGCCGATCGGGGTTTGCGCTGCGATCACGCCGTGGAATTTCCCTGCCGCAATGATCACCCGCAAGGCGGGACCGGCACTGGCCGCAGGTTGCACCATGGTGGTGAAGCCGGCCAGCCAGACGCCGCTGTCGGCGCTGGCATTGGCGGTGCTTGCCGAACGCGCAGGTGTGCCCAAGGGCGTGTTTTCGGTAGTGACCGGATCGGCCTCGGCGATCGGCGGCGAGATGACGTCGAATCCGATCGTGCGCAAGGTGACCTTCACCGGCTCGACCGAGATTGGCAAGAAGCTGATGGAGCAATGCGCATCCACCGTGAAGCGCACCTCGATGGAACTGGGCGGCAACGCACCCTTCATCGTGTTCGACGACGCCGATATCGATGCGGCCGTCAAAGGCGCGATGGCGTCGAAGTATCGCAATGCCGGCCAGACCTGCGTCTGCGTCAACCGCATTTTCGCGCAGGACAAGATCTACGATGCATTTGTCGAGAAGTTGTCGCAGGCGGTCCGGGGCCTCAAGGTTGGCGACGGCTTCGGCGAGGGCGTTACCATCGGGCCGCTGATCAATATGGCTGCGGTTGAAAAGGTCGAAGAGCATATCGCCGACGCCACGGCGAAGGGCGCGAAGGTTGCGGTGGGTGGCAAGCGCCATTCACTCGGCCGCACATTCTATGAACCGACGGTTTTGACCGGCACGACGCCGGAAATGTTGATCTTTCGCGAGGAGACATTCGGCCCGGTCGCGCCGGTGTTCCGCTTCAAGACCGAAGAGGAGGCGATACGTCTCGCCAACGACACCGAGTTTGGGCTCGCTGCGTACTTTTATGGCCGCGATATCGGCCGGGTGTGGCGTGTGGCCGAAGCGCTTGAATACGGGATGGTCGGGATCAACGAGGGTATCATTTCCACCGAGATCGCACCGTTCGGCGGCGTCAAGGAGAGCGGCAACGGTCGCGAAGGTTCCAAGTACGGCATCGAGGATTACCTCGAGATCAAGTACCTCTGCATGGGCGGGATCTAAACGGGACAGATATTCAGCCAATTACAACAGCTGAGTATGGCCATACAAACGGAAGAAAATTTGGAAAGGTGCTGGTGTTTTCATTGGGTTTCTAAGCAAGCTTGGGGGTCAGCGGCTTTCCGATGGGCCATCTCGGTACTGCCCACCCGCTCTTTCTCGTGGGGTCAGCTTTGCACCGAAACGTGAGAAGCGAAGGAGCCGCCTGCCATGGCGGTATGTTGCTGATTAAGCTGCTGCGCTATCGCCATGTATCTGGATCGTAATGACCAAAACCTTGGTCTGCAAACGGCCTGATCCCGCGTCGGCACCATCAAATTTGCGAGTGCCCGGAGCCAGAGGCTGCGCCCTTCATTGAAGACAAGGCGTTGCCGAAGGTCGGCGGTCTCGGCCTGCGGCGTACGCTGATTACGCTCGGCCGCTTACTCGCGGCGGATGAACAGGCCAAAAATTGTCACTGCGTGCGCGCGTTGAGACGACAGGATTCCGCAAAAGTGAAAAAATGCCTTTGAATCAGTCAGGCTGGACGAACCGGTCAGTGCAGGGACGTCGTTTGACGTCGGGGATATCGTGGATTTTGGTGGCGGATCGGCACGATGGTTGCTGGCGGCCCTTTTGGGCTGCGCCTGTCTGTGCGTCTCGGTCCTGCCTGCATCAGCGGCTTGCGACGGTGTTGTCAACTGCACGGGCAATATTTCCGGCGGTGTCAGCTATGACGGTAATTCGGTCACGACGCTCAACGTCAACTCTCTGTCGATAAATGTCACGCCTTCCAGCGGCGCATCGGGATTGAGTCTTACGGCCCGCGCCGATGATGGAGACAACGGCCGCGACGGCGGCGTTGGAATCGGCACCGAGCCTGGCGACAATGGTAACGGCGCCAACAATCTCAATCTGACCTATTCGCAGCCTGGGGCAAACCCTTCGGCAGGAAGCTCCGGGGCGATCGTCACAACCAACGCTGCAGGTATCGTTGTCACCGCGCGTGGCGGCAACGGCGGTAGCGGCGGCGATGCCTATGTGGCCGGCAACGGACGCGGCGGTGGCGATGGTGGTGCCGGGGGCACGGTAACGGTTTCGGCGACTGGTGCTATTTCGACATCTGGCAACGGTGCGGCGGGCATCGTGGCGGCCAGCGTCGGCGGCGATGGTGGCAACGGCGGCGATTCAGCCGGCATTGGAGGCGATGGTGGCAACGGCGGCGAGGGCGGTCACGCCAGCGCGGTGTCTGTGACCCTCAATGGTACCGTTCGGACCAATGGCTCCGACGCCAACGGCATTAGCGCGGTGAGCCGCGGCGGCGCGGGCGGCTCTGCCGGTGATTGCTCGGGAATTTTTTGTGGATCGAGCAGCGGCGGCGGTGCGGCTTACGGCTCGACCGTAAATGTCACGACCACATCGACATCGGCCATCGAAACGTTCGGTACCTATTCCAACGGCATCTATGCGGCCAGCATCGGTGGATTCGCCGGCAGCGGCGGAAGTTCCTATGGCATCGTCGCATTTGGCAGCAGCGGTGCGAGCGCCGGCGATGGTGGAGCCGTCACGGTTACAAATGCCGGTTCGATCACGACACATGCAGCGAGTTCTTACGGTATCTTTGCCCAGAGCATCGGCGGCGGCGGCGGCGGCGGCGGAAGCTCGGGTGGTCTGGTGTCGCTCGGCGGCAGCGGGTCGAGCGGCGGCAACGGTGGCAATGTGTCGGTCACCAACAGCGGCGCAATATCTACCAGCGGGGCAAAGTCGATCGCGATCTTCGCCCAGAGCGTCGGCGGCAGCGGTGGTGATGGTGGCAATTCCGGCGGCCTCGTTTCTTTAGGCGGCAACGGGTCTTCAACGACACCTGGCGGTACCATTAGTGTGAGCAACACGGGTACGCTGACCACCCAGGGTGCGGACTCGCAGGGCATTCTTGCTCAGAGCATTGGCGGCGGCGGCGGCAATGGCGGCACGGCCGGTGGCACGTTCTCCTTCGGCGGTAGCGGCGGGGGCGGGGGAACGGGTGGCAATGTTACGGTGAGCAACGGCGGCTCGATCACCACGCAGGGCGCTAACTCAATCGGCATTCAGGCTCAGAGTGTCGGCGGTGGCGGCGGCAACGGCGGTAACTCGGTTGCGTTCACCACGAGTGTTCTGAGTCTCGCGATGGGCGGAAGTGGTGGTGCCGGCGGCGCGGGCGGCACGGTAATCGTGCAGGGCACGAGCGGAAGTCCGGCCTACAACATCAATACGACCGGGAATAGCGCCTCGGGTATCCTTGCGCAAAGTGTTGGCGGCGGCGGCGGCAACGGTGGATTTGCCGTCAGTGCATCCGGCCCGACCGATTTCTCGGCCGCGGTCGCCCTTGGCGGCACCGGCGGCAGCGGTGGCGCCGGATCGTCAGTCACAGTAACGACTGCGGCGTCCATATCCACGAGCGGCAGTCAATCGAACGGTATTTCCGCGCAGAGCATCGGCGGCGGTGGCGGCAACGGTGGATTTGCTGTCGCGGCCGCGTTGTCAGGCGTCAGCGTCTCTGTCGGTTTGGGTGGCAAGGGCGGCAGCGGTGGCGCCGCCGATAACGTGACGGTCAGCAACACTGGCGCAATCACGACGTCGGGGAGAGATTCCAACGGTATCATTGCGCAGAGCATCGGTGGCGGAGGCGGCGACGGCGGGTTCTCGGTTGCGGCCAGCGGTGGCGGCATCGCCGCTGCGATTGGTCTTGGCGGCAGCGGCGGTGGTGGCGGCACCGGAGATACGGTGTCTGTGACAAGCAATGGAGCGATCACCGCGTTCGGTTCGCAATCGCGCGGCATCGTTGCGCAGAGTATCGGCGGTGGCGGGGGCAATGGCGGATTCTCGGTGAGCGGCGCATTCAGCTTTACGCCGCCCCTCGTTCCGGGGGCGGCTTCCGTTGGCATCAGTCTTGGCGGCAGCGGCGGTGCCGGACAAACAAGCTCGGCGGTATCGGTCTCCAGCACAGGCAACATCGCGACGCACGGCGAGAACGCACAGGCCATCATCGCGCAAAGTATCGGCGGCGGTGGCGGCAATGGCGGGTTCAGCGTGGCGGGGGCGTTCTCCGCAGGCGGCGGCGTGACTGGCGCGGCGGCAGTCAGTGTTGGTGGCAGCGGTGCGGGCGGGGGCAACGCTGCCAGTGTCAGCGTTTCGAGCAACGGCAATGTGTCGACCAGCGGAAGCGGATCGACCGCGATCCTGGCCCAGAGCGTTGGCGGCGGCGGCGGCAATGGCGGATTCAGTCTCTCGGCAGCTGGCGCGCAAACCGGAGCGGTGGGCGTCAGCGTCGGTGGAGCGGGTGGTCTCGGCGGTACCGCGGGCTCGGTTACCATCACCAATACGGGGACGGTATCCACCGATAGAGACCGTGCGCGCGGCATTCAGGCCCAGAGCATTGGCGGCGGCGGCGGTGACGGTGGTTTCAGCGTAGCCGGTACGTTGACGACCGGACCCGGTGCGGGAAGCGTGAGTATCGGCGGCAGTGGAAGCGGCGGCCAGGATGCGAGTAGCGTCGTGGTCAACAGCAATGTCGGCGCGACGCTGGGGTCGACCCTGACGATGCGCACATCCGGCGACGATGCGTCCGCAATCTATGCGCAGAGCGTCGGCGGCGGTGGCGGCAGCGGTGGCTTCAGCGGCGCGCTGTCGGCGGGTACGGCCGGAACATTTGTCAATGTCGGCGTCAGCGTCGGCGGCTCCGCCGGGACCGCCGGACAAGCCGGCACCGTTAGCGTCACGAGCGTCGACAATATCTTCACTAACGGCAAGGGATCGAATGCGATTCTGGCACAAAGTATTGGCGGTGGCGGTGGCGACGGTGGCCAGAGCATGTCGCTCGCTTTTAATTCTGCGGCGATGTCAGGAGCATTGACGGCGTCCGTCGGCGGAAAGGGCGGCGGGGGCGGCAACGGCAGCACTGTGACTGTTAACAGCACCGGCAGGCTCACCACGATAGGCGACACCTCGGCGGCGGTCTTCGCGCAGAGCGTCGGCGGCGGCGGCGGCACCGGTGGTTTCGCCGGCGCTGTATCGTTGACGGCTGCGCCCGACTGCGGCTGCAACACCAATCTCAGCCTTGCGTTGAGCATCGGCGGCTCCGGCGGCGCAGGTGGTGATGGTGGCATTGTGAACGTCACCCGCAACGGCAATATCGGAACGTCGGGCTCGCAATCTTTTGGTATTCTGGCGCAGAGCATAGGTGCTGGCGGCGGCAGCGGCGGCTTTTCATTCGCGGGCGGTTTCGCTCAGCGTAACTCTTACAACGTGAACTTTGCTCTGGGTGGTTCGGGCAACGTGGGTGGAACGGGCGGAGCTGTCACCGTCAACAGTACCGGCCAGATTTCAACCGGCGGAACGGACTCCACAGCCATCCTTGCGCAAAGCATCGGTGGCGGCGGTGGCAATGGCGGGTTTTCCGTCGCCAGCGCGATCGGCGTGGGCGGCACAGCCACCAGCGTCAACATGGGCGTGTCTATCGGCGGGTCTGGGGGCGCTGGCGGTTCGGGTGGATTGGTTTCCGTCACAAACAACGGCTTGCTCAGCACGCAGGGCGACGGCGCTTACGGCATTCAAGCCCAGAGCATTGGCGGCGGCGGCGGCAACGGTGGTGGATCGATCAGCGCTGTCGTTGGTTTTGCTGCGGGCAGTCCCGGTAATACCGTCAATGCGTCGGTTGCGGTCGGCGGCAATGGCGGGACAGGTAACATTGGCGGCAATGTCACGATCGATCAGACCGGTGGAATTTCGACGACCGGCGATGGTGCGCATGGCATTCTCGCGCAAAGCATCGGCGGCGGCGGCGGCGTTGGCGGCAGAGCCAATTCGCTTGCTTTCGCGCTCGGCGCGGCCTGCGGATTGCCGGTCTGTCCGTCGCCCGGCGGAGGCACCAACATCAACATTGCGATTGCGGTTGGCGGCAATGGCGGAACTGGCAATGACGCCGGCACCGTGAACGTGAACAACCACAGCGCCATCACCACCACGGGTGATGACTCTGTCGGGATCCTTGCGCAGAGCATCGGCGGCGGCGGCGGCGAGGGGGGCAATGGTTCGGTGGGACTTGGCGGCGGACTAACGCCTTTGCCCGTCGACCCCAGCACGATCCTCATTCCAATCAGCAACGCGACGCCACTTAGTCCGAAGATCGCGATCGGCGGCACCGGCGCCAACTCCGGAGCTGGCAACACCATTACTGTTACCAGTTCGGGCGCGATCACCACCAGCGGTGTCAACTCCGACGCGATCATGGCGCAGAGCATCGGCGGCGGTGGCGGGAGTGGCGGCAATGCGTCACCTGGTATCGTTGGTCTGCTCGGCATCGGCGGTTCGGGCGGCTCAAGCGGCAATGGCGGTAATGTTACGGTTACCGTCGCGAGCGGTGGCAATATCGTGACCAACGGCCGTAATTCGCGCGGCGTTTATGCATCGAGCATTGGCGGTGGCGGCGGCAGCGGCGGTGGCGATCTGCTAGGCATTATTACGATCGGCGGTGACGGTGGCGGCAGCGGCGACGGCGGCACGGTCGGCGTAACCAACAATGCGTCCATCACGACGCATGGCGCCCAGTCGCACGCCATTATGGCGGAAAGCATCGGCGGCGGCGGTGGTTCGGCCAGAGCCACATCCGGTGTGCTCGCGATCGGCGGCTCCGGGGGAACGTCTGGTTCAGGAGGAGCCGTCACGGTTTCGAACACAGGCACCGTCGTCACAAGCGGCACAGGTGCGAACGGCATCATGGCCATGAGCGTGGGCGGTGGTGGCGGCAGCGGAGCCGCGGCCAACGGTTTGTTGGCATTTGGCGGTTCGGGAGGATCGAGCGGTAACGGCGGCGCGGTGTCCATCACCAACGCTGCGACGGGATCGATCACGACGTCGGGCGATATGGCTTACGGTATCTACGCGCAGAGCATTGGTGGCGGTGGCGGCGGCGGCGGCAACGTCGTTTCGGGATCCGTCGGTATTTCGATCGCCGTCGGTGGCAGCGGAGCTTCGTCGGGCAACGGCGGTGACGTCACCATCGATAATCTGGGAGCGATCCGGACAAACGGTGCGGTTGCCCTCGGTATTTTCGCGCAAAGCATCGGCGGCGGCGGTGGCAACGGCGGCACGGCCGGAAGTTTCAGTGCCGTAGCTCCCGTTGGAATTGGTGTCGGCGGTGGCGGCGGATCGAGCGGAAACGGCGGCAACATCACGATTACGAACGGTCAAACCGGAGCGATCACGACAACAGGCGCGGGTTCGACGGCGATCTTCGCGCAGAGCGTCGGCGGCGGTGGCGGCAATGGCGGTGCTGCGCTGACGGTGTCGGCGACTGTAGGCGGCGGCACGGTTTCCGTTGGTGGTAGCGGCGGCAATGGTGGCAACGGCGGCACGATCAGTGTCACCAACGACGGAGCGATCACCACAACGGGAATCAATTCGGTTGCGATCTTTGCGCAGAGCGTCGGCGGCGGTGGCGGCTCGGGTGGTTCGGCCATCGCGGCGACCATTGGGGCCGTTGTTCCGATCGGAGGTGGCTCGGGCTCTGTCGGATTGGGCGGCGATGTCACGGTCACGAACTCCGCTACCGGCACGATTACGATGACGGGCGCAGGCTCTGTTGGTCTCTTTGCGCAGAGCGTTGGCGGCGGCGGCGGCATTGCAACGGTCGACGGAGCGGCGACGTTTGCGCTCCAGTCCCAGGGCAACGGCAATGGTGGCATCGTAAGCGTCGTCAACCACGGATCTATTGTCATGACCGGTGACAATGCTGCGGGTGTCTTCGTGCAGAGCGTTGGCGGTGGTGGTGGCATTGTCGGCAAGTCCGGGGACTTGCTCGGCCTCGATCCGATGTTCCAGGGCACTGCTGGAGGTATCGGCACCGGTGCCAGCGTCTCGCTGACTCAAGACCGTGACGTCACTGCGACAGGTCTCAACTCGGTTGCTTTGCTGGCTCAGAGCGCGGGCGGCACCGGTAACGGCGATATGGATGTCACTGTCACTGCCGGAACGACGATTACCGGCGGCAGCGGAACCGGCGCGGGCGTTGGCTTCCTCGACGGCGCAACGAACCTGCTGACCAACAGAGGCAGGATTACATCGGTCAATCAGATCGCTGGCTATGCGATGACTGCGACCGGAGGCGACGACACGGTCGATAACTACGGCACCATGATCGGCTCGGTCAATCTTGGTACGGGCGCCAACGCGTTCAACAACAAGTCCGGAGCTCTCTTCAATATGGGTGCGAGCGTTATGCTCGGCACTGGAAATTTCCTCACCAACAGCGGAACGATGTCGCCCGGTGCGGTGAACAACGTGTTCACGAGTGCGGTGACTGGCAACGTCGCCCAGTCAATTGGCGCGACCTATCAGCTCGATCTCGATTTCGGGCCGAGCACGGCGGATCGTATAAATGCCACGGGCACGGGATCTTTGGCCGGAAAGGTTGCGATCAATTTCCTGAACAAGGCGCTGGTTTTGCCCGGCGACCATCAGATGACGATCGTCTCGGCGGCAGGGGGATTCACCAACGTCGGATTGACGCTCGACGCAGCATCTTCTGCGATTGTCACCTACAAACTTCTGTATCCAAACCCCAACGACGTAGTGCTCGGCTACAGCGTCAGTTTCAATCCGGTTGGCCTGCCGCCGCAGTTCGCGTCGATCGGCAACGCCATCAACGCTATCCAGACCGCCCGCAGTTCGCCCGGATTCGCGCCGATTGCATCTGCATTGTTCGATCTGCCCGACCAGTCGGCGCTGTCAAAGTTTTATAACGCCGTTGGCGGCGGCGGCACGGCCGCCACGCAGCAAGCCAGTTTCGGTGCAGGCACCGCTTTCGCATCCATGATGTTCGACCAGGTGACTTCCTGGGTTGCCGGTACGCCCGGCAACAACGGGGTCGTCTACGACGACAACGCGCAGGCTTATGCTGCAATATCTCCCGCCGATGTGATTGCTAACACCGCATTTCGGAACATCCGGAATACTCCTCCGTCGAGCTTCTCTGATCGCTGGCGTGCCTGGGCTGCTCCGTTTGGCTCAAGACAGACAATCGACAGTAACGCGACATCGGGAACTCCGGGCTCGGCCACGACGAGCGCTGGCGGTGGATTTGGTGTGGAGCGTCAGTTCGGCGACAATGCAGTCTTCGGATTTAGCGCCGGCGGAAGCAGTTCGACATATTCCGTGGCCGACCGCTCGACCAGCGGCCGTATCGAAGGTGGGCATCTCGGTGTCTATGGTGCAATTCGCGACGGTTCGCTTTATCTGAGCGGCAGCCTCGGCTATGGCCGCTTCGACAATCGCATGTCTCGCGAGGTCGCGGTTTCCGGCCTTCCGAGTGAGTTTGTCTCGGGCCGGTTCGCAAGCGATCAGTTTTCCGGACGCGTCGAACTGGGATGGCGGCAGGTATTCGGCAGCATTGCGGTGACGCCGTTCGGCGCTATACAACTCGCGAATACGTGGCAGCGCGGATACACTGAAACACCTGCTTACGGTGGTCCTGCGGGAGTCCTGGGATTGTCGTATCAATCGCAGTCGACGATGTCTTTGCCGTCGTCCCTCGGCCTGCAGCTGGACAGCAAATTCGCGCTGGCAAATGGCGTGACCTTGACTCCCTACCTGCGCGCAGCCTGGGTTCACGAATTCTTTCCGGATCGGCATGTCACGGCATCGTTCAACACCGCGCCCGGGTTTCTGTTCAATACGGTCGGAACAACCGCGTCGGCGGACTCAGCCCAGGTCGTTATTGGCAGCGAACTGACCCTGTCGAAGCAGGTGTCGCTGTTCAGCTCACTTGCGACCCAGGTTGCTTCGCAAAGTCTGACTTATGCAGGCACAGGTGGTATCAAGGTTGCGTGGTAATCTCGATTTTTGATGTGCGCGAAGTGTGTGATGGATGGCACGATGAGAAAGATAAGGTGGATACCCCTTCTTGTTGCGGGTGTCGTTTGCATTTCCCCATTCAGTCGTGCCGACGCTCAGCAGCCGCCGCAGCAAAAGGCGACGAAGTCAGCACCCCCTGCGCCGAAATCATCAGGAGCCCTGGCGGCAGCGGGCGCTACGGCGCCTGCGGATGGCAGTACGCAACCTCAACCAGTCTGGACGTCGCGTTGCGCAAGCGATGGCAGAAAGGCAGCGCTTCTCTGCGAGATCGAGCAAAGTCTCTACATCACGAAGACGGGGCAGCTGGTAGCTTCGGTCAATGTGAAGTTGCCTCCCGATACACGCCAGCCCGTGATGATGATCCAGCTTCCAGTGGGATTGTTTCTTCCAGGCGGAGTCAATTTTCAGATCGATGAAGGCAAGTCACAGGCGCTGGTGATTCAAACCTGCGATCTGAAGGGATGTTACGCTGCGACGACTGTTTCACCCGAGCTGCTGGGATCGATGAAGTCCGGAAAACGTCTCTCTGTTGTTTTTCAAAACCTGAACAAAGAGAATGTGAATCTTGCCTTTGTGCTTTCGGGTTTCGCCGAAGGCTATGACAAGATCAACTGAACGAGACGCTGGCCGGAGATTTCCAGCCTCGAGTCCGCTAGTGCCCAGGATGGAGGGCGTCGTTGAGGTACATGCAGGTCAGCATGGTGAAGACGTAGGCCTGGATGACGGACATCAGTAATTCCAGCGCGGTCAGGGCCAGGACCATCAGAAACGGCATTGTCGCGCCGAGAATGCCCAGTGTTCCGAGGCCGCCGAGACCGACGACGAAACTCGCGAAAACCTTCAGCGTAATATGTCCCGCGAGCATCACCGCGAACAGGCGAACGGAATGGCTCACAGGCCGCGACAGATAGGAAATCACTTCAATAGGAACGATGAACACCGCGATGTACGGCGGAATGCCCGACGGCAGGAACAGTCGCAGGAAGCCGAAACCGTTGCGGGCCACGCCGTAGATGGTGACCGTTAGAAACACCATCATCGCTAGCGCCAAGGTCACGCTGAGATGGCTTGTGACGGTGAAGGCGTAGGGGAGCATTCCGAGCAGGTTCGCCACCAGAATGAAGGTGAACAACGAAAAGACCAGCGGGAAAAACCGCATTCCCTCTTCGCCTGCGTTTTCGCGCACTGTTTTCTCGACGAACTCGAACAGAAGCTCAGAAGCCGCCTGCCACCGTCCTGGCACCAGGGCGCTTCGCTGCGTAGAAACAAGCATGAAGAGGCCGATGATGCCGACCGTCACGAACATATACACGGTCGAGTTCGTGATGCTTATTTGTTGTCCGGCGATCTCGCCGAGTTGCAGAATCGGCTTGATCTCGAACTGTTCAATCGGTCCGGCCATGATGTCCCTGTCGCATGCAAAAGAATCGCATCCGGAGGGTCCGGAGCGGTTCTGAGCGGAGCATGATGAAGGGAGGGCATCCGACCCGGAGCAAGCATCCCGACATCTCTCCAAGAGATGTGGGGTCGTCCCCGACGAAGCTTAAGCACTACGAGTCGTCCCGTAGGCAGCACTGTTCTTAAACGTCTGTTATCGGGTTTTCAAGACGGCAGTCTCATGTGCGTGCTGAAAGTCTATCCGCGTCGATCAGCAGCGGATTGCGTAATCCAGCACATGATTTGATGTTTGCCGAATGTCTCGTGATGATCCACGAGATTCACGTGCGCGGATCTGTTGACGCGTTACACCGTGATGCCGTCGTGCAGATTGCTGCTGGTCGATTTTCCATGCGAGATCAACCGAAAGCCGCAATGCGGCTTGCCGTGTCGGCTTGTCGAACCGCTTCCAGCGCATCTATGGATATTTTGCAACGCTCATGTATTCTCCGCCTGATTTGGCCACCTGCGCTGGAGAGATTGACGTGGTTGCTAAGAAAAAGGCGCGCCAGGCGCGCGGGGTAGCAGCCGTTGATCGCGCGATCGCAATTGTGGCGGCAGTGGAATCCCGGACCGAACCGTGTTCGCTGGCTGAATTGTCGGCGATGACAGACCTTTATAAGAGCACCATTTTACGCTTGCTGATCTCGCTGGAGGGGAGCGGGTATATTACGCGCCTGCCGGACGGGCGTTACTCGCTGGGACCAATGACATTCCGGCTGGGGCTTTCCTACGAGCGGGCTAACCCACTGCGAGAGATCGTGCTCCCGGTTCTTCAGGGGCTTGTCCAGGACGGGACGGAGAGTGCCTCGCTTCATATTCGCCGCGATGAGACGTCGCGACTTTGCGTGTTGCGTGTAGATTCAAACCATTCGACCCTCGATCGGGTTCAGGCTGGCGATATCCTTCCCATAGAGCGAGGGGCTGCCGGGCGTATCTTGCTCGCATTCAGCGACGAACCCGGCCGCCTTTACCATCAGCTACGTCAAAACTATTTCGCGATGTCGGTGGGTGAGAGGGATCCTGCATGTGCGGGCGTGGCGTGCCCGGTATTCGGGCCCGACGGCACTGTGAGGGGCGCACTTTCACTCTCGGGTCCGCGCGAGCGTTTCACGCCAGCGGCTATCGCCCGCATGCGTGACCGATTGTTCGTTGCCGCGAAGGACGTCACGATGAAACTCGGGGGTAAATATCCTGAGGTTTCGGAGGACAGTCCGGTGTTGGCGAGCCCTCGTAAAGCCAAGCTTGCAACTGGACGCTGATCAGTCCTGTTCGCTGGTTGACACGATGCAAAAAAATTTGTCCAAACAAAAACCAGAATACTGGTTCTATCTGACAGAACGATAGTAACCAGACGAAAGACGAATATGAAGCATAAAACTGAATACGACGTTGTGGTGGTGGGTGCGGGTAATGCTGCGATGTGCGCGGCGCTCGCAGCGCGCGAGCATGGGGTCAGCGTCGCCGTTCTTGAATGTGCGCCGCAGGGCGAGCACGGCGGAAATTCCGCTTTTACGGCCGGAGCCATGCGTGTGGCCTACAACACGTTGGAAGATCTCTATGCGCTGATGCCGGATCTGTCCGATAGCGAAAAGGAGAGCACTGACTTCGGTACGTACAGCGAAGATCAATTCTTCGACGACATGGCGCGGGTGACGCAAAATCGGACCAACCCTGACATGGTCGAGCTTCTGGTGCGCCGCAGCCATACAACCATGAACTGGATGCGTACTAAAGGCGTGCGCTTTGTTCCGATCTATGGGCGTCAAGCCTTCAAGGTCGATGGCAAGTTCAAGTTCTGGGGCGGCTTGACCGTCGAAGCCTGGGGCGGCGGGCCAGGGTTAGTTGAGGCATTGCACAAGTCGGCGGCGCGCGAAGGCATCGATGTGATGTTCGAGACGCGTGCTTTGTCGCTGATCGCGGATGATGACGGCGTGCGCGGTGTGCGCGTGAAGCAGAACGGCAAGACGCGCGACATCCGCGCCAAGGCCGTGATCCTCGCCAGCGGTGGATTTCAGGCCAATGCCGAATGGCGCACGCGATATCTCGGCCCGTCGTGGGATCTCGCGAAGGTGCGCGGCTCGCGGTTCAACACGGGTAGCGGCATTCAAATGGCGCTCGACATCGGTGCGCGTCCCACGGGTAATTGGTCAGGCTGTCACGCCGTCGGTTGGGATCGCAATGCTCCGGAACATGGTGACCTTGCGGTCGGCGACGGTTTCCAGAAGCACTCCTATCCGTTCGGAATCATGGTCAACGCAACTGGCGAACGCTTCGTCGACGAGGGTGCGGATTTTCGCAACTATACCTACGCGAAGTACGGCCGTGTAATCCTGAACCAGCCGGGCCAGTTTGCGTGGCAGATTTTCGATCAGAAGGTCGCACATCTGTTGCGCGACGAGTATCGCATCCGGCAGGTGACGAAAGTGCAGGCCGATACGCTGGAGGAGTTGTCGAAGAAACTCGACGATGTCGATCCGGCGGGATTCATGCGCACCGTCACCGGCTGGAACAACGCAGTGAAGACCGATGTACCGTTCAATCCGAATATCAAGGACGGACGCGGCACCAATGGGCTCATTGTTCCGAAAAGCAACTGGGCCAATACGCTCGACAGGCCGCCTTATCTTGCTTTCGCGGTGACCTGCGGCATCACTTTCACGTTCGGTGGATTGAAGATCACGCAGGCTGGTGAAGTTGTCAGTCTCGACGAGGCGACGATCCCGAATCTCTACGCCGCAGGCGAACTCGTCGGCGGACTCTTCTACTTCAACTATCCTGGCGGGACAGGGTTAATGGCCGGCGCTGTATTCGGGCGTATCGCAGGCGATACCGCTGGCGCGAAGGTCAAGGCGCTATGAGCAGGACATCGACCTCGCCGAAGCTGGCACCAGCTATTGTAGCGGGGAATGCGATTGTATTGAAGCCTTCAGAGGTCACGCCATTTCCCGCGCAAGCAACTCAGCATTTCGACGCCTTTCGGTGGTTTCAAGAACAGTGGGATGGGTCGTGAGAAGAGCATTGGCGGTATGCGGCTTTATTAGCAAGCCAAGAGCCTCTACTCGAATTTGGAAAGTCAGCCCATGGCAACAGCGCAATGACCTACCTTTTCTCGACGTCAACAAAGATCGGATTCATCGGCCTTGGCGTGATGGGTGAACCGATTTGTCTCAATCTTGTAAGGAAGAGCGGCTGCGCTGTCACAGCGTTCGATCTGGCGGCCGAACCTCTTGCGCGGCTGAAAGAGGCAGGCGCCTCCGTTGCAACTGCATTGGCTCACGTCGTTCGCGATTGTGATGTGATTTTCCTTTGCCTCCCAAGCGCCAAGCATGTGCGTGCGGTGTTTGAGGGCGAGGGTGGAATTTTCAGCGGGATTCGGGCAGGGCAGGTTGTCGTTGACCTCGGAACGTCTTCCGTAGAATTAACCCGCAAATTCGCCAGCCAGTTGCAAGGCAAGGGAGGGGCGCTCGTCGACGCCCCGATCGCCCGAACACGCCAGGCTGCACAGGACGGGACGCTCAGTGTCATGATCGGAGCGACGTCTGAGTTGTTTGCCGCTCTTGAACCAATGATTCGTTGCTTTGCAACTGACGTGACCCGTTGTGGAGAAACCGGCACCGGTCAGGTCACAAAGATTCTCAACAACATGGTGCTCTTTGAGACGGTAAATGCGTTGGCCGAAGCGGTTGCCATTGCAAAGCGCAGCGGTGTTGAGGCGGAGCTGCTTTTGGAGACCCTATCGAAGGGCTCAGCGGATAGCTTTGCGCTTCGTAATCATGGCCTGAAGGCAATTGTGCCGGGTAAATTCCCTGAACGAGCATTCTCCACTGAGTATGCGCTCAAGGATTTGTCTTATGCCCTTGAGCTTGGGGCGCAGACGGGGATAAAGCCGCGCGGAGCCGAACTCACTCAAACGATCCTGCAAGAAGCGGTCAGCGCCGGCTTTGGCGATGCATACTTTCCTGTTATCGCAAAACTGCTGGATCGTAGTTGATTTACCACACTATGCAGCGTCTCTGATGAATCGAGAGCCTCGTCCTGCGCAGGATGGGGCGGAGGGTCCGTAAGCCGCAGGTAGATCAGCACTCAGCGATGTTGACCGCAAGGCCGCCGGTCGAGGACGATCCAAAGTCGCCGATCTGTGGCATGCCGGTGTTGCAGGTCTGGAAGGCCGGCACCGTGATGTTCATCAAGCGCTCGCTGGAGCGGGGCGTCGGCTGTATGGCAGCCGACGCCGCTGCGCATTACGAAGCCGCCATCGTGGTCTGCGGTTCGGCCTTTGACTGGACCTCTCCACCCAGATAGCTGGCTTCGAGTGATGGATCCTCTGCGATAATTCCGGCCGCTCCACTCTTTACGATAGCGCCTGTCTCAAGGAGATAGGCTCTGTCGGCTACGGCAAGAGCGTGTCCAGCCATCTGATCGACGACGATGAGCGTCATGCCTTCAACGCGAAGCCTTTCGAACGACGCAAAGAGCTCATCGACCACAAGTGGCGCCAACCCGAGCGAAGGCTCGTCCAGCATCAGCACTTTCGGCGAAGTAAGAAGTCCGCGTGCGACTGCGAGCATTTGTTGTTCGCCACCCGACAGGAGGCCGGCGCGATGATCGATGCGCTGGTTGAGGCGAGGAAAGCGGGTCAGCATGGCTTCGACCTCGGCATCCAGATCGATACCGGTGCGGGCGTAAGCCCCGAGTTGCAGATTTTGCCGGACAGTGAGTTCCGGAAATACCTGCCGCCCCTCCGGCACCAGCACGACACCGATACGGGCCCGGGCATGTGCGGGCAAACCATCGATCCGTTTGCCGGAAAGCTGGATCTCGCCCGTTGCACGCGGCGGCTCAAGGCCGGCAATCGAGCGCATCAGCGTCGTTTTGCCTGCACCATTTGCGCCAAGAACGGCAATGGCCTCGCCGTTCGCAACAACGACATCAATGCCTTCGAGCGCCTGCGACAGACCGTAGAACGCATCGAGCTTCTTGATCTCGAGTACGGTCTCTTGTCCGGTCTGCCGGGCAACGCGATGGCGTTGTTCGTTCGCCGCGGCGTCGCCGAGATAGGCTTTCCGGACCAGAGGATCATTCCGGATAGCGGCTGGCTCGCCGATGGCGATGCGCTTGCCGCCGTCGAGCACGACGATGTGGTCGCTGAGGGCCATGATCATCGGCATGTCATGCTCGACAATGATGACGGCGACGCCGAGGTCCGCGATGCGCCGCAGCAGCGTGGTCAGGCGGTGCTTGTCACCTTTCGACAAGCCAGCGGCTGGCTCGTCAAGAAGCAAAACTTTCGGTCGCAATGCCAACGCGCGAGCGATCTCGACGAGACGCTTCTCGCCATGCGGCAAGGACTCGGCTGGTCGATCGAGATCGCCATCGACGCCCGCGAATCGCAGCAGCGATCGTGCGAAACGCTCCGTCTCCGGGTTGCGCAAGGGCGAAACGATACCGCCGAGCTTGCCGGAAGTTTCTGCCAGAAGTGTATTTTCGATAATGGTGAGCGAGCCGAACAGTTGCGTGGTCTGGAATGTCCGGGCGACGCCGAGGCGGGCGAGGGCATGTGACGGCAGGCCGGTCAGGTCGCGATCCCCAAGCTTCACGGTGCCAGAACTGGGGCGGTAAAACCCGCAGAGCAGATTGAGAGCGCTTGTCTTGCCGGCACCATTGGGGCCGATCACGCTGGTCACGTGGCCGGGCTTTGCGCTGAACGAGACGTTCTGCACCGCGCGGACACCACCGAATGAGATCGACAGATCATCCACGTCGAGCGAAGGAACGCTGTTGCCTTCGACACGAAGCCCAGCCTCGGGTTCACCGATCGCACCTGTGCGCTCCGGTGCTGCGTGCAGCTTTAATGAAGGAGCGAATTTTTCTGTGAGCTGTGCGATCAGGCCGGCAATCCCGTTCGGGGCGACACGCAGCACGGCGAACAGCAGAAGCCCGAAAGCGAGCAAACGATATTCCGCCAGATCCGACAGAACTTCCGGCAGCAGTACGATCAGGAGTGCACCGATTACCGGGCCAAGGGCCGAGCCAGCCCCGCCGATCATGACGCTGAAAAGCAACAGGATCGATTGCAGGAAGGGAAACGAACTCGGGCTGATGTATCCCTGCAGCGGTGCAAACAAGGCTCCTGCCAGCGCCATGGCCGCAGCAGAAATGACAAAAGCCATGGTTCGCACGCGAACGAGATCGATTCCGATTGAACGTGTCGCAACCTCTGAGTCGCGCGCGGCACGCATCGCGTAACCCCAGCCGCTGCGCTTCAGCCGGTCGAACAAAATGATGCCGGCGAACACCAGGATGACGCTGGCGATCGCGAGGCCGCGTTCCGACAACGGCATACCGAAAATTGTCGGTGGAGCGGTCAGGACGAGACCGTTACCGCCGCCGGTGAGATCGCGCCATTCGACGGTGCCATGCTCGACGATGAAGCCGAACGCAATCGTGACCATCGCGAGATACGGTCCCCTGACGCGCAGCGCGGGCATGGCAAGAAGGCCGCCAATGATGCTGACAAGGACGATCCCTGCGCCGGTCGCTGCCAGATAGGGCCAGCCGGCCTTTTCCATCAGTAGCACCGTCGTATAGGCGCCGATCGCCATGAAACCGATATGACCCAGCGAGATCTGCCCAGCCAGTCCGAGCAGCACATTGAGGCCAATACAGGCAATCGCCGTCAGCGAAATGGTGGCGATAAGAAACACCGCGTAGCTATCAGCGACCGCGGTATAGCCAACGGCGATCGCCAGCACAGCACAGGCGGCGAGGAGGGTTGTGCGGGAAGTCATACCTTTTTAACTCCAGCGCGGCCGAGCAGCCCGTGGGGCAGAACGACGAGAATGACGATGACGGACGCAAAGGTGATGATCTGGGTGTAAACCGAGCCGAGATAGCTGGTGGCGAACACCTCGATGAGACCAAGACAAAGCCCGGCCAGCATCACGCCCCATGCACTGCCGAGGCCTCCGATGATTGCGGCGGCAAATGCCTTGATGCCGAACAGCGTTCCCATTTCCGAGGAGACGTTGAACAACGGTGCGATCAGAAGTGCTGCGACCCCGGCGAGAACTGCCGACACTGCGTAGCTCGCAGCGATGGCGCGGCTGACATCGATGCCCATCAGGCGCGCTGCATTTGGATTTTGCACAACGGCGAGCATGGCGACGCCGTGACGTGTACGGCGAGTGAACAGGTGAAGACCCGTCGCCAGCAGCAGACCGACCACAGGTATGAGGAGCTGAAGCGGGTAGACGCCAGCCCCTTCGACGATCTGGATCGGCTTCACCGCGAGGATGGAGGGGAAACCACGAGGCTCCTTGCCGAACACAAACAGCATCAGGTTGTCGACGATGATACCGACGGCAACGGTGGCCATCAGCCAGTTATCCGATCCGCGTTGCACGAAGGGACGCACGGCATAGCGTTCGATGATGAGGCCATACAGGGCGCAGATCGCAAGGACAGCCGGAATGCCAAGAGCGCCCGGCCATCCCCACAGAACAAGAAAAAAGTATCCGGCTACGGCGCCCAGGGTCATTGAGCTTCCCTGGGAGAAATTGACCGTGCCGGATACTGCGTAAGTAACGTGAAAGCCAAGCGCGAGCAGCCCGTACATGCTGCCGAGTGCAAGTCCTGTGATAATCGCAGGAAGAATTGACATGTGCGAGCCTGTGTTGGTTATCGACTAACGAGCCGGTTTACTTTTTCACGAACGGCAGGATTCGGTTGTCCTCGAACCGGGTCCAGATGTAGTCGTTCTCCGTGAGGGCATCATGCTTTGCCTGCGTGAAGGGCTTCTCGTAGGTCTTGATCAGGCCATCGACACGGTCGATTGCATAGAAGCCATCACGGATCGCCGTCGGATCGGTCTTGCCGGCTTTCTGGATTGCGCTCGCGATCATCAGGACGGTGTCATAGGCGTTCGCAACACCGACAGCCGGAGTGACATCGGCCGGTCCCTTGATGTCGGGATACTTCGCCTGCAAAGCGGCCATGACCTTCTTGCCCGCAGGCGAGAGATCGCCGAAGAAGCTGTAGGTCTGCACGAAGATCACGTTCTTGGCATTGGGGCCTGCGAGCTCAGTAAAACGGCCGCCGGCGGGACCCCAGTGGGAGACAATCGGCGGTGCCCAGCCCATGCGGTCAAGTGACTTCACCACCTGTGACGCCGGACCGACGTTGCCGACCAGGAAGAGCGTGTCGGCTCCGGCCTGCTTCAGCCGTGAAAGCTGCGGCACGACGTCCACGTCGTTGCCTTCGAATTTCTCGATGCCGGCAGGTTCGGTACCGGTCGCTTTCATCGCCGCCTTGAGGCCATGTTCGTTCGACTCGCCCCATGGATTGTTGACGAGAATCAGACCGGGCTTTTTGGTGTCGTAAGTCTTGCGCGCGAATTGAACGATAGCCTTGTCGACTTCATCGTCCATGGCCGAGACGCGAAACACATAATTCGAGCTGGCGCCATTCTGGGTGATGGTGGTGCCGGCAGCCCATGGCACCACGAAGGGCATCTTGGCGTTGTTGACGAACGGTACAATTGCGAGGGCAACCGGAGTGTCGAGGCCGCCGATCAGCGCGGCAACCTTCTCGCGCTGGATCAGTTCGCGCGCCGCGATCAGCCCCTTGGCCGGATTGCTTTCGTCGTCGCGGCGGACCAGTTCCAGCGGTCGGCCAAGGACGCCGCCCTTTGCATTGATCTCTTCGATGGCGATGGTGGCTCCGCGGGTCAGGGCCTCGCCAGCGCGGGCCGATTGCCCCGAAAGGGCAGTGACAAGCCCGATCTTGATCGGGTCTGCAGCCAATGCGCCGGATGAAAGCAACAACGTTGCGGAGAAAGCTGCACCGGCCATGTTTCTGAACATGGCCCTACGGCTGAGAAAACAACTCGACAACTTCGAAACGTGCTTCATTCTGGTAACCTCCCGCTAAGGGCTATGCTCTCGGCATCGAGAGCAATCTCGCCAGCTTTCCCGTCGGCTCATCTGCTGCAAGCTTGACGGAAGTAAAAACTTTCTTCAACTATAGTTGGAATGTCAAGCGCACATCATCTCGTTGAAGGAGTTTTTGGATGGGCGAGAAACCCGCCACGCAGACAAGCGCGTCGAATAGACTGGGCGAAATCGCGAAATCCGCGCCCGGCGTCAGAGGCTTTCAACCAGATATTGGTAGCGCATCGAGGGCGTCCGGCGAGCGATCAGGGCAAACCCTCGAAGTTCCTTCTCACGGGCGTTATGGCTATAGCGCCATTGTCGGCCGCCCCGATTTCAGCTGGCCCGAAGGCAAGCGCCTTGCGGTCTACATCGGCCTCAATCTCGAGCACTTCGCCTTCGGCGACGGTTTGGGCGCGGAACTTTGCCCCGGCGGACCGCAACCGGATGTCCTGAACTATGCATGGCGCGACTACGGTAACCGGGTCGGCGTCTGGCGATTGATTGATCTGTTCGACGAACTGTCACTGCCGGTCTCGGTCCTCGCGAACAGCAGCATCTATGACTACTGTCCGGAGGTGATGGATGCCTTTCGGGCGCGCGGAGCCGAGGTGGTCGGTCACGGCCGGACGAATTCGGAGCGGCAGGGCATATTGCCGCAAGCACAGGAACGGCTGCTGATCGAGGAGTGTACCGAGGTCATCACGCGCGCGGAGGGGCGTCCCCCGGCTGGTTGGCTCGGGCCCTGGATTTCGCAATCTTCGGTTACACCGGATCTGCTGGCCGAGGCTGGCTACAGCTATCTGCTGGACTGGTGCATGGACGATCAGCCGGTATGGTTTTCGACCCGAGATGGCGGGCGCATTCTTTCAGTGCCGTATCCGCAGGAGCTGAACGATATTCCCTCCATCGTCGGTCGAAAAGATTCCGGTGAGCAATTCGCGACGATGATCGTTGATACCTTCGAAGAAATGCTGATGCAGTCGGCGAAGCAATCCCTCGTCATGGGCATCGCATTGCATCCGTATCTCGTAGGCCACCCGCATCGCCTGCGGCCGCTCCGGCGCGCGCTACAGACGATCGTTGCGAAGCGCAGCGACATCTGGATTACGACGGCTGGCGGCGTCGCGGACTATTGCCGCACGTTGCCGGAAGGAATCATTCCGGCTTGACGCAGCGCTAAGCCGACGATGCGTTCGCCCGGCTACATTTTTGGGGACTTCAATTGACTGAAATCGACACCCTGTTTCGAAATGCACGACTGTCCGATGGACGCATCGTTGATATCGCCGTCAAGAAAGGCCGCATTGCTGCGATCGCTTCTGATTCGCGCGGTTCGTTGCCAGCGCGAGAAACTTCCGATCTCAACCGGCGGCTCGTGCTGCCGGGTCTCGTCGATGGCCACGTTCATCTAGACAAGGGCTTTATCGGCGACGAGTGGAAACCCCATCGGCCTTGCACTGCTGGCTTCAACGTCCGGGAACGGGTTGAATTTGAAAAGCAGGCGCTTGCCAAAGCGAAGCCGATTCCCGTGCGCGCCGCTGGTCTGATCGAACTCTGCGTCACGCAGGGGACGACCCAGATGCGCAGCCACGTCGATATCGATCCGGGAATCGGGTTACGGAATCTCGAGCAGATCGTGGCGGTTCGCGACGCGCATCGCGACAAAGTGTCGATCCAGATCGTTGCCTTTCCGCAGAGCGGCATTGTGACCGCGCCTGGCACGTGCGAATTGCTCGACGAGGCCGTTCGCAACGGTGCAGATCTCGTCGGCGGCCTCGACCCGGCTGGCTATGACGGTGACATCACGGGGCATCTCGATGCGATTTTCGATATCGCGGGGCGCCATGGTGTCGGGATCGACATACATCTGCATGATGGCGACCTGCTCGGTGTGTTTGAAATCGAGGAGATCGCGCGGTGCACGAAAGCGCTCGGGCTTGGTGGCAAGGTGACGATCAGCCACGCCTACGCGCTCGGTCAGGTTTCTCGCGATATTGCACAGCGCGCGGCAAATCGGCTTGCAGAGGCGGGGGTGTCTATTCTGACGAACGCGCCCGGTGCCCACGCCTTTCCGCCAGTGCTGCTGCTCCATGAAGCTGGCGTCAACGTGTTCGCAGGCAACGACAATATTCGGGATTCCTGGTGGCCTTACGGCGATGGCGATCTGCTGGAACGGGCAATGATCGTAGGGTATCGTTCGGGCTTCAATACCGATGCGGAACTCGCGCTGGCGTTCGATATGGTGACGTCGAGAGCGGCGAAAGCGCTCAATATCGAGGGGTATGGCCTTGTCGAAGGCGGGGCAGCTGATTTCCTCGTGCTCGACGCGCAGCACATCCAGGAAGCGGTCATTGCCCGGCCGAAGCCGCGCGACGTCTACAAGGCAGGCCGTCTGATTGCCAGCAATGGAGCGATGATCGCCAATGGGCGTTGAAACGCATGCTCTGATCGGCGGGTGGCCGACGGTGTGGCATGGACGTTTCATCTCGTTATTTGATTGCAATCGGGCTGGTGTGGTAGCTAGCTGTCAAATGCCGCCCGCAAAACGAGATTTCAGAGGTCGAACGACCCGCCGGAACGGCAGCTTATGCTAAAGTCGCCAGATGCTCTCTAAGGCGTTGACCAGGTGCACGGATGAACGAGACGTCAGCAAAGAAGCGTTCGGTACGAAAGAAGCCGGAGGGCAAGCGCAAGCGGGATTCCGCCCTCACCAAGGAATCTATCCTGCAGGCGGCTACTTTTGAGTTTTGCCGGAATGGCCTTGGCGGCGCGCGCGTCGATGCGATTGCCGCCCGCGCGAAGGCCAATATGCGTTTGCTGTATCATTACTTCGGGGACAAGAACGGGCTTTACCTGGCGGCTCTGGAGCATGTCTATACGGAGATCCGGGCTGCCGAGCAGCAGCTCAACCTGGATAGTCTCGATCCTGCGACGGCCCTGCAAGAGCTCATTGATTTTACGTTCACGTTTTTCCAGAATCACCAAGACTACATCGCTATGATCAACACCGAGAATCTGCAGCGCGGAAAGTATCTTCGCAAATCCCGCAAGATTGCAGCGCTCACCATGCCGCTTGTCTCTAACATCGAGAATATTCTGCGGCGCGGCGCGGCGGCCGGTATTTTCCGCGGCGGGATAGATCCGATCCAGCTTTACGTGACGATTACCGCATTCAGCTACTTCCATGTGTCGAACCGGCACACGTTGTCGCTGATGTTCGACAAGGATCTGAGCGATCCGCAATGGCTCGCTGATCGCCGCATGCACACTCACGATGTCATCGCGACATGGGTGACGGTCCCCGGTGCATCGCACAAGGACGGCAGAAAAGTAGCCTCGCCGAAGCTCTCGCCTGTGCGCGGCAAAGCGTCCGACCTCGTGTAATCGTTCGCCTTATCATCGCACGCGGCAACATCCTGCTCCTGAACATGCCTTTTCTGACGCCGATGGCGGCTCTCGCCGCTGACTTGCCGTTTGACAATAATAAGTAAGAGAATTATTACTTTTTGTTGTGATGCCTCCTTGCCGGATTGCGGCGCGGAATCTCGGTATGATGAACATAGATCGAATGCGAGCTTCGGAGCTCGCCCTGCAGTCAGGGCGGGCTGAAATTCGGCAGGTTCCGGCTGTTCATGAGCTAGGCTTGCTTGCTGAGAGGGTCCTTCAGGTTGAAAGCGTCGGCCGGGTCGTTGCTGTTTTCGATCGCTCTTTTTACGCCGTGCTCGGCAGTCAGTGGATTTGTGTTGGCCTCGCGCATCTAGGCTCTGGTCCGCTGCACGTTTTGTGTATGTGTCGGCCACTTTGGTGGCCAGCTGCAGGAGCTGCGGTCGCGGTGACTGGCTCGATCCTCTTTATCGACAACAAGCCGTTCGCCAGTTTCGACGACGCCGCTATTTGGAGGCCAGAGCTAACACCAGGTTGGACCCATGCCGGTTTGCGGCTCGGGCTCTGCGCCGTTGACCAATTCTGGCACGCAGGTTCGACGGAGGAGGGATTGGCGGCGGTGGGTTGTGCACGACTTCCCGCGACGCTCACGCCACTTGCCACCGCCGCTGCGCCGGCAATCGACGCTCTTGGTCGCATCATCATAAATGCGCTCGATGAGCGCATTCCGTCGCCTGCGGACTTTGCGGAGGTTGTAAAACTGATCGGCCTTGGACCCGGTCTCACGCCGTCCGGCGATGATCTGATCGGAGGCACGCTCATCGCATTGGCGGCACTCGGCCTGTTGAATGTACGGGATCTCATCTGGCGCGTCTGCCGCGAGCATCTTGATCGTACCAACGACATCAGCCGGGTGCATCTGCGGACAGCGGCACTGGGCTATGGAGCCGCCGCAATGCATGACGCAATTCACACGACGATAAGAGGCGAGGTGGGTGGTGTTGAGCGGGCTTTGGCCGCGGTATCTGCGATCGGTCACAGCTCAGGCCGTGACGGATTTGCAGGTGCCTTGATCGCGCTGCGAGCGGTCGAGCGAAATTTTGCCGGCAATAAAGAGCGAACTCCAGCTTCCGTCCGGACTTAACACAGGTTCATTTACGGCAGGCTTTCTCCGAACTTGACTGCTCCGGGCTTTGTGCTCGGAGCAGTTCTTGTTTGTAGCCGCTGTTGCGATGTGTCCCGGCAGCAGGATGTGCTTCTCATTGCCGAATGGCGCTTTGCGCCAGCGGCAAAGGCTCTTGACGGTATATAAGTAAAAACATTATTACTTGTTTTTACCCGGAGCGTTCCGATGTTGCAGACGAAAAGAAGCTATCGAGGCATGGTCACGGCGCCGCATCATCTTGCGGCACAAGCTGGTCTTTCGGTTCTGTCCGACGGCGGCAATGCGATTGAAGCGATGATTGCCTCTGCTGCTGCAATCGCCGTTGTGTATCCGCACATGAACGGCCTCGGCGGAGATAGTTTCTGGTTGATTGGTAAGCCGGGTTCGGCGCCAATCGGAATTCAGGCGTGCGGACGCTCTGCAATGGCTGCCGATCGCAACTGGTATCGCGAGCGCGGATGCGCCGCTATTCCCGGACGCGGTCCGTTGTCGGCGCTGACGGTTGCCGGCACCGTAGACGGCTGGGAGAAGGTGCAGAATCTCAGTCGCCGTCAGCACGGCGGTCGATTGCCAATGTCACGGCTTCTGCAGGACGCAATTCGTTACGCGTGGGAAGGTGTGCCTGTTCCGCAAACCCTTCACGAAAACACCAAGAAGAAGCAGCCTGAGTTGCAAGACGTGCCGGGCTTCGCTGAGGTCTATTTGCCGAACGGCGCTCCGCTGGCTGTCGGTTCAAAGCTCCGGCAGCCGCGCGTTGCGGACACGCTCGCCCGCCTGTCACAAGCGGGTCTGTCCGATTTCTATCGCGGCGACCTTGCGCGGTCGATGGCTGCGGATCTGGAGAAGGCGGGTAGCCCGCTTCGTCTGGCTGATCTCGAACGTCATCAGGCAACCCTTGTGACTCCCTTGTCGCTTGATGTCGCCGGTCACAAGGTTTTCAACATGCCGCCACCGACGCAAGGTCTGGCGTCGCTGCTGATCCTTGGACTCTACGCGCGACGCATTGCTAACGAAGCGGACGGCATCGACCACCTGCACCGGCTGGTCGAATGCACGAAGGCGGCATTCCGTGTTCGCAACCGGCACGTGACGGATCCCGAATATATGGAGCGGGCTGCGGCTGATTTCCTGACGGAAGAAGCGCTCGCCGCTCTCGATGAGACTGTCGCGACAGAACGAGCAGCCCCGTGGCCCGATCCATCCAGGCACGGCGACACAGTATGGCTCGCCGCAACCGATCGCAGCGGTCTGAGCGTCAGCTTCATTCAAAGTATTTACTGGGAGTTCGGTTCGGGTGTCATTCTTCCGCAGACCGGTGTGACCTGGCAGAATCGCGGAACGAGCTTCAGCCTCGCCGAGAACGAACAGAACGGGCTCAAGCCCTCAAGGCTGCCATTCCACACCATCCAGCCTGCGATGGCCGAGCTGAGCGATGGCCGACTGATGTCATACGGTACGATGGGCGGAGAGGGGCAGCCTCAAACGCAAGCCGCGATCTTCTCGCGCTATGCGCTGCACGGTCAGGATCTCCAGTCGACAGTTACTGCTCCGCGCTGGCTGCTCGGTCGAACGTGGGGTGAGGAAAACAACAATCTGAAGATCGAATCCCGATTCGATGCAGGAACAATCGATGCCATGCGCAGCCTCGGACACGACGTTCAGGTGGTCGGAGCGTTCGAGGAGTTCATGGGACACGCCGGCGCAATCGTGTGGCACCCGGATGGTCTAATGGAGGGCGCAAGCGATCCCCGCAGCGATGGCGTGGTGGCGGCGCGGTAGGCTGCGATTTGCGGCGCGTGATTCTCGTGGATCACTGGAATTTCAGGTCACGGGTGGATCGTCCGCGTACGGGGGGCTCGTGATGTGCCTTCGTGCAGGATGACTTCTCGATGGGCGGCCCGCAGCCTTGCTCCTCTCACTTCGTTTCTTCGTTTGCAGGGAATCTTTCGGCATTTCATGCAAGGCGTCTCCGTCCATGATTGACAAAGTAAAAACTTTCTTACTAATCTCGACCCATCGATAGAGAGTAAAGGATGACGCTGGTGGCACCGGAAAAAAATACGCCGTACCAGGCCCTGCTGACGGGCGACGTGAAAGTCGTGAACGTCGGCCTAGAGGGCTTCGTGAAGGATCTGCGCGACTGCGGCATCGAGGTCGTCCATGTCGACTGGTCGCCGCCTGCCGGCGGTGATCCCGAGATGGCGTCGCTGCTTGCAAAGCTCGGCGTATGAGGAGGCATCCATGAAATTGATCGAAGAAGCAAACAAGCAGGCGCTGGCGCGCATTCTGGAAGGCGAGCCGAAACTCATCGACATTGTTCCGGCGCGGGAGGTGTTGAAAGGATTGAAGGACCGGATGGTCCTTCATGCCGGGCCGCCGATCACTTGGGACAAGATGTGTGGCCCGATGCGTGGTGCGGTCGCCGGCGCGATCGTTTTTGAGGGCTGGGCGCCCGATCTCGATGCTGCCACCGAACTGGCAGCCAGCGGCGGAATTCAGTTTCACCCCAATCATCATTTTGGCGCGGTCGGTCCAATGACCGGCATGACCACCGTGTCGATGCCGCTTTTCGTCGTCGAGAATACCCGGTTCTCCAATCGCGCCTACTGCGCGATCAACGAGGGGCTCGGCAAGGTGATGCGCTTCGGCGGAAATGACGCGAGCGTACTGGCTCGTCTCGCCTGGCTGCGCGATGTGTTTGGACCGGTACTGGCGAAGGCCATCCGGGCGCGCGGCGGCATCGAGTTGAAGTCGATCATCGCGCGCGGCCTCTCGATGGGCGACGAAATGCATCAGCGCAATCTCGCCTGTTCAAGCGTGTTTCTCAGAGAAGTCGGGCCATCAATGGCGCGGACGTCAACCGATAACGAGATTCTCGCCGATTGCATCGCCTTCATCGCGCAGAACGATCAGTTCTTTCTGAACATCGCGATGGCGATGGGCAAGGCAATGACTGATCCGGCGAAAGGCATTCGCGGCTCGACAATCGTCACCGCCATGTGCCGCAACGGCACCGACTTCGGCGTGCGCGTGAGCGGCCTCGGTGATCAGTGGTTCACCGCGCCGGTCGAAATGCCGGAGGGGCTCTACTTCGCGGGTTACTCTGAGAAGGACGCCAATCCCGACATGGGCGACTCTGCCATTGTTGAGACCATCGGCCTCGGCGGCTTCGCCATGGCGGCATCGCCCGCAGTCGCCGGATTCATCGGCGCTGGCGCGCCATCGTCAGCGGGAAATTTCACCCGGGCGATGGGCGAAATCACTGTCGGGCAGAATCCAGAATGGACGATTGCTGCGCTCGATTTTGCCGGCGTGCCGACCGGCATCGACGTGCGGCTTGTGGTCGAAACCGGGCTGGCACCGATCATCAACACCGGTATCGCGCATCGCGAACCCGGAATCGGGCAGGTGGGTGCCGGCGTGGTGAAGGCTCCGATGGCCTGCTTCCAGCAAGCGGTCCGGGCCATTGCGAAAGATTTGGGGGTATCATGAGCGCGTTCATTTTGAATGAAATTCGGAAGGGTTTCTATCTGGATTCCGTCGCGCTGATGCGGCTGTCGCGTGAGATTGCAGCGTCGCCTGGTATTCTTGAGGCCGCGCTGATGATGGGAACGCCGTCCAATGTCGCCATCATGCGTAACGCCGGACTTCTTGACGGTGATGTCGCTGCGCAAGGCAACGATCTCATCCTAGCGGTGAGGGCGGAGAGCGCGCAGGCCGCACGGGCGGCACTCGACGACGCGCTGAAAGCACTCGACAAGCCAAAGACCCAAAGTTCGGGAGAGGTCGCATGGCGGCCGCGCAGTATCGGTGCGGCGGTCAAGGCCGCCCCCGATGCAAATCTGGCGTTGATATCTGTTCCCGGCGAATTCGCCGCAGCGGAAGCTCGCAAGGCGCTCAATCGCGGACTTCACGTGCTGATGTTCAGTGACAACGTCTCGATCGCTGACGAATTGTCGCTGAAGCAGCATGCGCGGGAATTGGGTTTACTGATGATGGGGCCGGATTGCGGCACGGCCGTCATCGGCGGTGCGCCGCTGGCATTCGCGAACAAGCTCAAGCGCGGCAAGATCGGGATCATCGGTGCATCCGGGACCGGCACGCAGGAAGTCTCGTGCCTTATCTCCGAAGCGGGCGAGGGCATCTCGCATGCGATCGGTGTCGGTGGACGTGATCTGAAAAAAGAAATCGGCGGCATTACGACATTGATGGCCATGGACGCACTGGATGCTGACCCTGAGACGGATCGCGTGGTACTGATTTCCAAGCCGCCACATCCGGATGTCGCGAAGGTCGTGATCGCGCGCATCGCGAAGAGTCCGAAACCCTACACGGTGTGCTTCATCGGCGCAGCGTCAGCTGATTTGCCGCCGAACGCGCGTTTTGCCCGCACACTTAAGCATGCAGCGGAACTCGCGCTCGGAGGCCGGACTATCGGCGGCAACTTCAACGTCACGAAGCTGGCGACGCGCTTGCCGAGACGCAAAGGTGAGCGCCGGATCGAGGGCTTGTTTGCGGGAGGAACGCTCTGTGCCGAGGCACAGGTGATTCTCGGAGCGGGCGGCCGCAAGGTAGCGTCGAACGCCGCAATTCCCAACGTTCCCTATCTCGATGCGCCGGAGAGCGTAGGCCGGGATCGGATCATCGATCTGGGGGCCGACGAATATACCCAGGGCCGGCCGCATCCCATGATTGATCCGTCGGTGCGCGACGATGCCTTGCGTGCAGCGCTGATCGATCCCGAGGTCGCGGTCATTCTCGTCGATCTTGTGATTGGCTACGGCGCGCACGCCGATCCAGCCGGGCATTTGGCGGAGATCGTGGCAGACCGCGCTGACAATGCGCCCATCATTGTCGCCTCGGTGACCGGCACAGAGATCGACCGGCAGGTGCGCTCAGCGCAGGTCCGGCGTCTGGAAGAGGCAGGCGTTATGGTCGCGCCGTCAAATGCACAGGCTTGCGAACTCGTGCTGGCTATCGCGACCAATGAGATCAAGGTGAACCGCTATGCGAACACTTAATGAAGTTCCGCGCCGCCTGGTGATTGCCATCGGCGGCAACGCGGTTCATCCAGAAGACATCAGCGGCACGTCCGACGAGCAGAAGGCCGTCGCACGGCAAACAGCAGAGGCGTTGCTGCCGCTTGCCCAGATCGACAATGAACTGGTGATTACGCACGGCAATGGACCTGTGGTTGGCAAGATCATGATGCGTCAGATGCTCACCATGAGCCGAATCCCGCCAATGTCGATGGACATCTGCGTGGCGCACAGTCAGGGCGGCATCGGCTATCTCCTGATGCAGGCGATCGAGAACGCGTTGCGGGAACAGGGTAATCAGCGGCACGTCGCGAGTCTTCTCACCCAGGTGGAAGTCGATGCTGATGATCCTGCTTTTCGCAATCCGACCAAGTTTGTCGGACCATTCTTCTCGGAAGAGGAAGCGAAGAATATCAGCAAAGAACTCAACTGGGCGATGCGCGAGGACTCAGGACGCGGCTGGCGTCATGTTGTGCCATCGCCGAAGCCAAAGCATGTCTGCGACATTTCGCTGGTCGATGCACTGGTCAAGCGCGGGACCATCGTCATTGCCGGCGGCGGTGGCGGCATGCCGGTCATCCGCGACGCGAAGGGCGTACGGACGGGCGTGCCTGCGGTTATCGACAAGGATTTGACGTCGGCACATATCGCCAACGTGCTCGATATCGATGAATTGCTGATCCTGACGGCTGTGCCGCGTGTCGCCGTCAATTTCGGCAAACCCAACCAGAAGGAACTCACAGAGGTGACGCTCGACGAAATCAAGGCCTATCACCGCGAGGGACATTTCCCGCCCGGAAGCATGGGGCCGAAGATCGATGCGGCGATCCGTTTTCTGGAAGGCGGCGGAAAGCGCGCGATCATCAGTCATCTCGATCATGCGATGCCTGCGCTTCGCGGTGAGACCGGGACGCATATTGTACGGAACGCATGACCGGATTTACGTCTCGCGAGGTCAAAGCCGGAGATTACGAAGAAGAATTTGCGCACGCATGGATACCAATGATCGCGTTGACGATCTCGCCATGTCGATAATTGAGGGAAGGGGACACCAATGTTCAACATGCTTTCGCGGAGAGAACTGCTTGTCACCTCGGCCTTTGCCGCTGTTGCCGCTGCGATGCCGGGTCCGGTCTGTGCGCTATCCAATTCCAGCGCTCTCGCCCAATCGACCAAGGGCATGGTCACGAGTCCGCATGAGCTTGCCACTCAGGCGGGTTTGGAGGTGTTGCGCAAAGGCGGCAACGCCATTGAGGCGGCCATCGCCATTGGCGCCACGCTCTGCGTGACCTATCCGCACTTTACCGGCCTTGGCGGCGACGCCTTCATGATCATGAGCGATCGCAAGGGCAACATCCGGACTTTGTCCGGAATCGGCCAGGCCGCTGCAAATCCCCCGAACTATAGTGGCAGCGTTCCGGTACGAGGTCCGGGATCCACGCTGACGGCTGCCGCCACGGTCGATACCTGGGATCAGGCATACGATTTTAGCCGCAAATCCTGGGGCGGCAAGCTGAGCTGGGCTTCGCTGTTCGAGCGCCCAATCGAATACGCAAGCAAAGGATTTCCTGTCACGCCTTCGCAGCGGTTCTGGCAAGACTTCCGAGCAAAGGATTTGAAGGATTGGCCGGATGTTCAACGCATCTTCATGCCTGCGGGGCGGATGCCGGAAACCGGCGAAACGCTGGTGCAGCCCGAGCTTGCCAGATCCTTGGAAATGCTGGCGGCGAATGGCGGGCGCGATTTTTACGAAGGAAAACTTGCTGAACGCATTGTGGCCGGCCTGAAGAGGATCGGTTCGCCCCTCACGGCGGATGATCTGGCGCGTTGCCGTGCCCGCGATGAAGCACCGCTACGTGTCGGTTACCGCGGCGGTGAGCTTATTGGTCTGCGGCCGCCCACGCAGGGCATCACGACCCTCGAGATCATGGGAATCCTCGACCGCTTTGAGCTCGCAAAATATCCCGAAGGCAGCGCGGATTACTATCACCTGCTGGTCGAAGCCGTGAAGTATGCATTCATCGATCGCAATCGCTACGTCGCCGATCCCGAGTTTACCGACGTCCCAGTTAATCAGTTGCTCTCGAACAGCGGTCTCGATGCGCACGCCAAAGCCATCAGCATGGAAAAGGCACTGCCCTGGCCGCACGTCTTCAAAAAAGGCGACACGGTTTACATCGCGGCGACCGATCAAAACGGCAACTGCGTGAGCATGCTTCAAACAGTCTATTTCGATTGGGGCAGCGGCATGGTCGCGGGCGATACCGGCATCCTGTGGCACAATCGCGGTGCCTCGTTCAATCTCGATCCCGCCAGTCCCAACTGCCTCAAGCCGGGTAAGCGTCCGTTCCACACACTTAATCCGGGCATGTATCTCAAGCAGGGGCGGCCTCATCTTCTGTATGGGACGCAGGGTGCCGACGGCCAGCCGCAGACGCTCGCGGCGGTGCTCACAAGGCTTATCGACTACGACATGGATCCACTCACAGCGCTTTCGCGACCGCGTTTTCTGCTCGGAAAGACGTTCTCCGATTCACGCGATAGCTTGAAGCTTGAAAAGGACGCGGGTGAAGAGGTGTTCAAGAAACTTGCTGAACGCGGTCACGAAATGAGTCCGATTCCGGCTCAAAGCCCCCTTGCGGGACATCCCGGCGCGATCCGTATCAACGCCGATGGAAGCATCACCGGAGCGCACGATCCTCGTAGCGATGGGCGAGCGCTTGGCGTGTAGGACGGTCAGTTAGATCGCGATGCTGTAAGTGCGGCTTGGCCGCGCTTACGATTTCGCGCTAGCACGCAGATGCCTCTCCAGTGTCGTGTCAGGCCATAGCCGTCTGATGCGGCGGAAGCTTTCGGCGATCATCGAAATTGCCTCGGCATCCTGTATCTCACCTGCGAACCAGCGCTCTGCCGCCGGCCAGAAAATGGTTCGTCCGACAGCAAATCCCTTGACCATCGGCTCGGTTGCGGCACTTGCGAATGCAAGCCCCAGATCGCTCTCTGGCATATCAAGGCCCAGAACCAGAATACCGCGGACATGCGGATCGCAATTACGGATGGCATTGCCAACGGAACGCCACATGCCGGGATCTGTCGAAGGCGGAAGTTTCCACCAGTCGGGCATGAGGCCGATGCGATAGAAATGCTCGATAGCGCCAACGATGCTGGCTTCCGTAACAACTCCATGCGGAGGAACGATCTCCAGCAGCCATTCATGTCCGCTTGCTTCGGCGGCGCTTTGCAATGCGAGCAGGCTGTTGTCCTGCGCGTCGCGGAGTGACGGATCGTCGCCGGCATCATAGATCGCGAGGCACTTCACGACATGTTCGGCAGGCCACGATCGAAGCGCTAATGCAGGGTTGCGATCGCCCTCAAACGAAAGCGGGCGGCTTCCTGGCTCTTCAACCGGCCGGCCGATCCAGATATTGCTTCCCGTCAGTCGGTCCAAGGTGTCGCGTCCGAATTTCTCGTCGACAATGACGCCAAAATTCTCGAATTCCTTGCTAAGCGAAACGGCCGCGTCAGCGATCAGTTCCTTGAACGCCGCGATGCGATCAGGGTTAGTTCCGTTCCGCACGGCAAGCTCTTCGAACTGACGGCGATGATCAAACGCAAGCGCAAATACCGGGCGGTTGGTATGTCGCCCAGTGGTAACGCGATGCAAGTGGGCGAGGCGGGTGTCCTTGTGAACCTGCTCCATTGCCGTGGCGCGTGCGAGAAAGTCATCAAGCTCGATTCGCGATGGCATGGCGGGAGCGCAGGCATGGCGTGACACCACGAGTGCTCCGCATGCATTTGCAATCCGCCCGGCGTTGAACCAACTCTCGCCGGATATCCATCCGGTGAGAAGGCCGGCCATGAAACCGTCACCGGCACCGAGCACATTGAACACCTCGACGGGAAAGCCGGGGCAGTCGATGGCCTCATCAAACCGATCGGGAATTGCGGCCTCATAGATCGTCGCACCCTGAACGCCGCGCTTGACCACCAGAACGGCATCGGTCAGCGAGCGCAGCCGCCGCAGCGCGGTAACCGTATTCGTGCTGCCACCGGCAATGTGAATCTCTTCTTCGGTGCCGACGACCAGATCGCAAAGTGGAACGATCGATTGCAGATGCGCGCTGACCTGTTCCGATGAGATGAAACGTGTTTCGCCATCTCCACGTCCTGTCAGGCCCCACAGCACTGGACGATAGTCAATGTCGAGAGCGATGCGTGTGTTGGCGGCGCGTGCGGCAGCGATCGCCGCGCGGCTTGCCGCATCGACATCCGGCGTTGAAAAATGCGTGCCCGTTACAACCAGCGCCGCAGCATTCGCGACATAGGCCGGATCGACATCATCGGCGGAGACCGCCATGTCGGCGCAATTTTCGCGATAGAAGATCAGTGGGAAGGTGTCGCGGTCGCGAATCCCAAGGATGACCAGCGCAGTCAATCGGGAAGGATCGGTACGAATCTGCGAAACATCGACACCTTCCTTGGCAAGAGATTCGCGTACGAATCGCCCCATATGCTCATCGCCGACCCGTGCAATCATGCCGACACGCATGCCGAGCCGGGATGCGCCAGCCGCAATGTTTGCCGGGCAGCCGCCGAGATACTTCGCAAAGCTCGTCATGTCCTCGAGGCGACCGCCGATCTGCTCGCCATAGAGATCGACTGCTGCGCGGCCCAGCGTAACAATATCCAGTGAGCGACCGGGAACAACCTTCTTCATGTCTATCTCTGTTCGCTTGTCAGATGATGTCCGAGTGCGACCACAAGCGCCTGTGACAGGGCCATTGGAGCCACGAGAGAGCGGAATGGCCGATCTTCGGTGGCGCTGCGGATTTCGAATGAGACCTTTGCTGACGCAGCAATGGGGCTTAGAGGACTGTCCGTGATCGCTATGATCGGGACACGACGCTCGCTTGCAGTATCGACCACGCCCACGATGTCCGGCGAGTAGTCGCGGAAGCTGATGGCGATCAGAACGTCGCTCGGCGTTGCTGTCTGCGCGACGGCCTTGTTCAGTCCGCCGATGCCGTCGATCAGATGAGACCTCACTTCAAGGCGTCCCAGCGCGTAGGCGAGATAAAATGCCACAGGGAAGGAGCGGCCCTGAGCGGCGATGTAGATCGTACCGGCATTGGACATCAGCGTGATCGCGCGGCGAAGCAGCGCGCGATCGGCCGATTGTCCCAGCTCCTGTAACGAGGCAATGTCGGCATCGACTTCCCGAGTCAGCACGGCAACGGGATCATTGGAATTTTCAGGCGATTTGACGCGGCGCACATTGGCGATCCGCGCGCGATAGCCACTGCTGGCATCAGCAACAAGGCGTGACCGAAAAATCTGCTGCATCTCGGAGAAGCCGCCAAAGCCGAACGCATTGGCAAACCGGACAATGCTCGAAGGCTGCACGCCAATCTCGGAAGCCAGCGTCGAGATTGTATTCAACGCGATGTCATCGGGATGATCGACGGCGTACTTGGCGATCCGTTGCAGCCGATCCGATAGATCGGCATGCCGCCGCGCGATCTCGCGACGGAGGTCTTCATACGACTTCAGGGAAGGCATCATGTGGGTGTCCGCAAAATCCGGCTTTACAGCTTCCATAGAATATGTATTCTATTTTGCCAAGAGAAAGAATAAAAATTCTACAGGCAGGAAACAGCAGCAAGGACGTGAGATGCGGATCGGGTTTATCGGCGTCGGGATGATGGGCCACGGGATGGCCAAGAACTTGGTCGAAAAGGGCTTTTCGGCAACAGTCCTCGGCAACAGCAATCGTGCGCCGGTCGATGATCTCGTCTCGCGCGGAGCGCGCGAAGGCAAGCATCCTGACGACATTGCTGCGGCGTCGGATGTTGTTTTTCTCTGTGTTCCAGGCTCTCCGCAGGTCGAGCAGGTGGTTTACGGCCCGCGTGGTTTGAAGGGTGCGGTAAAGCAGGGTCAGATTGTCGTCGATTGTTCGACCAGCGAGCCGTCCTCCACGGCGCGCATCTATAAAGACCTGCAGGCGCTGTCGGTGCCGTTCGTCGATGCGCCGCTGGCGCGCACACCGCGCGAGGCAGAAGCTGGCAAGCTCAATGTCATGGTTGGCGCAGAGCCGGAGATTTTCGCGCGGATCAAGCCGGCACTCGATACGTTTGCGGAAAACATCTTTCATGTCGGCGGGCCGGGAGCCGGTCACACCACCAAGCTGGTCAACAATTTCCTCGCGATGGGGCAGGCGGCGCTGATCGCAGAGGCCTTGATGGCCGGCCAGCGTGCCGGGCTCGACCTCAATGCCTTCGCGAAAGTCATCACCGCAGGCGGCGCCAACAGCGGTATTTTCCAGATGATTGTTCCGCGCATTCTTGAAGGCGACGATACCGGCCTGCCGTTCCTGTTGCGTCTCGCCCAGAAGGATCTGCGTTACTACACGCATCTCACTGAAAATCTCAGCATGCCGGCGCAACTCGGTGAGTGCGTGCATCAGACGTTCGTACAGGCTGCGGCACTCGGATTTGGTGACAGCATGGTAGGCGCGCTCGTGCGCGCGCAGGAGAAGATCAACAACGTCAAAATTAAAACGAACGCCGCCGGCTGAAGTCGGACGAGCGTTCAATATTGCAGGGAGGACACGTCGATGACCAAGCTCATTACGACACGTCGTAGATTTCTGAAGGGAACTGCACTCAGCGCCGCACTCGCCGGGACCGGGACTTTCTTCGGTCCGTGGCAGCATGTCAGGGTTATGGCGCAAGGCCAGAAGAAGCCAATCAAGCTGGGCCTCACCTGCGACGCCAGCGGCCAATACGGCAACAGCGGACAGGATGATCTGCGCGGTATCCGTCTCGCGATCGATGAATTCAACGCCAAGGGCGGCGTACTCGGCCGCAAGATCGAATGGATCACGGCCGATACCGAAACCACACCCGCCACGGCCAGCCGCGTAGCCGAGCGGTTTATCACCCGCGACGAATGCGGATTCCTGATCGGAGCGCTCCACTCGGGCGTCGCCAACGCCATCACGCAAGTGGCAGCGAAAACCGGCACCATTTACATGAACACCAATTCGTCAGCCCCGAGCGAGGCGGGCGAGAACTGCTCGCGCGTCAAGTTCGTGTGGGATGGCAACGGCACCAACTTCTCTAAGGCGACCGTCAAGGCCGCAATTCAGTCGGTCGGCAAGAACTGGCTGCTTCTGACCAACGATTATGTGTGGGGTCACACCACGGCGAACGCGACCAAGGGTTTGGTCGAGGCCAGCGGCGGCAAGGTCATGGACAACCTGCTGGTGCCGCAGAACACCCGCGATTTCACATCCTATTTGCTGAAGATTCAGCAAGCCAAGCCGGATGTCGTCGCGACCGCCATTGGTGGCGACGACCTCAAGGCGCTGCGCACGCAGGTCGCGCAACTGAAACTCGACGGCAAGCCAGCCTGGATCAATAATCAGCAGGACTGGCCGGATATCTGGGGCGCCCCGGAAAGTCTGTTCGGCGTGTTCGGCACCACCTGGTATCACAAGCTACCGCTGCCGGGCGTCGCCGAATTCGTGAAGAAATGGCAGACGGCTTATAAGGATGGGCCGATCCCGGTGCCGGGCAATGTGTCCTACAACGGCTACATGGCCACGCGCGAATTGCTGCGCGCCATCGAGCGGGCAGGCACGACCAACAACATCGCCGTTATCAAGCAGCTTGAGAGCATCAAGGTTTCTGCTGCCGACCGCATGCAGCACTACGATGCATACATGGACCCGGCCACGCATCAGATGCAGCAGACGATCTATCTTGCCCGTCGCAATATGAAGCCAGCCGATACCACCGACTACTATGAGATGGTGGCATGGGCGGAGCCGAAGGATGCGATCGACGATGCCGCTGCGGGCAAATGCAAACTCGTGCCTTACGAACAGGTTCCAACGTTTGAACTGTAAGCGCTTGTGCCGGGGCCTCAGGGCTCCGGCATCCGCTCACCGGATGTTTCGATGATCGATTTGCTGCCACACATTCTCAACGGCATCACGCTCGGCCTGTTGTTTGCGCTTATCGCCCTTGGCTTCATGCTGATCGTGGGGTTGATGGAGCAGATCAATCTCGCCCACGGGTCGTTGTTCGCGCTCGGAGCCTACATCGCCATCGTCATCGTCGGAGGCGAGACTGCGCTGTCTCCTTTGTTCGGTGACTTCTTCAAGTCCATGCCATTGGCCGGTCGTTATGCGGCGGCATTGGTGATTGCGCCGTTGGTGGTTGCAGTCGTCGGCATCGGTGTCGAATTCCTGATGCGGCGGACCTATGCCAAGGATCCGCTGTTCGGCCTTCTCCTCACATTCGGCATTGCGATGGTGATCGAGGAGGGCATTCGTGGCGTCTGGGGAACCCGCGATTACGTTCTGCAGGTGCCGAGCAGCATCAGTGGCGGCTTCATCTTTCAGGATTTGATCTGGTCGACTTATCGCTTCTACGCGGCCGGATTTGCGGCTGTCGCGATCGGTCTCGTCTGGCTGGTGATCGAGAAAACACCCTATGGCGCGATCATCAAGGCCGGCGCGCACGACAATGAAATGGTGAGGGCGCTCGGCATCAATCTGTCACGCCTGCGGCTGATCGTGTTTGCGTTCGGAACGTCGCTTGCTGCACTCGCCGGAGTCATCCTCGCGCCGATCTGGGGCATTCGCCCGCATATGGGTGTCGATGCCGTCATCCCGGCGTTCCTGGTGATCGTACTCGGCGGGATCGGCAGCTTCTGGGGCGCGGTCATTGCGTCACTTCTCGTCGGCGCGCTGGTCGGACTGACGGGTGCATATGCCTCCGAATGGTCGCTGCTGTCGATGTATCTGCTGCTGATTGCGGTAACGAGTATTCGCGCCCGCGGGCTGTTCGGCAAGAAAAGCGTGTTGGAGGTCTGACATGCTGCCCAATCCGCATGCGTCGCCGAAACTGGTGACGCCCGCCATGATCATCACGCTGGTATTTCTTGCGACAGTCCCGCTCTGGATCGAACGGATTGGCCTCTATCCGTATCTCGGCGTCGAAATCCTGATCTGGTCGATCTATGCGCTCGGCTTCAATCTGCTGCTGGGCTACACCGGGTTGCCGTCATTCGGTCATGGCGCGTTTTTCGGTGTCGGTGCCTATGCATTCGGGCTGACACAGTTCAACATCTCAACCAATCTGTGGGTTTGTATCGTCGCGGCCATCGCCGCTTCGATGGCTGTCGGCGCGGTTGTCTCCTTGTTCATTTCGCACCGGCGCGGCATTTACTACGCATTCATGACTATCGCGTTCGGTCAGGTGTTCTGGTTCATCGCCGTAAAGGCACATAAGGTCACCGGTGGCGAAGATGGTCTTCTGAAGATCGCACGCATGCCGGCCGATATCGGCGTGGCGCGGTTCGACCTCACATCCAACAACTCGTTCTACTATTTCGTGCTAGCCTGCTTCGCCGTCATGATCGTTGCGCTGTGGCGCTTGGTCAACTCCCCGTTCGGCCGGACCCTTCAAGCGATCAAGCAGAATGAAACTCGCGCCACCTTCGTCGGTTACGACGTCTGGCGCTTCAAGGTTGCTGTCTTCACGCTGTCGGCGGCAATCTCAGGCTTTGCGGGCGGGCTGTTCGCGATGGCGCAGACATCAGCGTTCCCGGATGTCATGAGCCTCCATCACTCGGGCTATATCGTGATGATGACGCTGATCGGCGGCGGGCTCGTCAGCTTCTGGGGACCGGTGGTTGGCGCGGCGGCCTACCTTCTGACCCGCGATATTGTCGGCGCGTATACCACAGCCTGGATGTTCTGGTTCGGCATGTTCTTCGTGCTGATCGTATTGTTCAAGCCCGAGGGCCTCGCGGGCGTCGCGATCGATATCAAGGCGTGGTGGGCGCGCCGCCGTGGGGCGGCCTCTGTCGTCAATCCCGTCAAAGAGTCCGGAGGCTAGGATGGCATTGTTCGAAGCCACTGGCCTGCACATGCGCTTCGGCCGTCGCGTCGTGCTTGAACGCATCGATCTTACGGTCGAGGAGGGAATGTTCGCCGGCATCATCGGTCCGAACGGAGCGGGCAAGACAACTTGTTTCAACGTCCTGACCGGCCGCTTTCGGCCGAACCGGGGACGAATTGTCTTTAATGGCGAGGACATCACGGGTCTCGCACCGGAGCGGATCGTCCGTAAAGGCATCGCACGCTCATTCCAGATCATGACGCTGTTCGACGAGTATTCGGCGCGCGACAACGTTATTCAGGCGCTACCGCAAATGCGGGAGATGGCATCTCACGCGGGTCATGCCGTCGCACGTGATCGTTTTCTGTTTGAACAGGCCGATGAGATTCTGGAGAATGTCGGCCTCGCCGCAAAGGCAAGTATCCCGGCCAAAGACCTGTCTTATGGCGACCGCCGCGCGCTGGAGATTGCAGTTGCGCTGGCGACGCGGCCACGGGTTCTCTTTCTTGATGAACCGACGTCCGGCCTCGGCGCGAGCGGACGGGCGCGGCTGAAAATTCTGCTCGGGGAGTTGAAGCGCAAAGTCACCATCGTTGCCATCGAACACGATCTCGATCTGCTGTTCTCGCTGGCGGACCGCATCTCGGTGATTCAGTGGGGGCAGGTCATCGCGCAGGGCTCTCCAGAAGATCTGAAATCCGATCCATGGGTGCGGCGATCCAATCTTGGAAAACTCCAATGATCCTTGATGTGTCCGGCATCGATGTTTTCTATGGCGAAACCCAGGCGCTGTTCGGGGTGTCACTGACTGTCGAGCCCGGTGAGGTGGTGGCATTGCTCGGTCCCAACGGCGCAGGCAAAACCACGACCCTTCGCGCTATTCTCGGGCTCAATCAGGCCAAGCGTGGACGCGTCCGGTTTGAAGGTATTGACGTCACGCGCAAGCCGACCCACGAGATCGCGCGGCTCGGTGTCAGCTGGGTGCCGGATGATCGCCGCCTTTGCCCCACGCTGACGGTGGCCCGCAATCTGTCGATTGCGGAAAAGCGCACGCGATTCCGTTCGTGGTCGGTCAAGGATGTCAGCGGCATCTTCTCGGCGCTGGAATATCTGATGGACCGTGAGGCGGAAACGCTGTCGGGCGGCGAGATGCAGATGGTTGCGATCTCACGTGCACTGCTCGGCTCGCCGGGTCTGGTGTTGTTTGACGAACCGAGCCAGGGATTGGCTCCGAAGATCGTGCTCGACGTGCTGGCCACCATCAATCGGCTCCGGGATGAAGGTATTGCCTCTATTATCGTCGAGCAGAACGCCGATGTTGCGCTGTCCGTCGCTGACCGGGTTCTCATTCTCGACAACGGCCGTGTCGCCTGGGCCGGCTCTGCCACGGTCTTGCGGGACGACAAGGCGCTGCGCCGTCAGCTGCTCGGAGAATAACGATGGCTTCCTCAAATGCGCCGCTTCTTGTCGTCGAAAAGGTTCGCAAGACCTATACCCGCGGTCTGGTCAATCGCCGGCAGACCTTCTCGTTATCGGCAGACCTCGCGTTTCCGCAACCCCGCATCGTCGGTGTGATCGGGCCAAACGGCGCGGGCAAAACAACGCTTTTCGAGATGATCACGGGCAGCAATACGCCGTCCGAAGGCCGGATCATGGTGGCAGGACGAAATATCCAGCAGGTGAAGCCGAACGAGCGTGACCGGCTGGCGATTCATTATCATCAGTCGTATCAGGTGCGCCGCTTCACCACGTTCAAGCCGCCGGTGCTGATGCAGTCCGCGGGCAGCGATACGCCGATGGTCCATCTTTTCGATGAACCGCAGTTCAATACACAGGACGGCTATATCGGTTTCATGCTTGAATTCTTCCGGAAACTGCGTGCGGAGGGACGGCTGGTGTTCATGTCGGTGCATCCCACCACAATCTACCATTTCGAGATATTGAAGGAAATCGCGGAGGAGTTCCTGACCGTGAGCGGAGGTCGCGTCAACCGCAGCACGGACTATGCGAGCCTGATCGCCGATCCCGCTGTCCGGACTTATCTAGGCGGCGATATGATAGCGAAAGCGGAGACATTACTTTGAGCACGCAGGTATGAGCACTGCAGGTAAGGATGGGCGTGTTGCCTTGGTCACCGGGGCAGCTGGCACCATGGGGGCAGCGACGGCGATCCGCCTCGCTGCAGACGGCTGTCGCGTGGCGCTGGTGGACATCGCAGCAGATCGGCTCGCGGACATCGCGAAGCGCATCGGTGTGGCAGCCATCCCCATCGCAGCGGATCTTTCGACGGCCGACGGTGCGAAGCAAGCTGTCGCGGCGACGGAACGTGCGCTCGGGCCGGTGGATATTCTGGTCAATAATGCGGGCATTTTGTCGAACAACAAGATCGCTGAGACGACTCCGGAAGAATGGCACCGCGTGCTTGGCATTAATCTCGACGGGGCCTTCCATCTCAGCCGCGCGGTCTTGCCCGGGATGAAGGCCCGACGGTTTGGGCGCATCGTCAACACATGCTCATATGCGATGAAGTCCGGCGGACTAACCGCCGGCACAGCTTATACTGTTTCGAAAGGCGCATTGCAGGCCCTGACGTTTTCTCTGGCCCGCGAATTCGCGGCATTCGGGATCACGGTCAACGGCATTGCGCCCGCCTATGTGAAGACGCCGATGGTGACCGAGCAACTCACCGAGGCACAACGTCAGGCGCTGATCGCTCAAATCCCAGTCGGCCGTTTCTGTGAACCGGAAGAATTTGCGCACTGCGTCGCTTTCTTCGTGTCGCCATTGGCGGGATTCATCACCGGTGAGATTCTCGATCTCAATGGAGGCCTGCAATTTGACTGACGCAGCCGATGCTCCGGGCCGGATCACGCCCAGGATCGATGCCAGGCACGATCTGGCGGGTTTGTTTGATCTAACCGGGCAGGTTGCTTTCGTTCCGGGCGGCGCGGGAGGACTGGGCGAAGCGATTGCCTGGGGGCTAGCGACACAGGGAGCCGCGGTTGCGATCGGTGGGCGCGATCGCGCCAAGGCCACTGCGTTGTCTGACGCCTTGATCAAAATGGGTCATCGCTCCATCGCAGTCGGCATGGATGCTGCGGATATTTCGACCATCGAGCGAGCGGTCGCTGACGTTGCCGCGCATTTCGGGCGTATCGACATTCTTGTGAACTGCGTCGGGATTCAGATCGAGCAGCCGATATTGGAAGTCACGGAAGAAGCTTTCGATCAGGTGTACGAGAGTAGCCTCAAGGCCGCGATGTTCATTGCGCAGGCGGTGGCCAAACGCCAGATCGCAGCGGGCAAAGGTGGACGGCAAATCCATCTGTTGTCGGTGCGTTCGCAATTGGGACTGCGTAACAGGGGCTATTCGGCCTATTGCGCGACGCGTGGCGGACTGGTGATGCTCGTGAAGCAGCATGCGATGGAGCTTGCACCGCATAACATTACGGTCAACGGCGTCGCGCCGACCTTCGTCTACACCGAAATGATCCGTCACGTGATGGAAAATCCGGAATTTCGCAAGCAACTCGAAGCGCGTATTCCGCTGGGACGCATCGCTGATCCGAAGGACATTGTCGGTCCTGCGCTATTCTTCGCTGCACCGGCATCGGGATTTGTAACCGGACAGATTCTGTATGTTGATGGCGGCATAACAGCCAGCCAGTGAGAGTGCCGATAGGCGGCGGTGAGTCTTGGCGCGGTTTCTGGCGCCTCCGTTTTGCGTCGCACAAGAAGCGATGTATCCGAAATTGATCTGCTTTCGTATCGTGCCGCGATTTGAACCAGCAGCGAAAAGTATCACTGGCTGATGGAATCGCTTTTCGTTGGTGTTGGCGAGCGGTATCTGGATCGGGTTCAGATCGATGTGCATCAGGTATTGTAAGGAACTCACGAACGAGAGCTGCAACGGCTCTCATTCAACAACCTTGAGATTTGCATGAACCATGATCGCAACAGGATAACAGCCGGCGGCGCCATCCTTGCTCGCCTCAAGGCTGTCGGCGTGGACTATATTTTCGCGAATTCTGGAACCGACTTCCCGCCGATCATCGAAGGGCTTGCGGAGGCAGCGGCGAAGGATATTCCCCTGCCGAAGGCAATCGTGATTCCCCATGAGAGCGCCGCCATGGGAATGGCGCATGGTTACTTTCTCGCGACAGGTCGCGCCCAGGCAGTCATGGCGCATACCAATGTCGGCCTCGCCAATTGTGCCATGGGGGCAATCAACGCTGCGACCGAGCGCGTTCCGGTCATTCTGTTTTCCGGGCGCACACCTGTGACCGAGCAGGGACGGCTGGGCTCACGAACGGTTCCGATTGGATGGGGCCAGGAAATGCGCGACCAGACGGCGTTGGTGCGCGAGGCCACCAAATGGGATTATGAGCTGAGGTTTCCGGAGCAAGCTCGAGATGTCGTTGATCGGGCCTACGCGATCGCATGCTCGACACCCAAGGGCCCGGTTTATCTCAGTCTGCCGAGAGAGGTTCTGTGTGAATTCTGCCCTGCGGAGAATATCGAAGCGCCGAGCCGGATTCGTCCGGCGATAGCAGCGCCTGCCGCAGAAGCGCTGGCGGAGGCCGCGCGGATATTGGCTGCGGCGCAGCGCCCGGTCATTGTTGCGCAAAGAGGCGCAGGCTCACCGGAAGGCTTCGCTGCGCTTGCTGAGCTGGCGCTCGCGTGGGGTATTCCGGTCGTTCAGTATTGGGCAATCCAGCTTGCTATGGCGTCGGATCATCCAATGTCGGCGGGCAGCGATCCGTCCCGCTGGCTGAAGGATGCAGATGCCGTTGTGATCATCGATTCATTGGCGCCGTGGTCGCCCGCTCTTCACGGAATTCCGGAAAGTTGCAGGGTGATCCAGATCGGCCAGGATCCGCTTTACTCCCGTTTTCCCGTTCGCAATTTTTATGCGGATGTCTCACTCGTCGGTGAAACCGATAATTGCATCATCAGTCTCGCGGCATCGATGAAAGCGAAACTTGCTGAGACGCAACAGAAGCGAGATGCGCGGCGCGCGCGTGTGACCACCATTACTGAAGCGACCCGCGCGGAAACAGACAAGCGCGCGGCCGGGGGTGGTGGTGACGCGATGACCAAGGAATGGGTCAGCCATTGCCTTTCGAAAGCAATTGAAGGCAAGCCCGCCACCGTTCTGTCCGAACTTGGCTGTCCCCTCGATCCTTTGTCGTTGCAAGATCATGGGTCCTGGTATCAGGAGCCACATTCGGGCGGACTCGGGTGGTCGTTCCCGTGCGGATTGGGAATGCAGCTTGCAGAGCCTGACCGGCTGATCGTCGCGACGATGGGAGACGGCTCTTACATGTTCAGCAATCCGGTGGTCTGTCATCAGATCGCCGAGGCGCTGGAATTGCCTCTCCTGATTCTTGTGTTGAACAACTCGGAGTGGGGGGCGGTTCGGCGTTCCGTGCTCGATGTGTATCCGCAGGGTTACGCGTCTCGCGCCAACGATATGCCCCTCGTATCGCTCCGGCCAACGCCGGATTTTACGAAAGTCGCGCAGGCCAGTCGTGCATTCGCAACCCGCGTTGAAAAGGGCAGCGAGTTGCCGGCTGCGTTGAAGGCGGCGATCGAGCACATCCGCCGAGAACGGACCCACGCTTTGATCGATATTCGGATCGCTTTCTAGGATGAAACAGGCGGTCGAGATATCTTGATGGTCTCTAGCGTCTTGCACCCTTCTTTTTCTGCGCCAGCGCCTTTGCGACAGGCGCAGGTTCTTGCGATGCATCAAGATGGATTGTTGCTGCGATATGCTCGGCCAGCTTGACTGCGTGATCGCCATCGGCCGCGAGGCGGGCAAGAAGTTGCGATAGCACTCTGAACTCGTCGCGTGTCAGTGTTCCGAAGAGTGCGTCGTTGATCGGGCGCTGAAAGGCGGCGAGCCGCGTCAATCGGCTTACGCCTTCATGCGTGACGGTCAGTTGTACACGGCGGCCATCGCTTGGATGGGTGCTCTTCTCGATCAGTCCGTTGGACACGAGCTTGTTCACCTCGATGGTGACGAAAGCACCGCTCAGATACAGGCGGGTGGCAATCTGGTTGATCCCCATGGGCTCATCCAGCGTTGAGTGCGCAATCGCGATCAGGATCAGATATTGCGTCGGCGACAGATCGACGTAGCTCGCGAATTTCGCCCGAGCGGCCTCCAGGCTGCGACCGAAGGCGAAGTAGTCATACAGAAGACCGCGGAATGTTTGGTCGCCGTCTCCGTCGAGGAGCTCGGGTTTCGACGCCGTCAACAGCACGTCAAGCACTGCAAGCCTCTCATTCTCTTTGATTTCCATGAGCTTACCACAGCAGGGGAAACAAGCCACGTATCGGCTGCTCCGGACCAATTGACAAGGAATAATAGCTTTGTCATAAAGCTAAATAACAAAGATAAAAAGGGTTGGGACCGTCAAAGGTGAGTACTTCATGGAAGACCGTGCTTTCAGGCGAACTCTAGGGGAATTCGCAACCGGCGTGGCGGTCGTGACCGCGCGCGGGAAGGGCGATGAGCTCGTCGGCATGACCATGAGCTCTTTCAATTCGGTTTCTGTTGACCCGCCGCTCGTTCTTTTCAGTGTTGATCGCAAAGCCCTGAGTCTGCCTGCAATGCAGGAGGCCAAGGGTTTTGCCGTCAACGTATTGGCTCGCGAGCAGGAAAACATCTCCAACAAGTTCGCACGTGCCCTGGCAAACAAGTGGGACCAGGTAAAAACCAGTGTCGGCCATGCCGAAGCGCCTTTGATCTCCGGTGCGCTCGCTCATTTCGAATGCGAGCCCTACGCAAATTACGACGGCGGCGATCATGTCATTTTTGTTGTTCGCGTCATTCGCCATGCGGTTCATTCCGACGCACCCGCGCCGCTGATCTTCTTTCGCGGCCGTTACCGCGATCTCATCGACGAAACCGAGCGCGAGCCAACCTGGCCGCTGCCCATCCACTACTAGTTCTAACCGGAGGAATCATGATGCGCTCAGCAAAGGACTATCTGTCGAGCCTGAAAGACGGCCGCGCCATATACATCAATGGCGAGTCGGTCAGTGATGTGACAACTCATCATGCCTTCCGCAATGTCGCAACGTCGATGGCAGGTCTGTTCGATTTTTCCAGCGCGCCTGCCAATCAGGAGTTGATGACGTTCGACAACAATGGTGAGCGAGCCAATCGCATTTGGCAGCTGCCAACTTCCTATGCGGAGCTGGTGGAGCGGCGCAAGGCGTTGGAGGCTTGGGCGTCGCTGCATGCTGGCTTCATGGGCCGGGCACCTGATCACGTCGCATCCTGCATTTCCGGTCTCTATATGGGCCTCGACGTCTTCAAGGCCTATGATCCCGCCCGCGCGGGGGCTCTCGAATCCTACTATCGCTATGCGCGCGATAAGGATCTTTATCTCACCTACGTCATCATTAATCCGCAGGCAGACCGCTCGAAGGGCGCCGCTGAACAGGCCGATCCCTTCCTGACCGCAGGTGTTGTCGATCGTGACGCGGAGGGGATTACGATCCGCGGCGCCAAGATGCTCGCTACGGGTGGCGTCATCGCTGATGAGGTCTTCGTCACGACGATCCAGCCGATGCGCCCGGGTGAAGAGCGATATGCGATGTCCTTCGCGATCCCGATGAATACGAAGGGTCTCAAGATGCTTTCGCGCAAGTCCTATGAGGACGCCGCCGGAGCAATCTTCGACAATCCGCTGTCCAGCCGGTTCGACGAAAACGACTCAGTTCTCTATTTCGATGATGTGAAAGTGCCTTGGGATCGTGTCTTCATCGAAGGCAACGTCGAAATGTGCCAGAAGCAGTTCCACGCGACGCCTTGCCACGTCTATCAGAACTATCAGGCGATGGTTCGATTGAGCGTCAAACTCAAGTTCCTGGTTGGTCTGGCCCATCGTACTGCCGACATGAATGGCGTCACGCAATTCCCGCAGGTCCGCGAGATGCTGGGGCAGCTCGCTGCCGAAACCGGGATGGTCGATGCGCTTGTTACGGCAATGGAGGCCAAGGGGTCCCATATCGGTCCCTACTTCATTCCGCATCGTCATACGCTTTATACGGCGCAGGTCCTGACGCAACAGCTCTATTCCCACATGCTCAACACGCTGCGCGAACTGGCGGGTGGCGGAATGATCATGCTGCCGTCATCGGTCGCCGATTTTGCAAATCCGGAGATTGCAAGTCTCATCGAGAAGACGCAGCAGTCTCCGAAAGCGAACTCGCACGACAGGGTGAAGTTCTACAAGCTCGCTTGGGATGCCGTCGGATCCGAGTTCGGTTCGCGCCATCAGCAGTACGAGATGTTCTACGCGGGCGCGACCTTCGTCACCAAGGGCCATTCCTACCGCACCTATGACTGGGCGGGATCAGACGCGCTCGTTCAGCGCATGCTCGATTCTTATGATCTGGCGGGCGGTTCAGTTTCGTCCAGCAAAGCTGCCTAATTATTGAACGAGGAGACAGAGACATGCCTGTCAACAAGAAGCACGATGAATTCTACACGCTCGATATGAACAGTGGCTGGGAAGTTCCGACGGGTTATCCGGCAGGCATCCAGCAGAAGATCCTTTCCGGTGGGTTGGACGAAGAGAACAGGCGAGGGACGCGTACGCGGCTGCTGCGCTTCGAGCCCGGCGTATACACGACGGCGCCATTCTCTCACGAGTACTGGGAAGAGGTTTATCTCGTCTCCGGCGACTTGATCGTCGGTAACGATGAAAAGGGTGAGGGCGGCAAAAGCTTTCCGCCCAATACTTATGCATGCCGCCCGCCACATGCGCTGCATGGACCGTTCAAGTCAGTCAACGGCTGCTTGTTGATGGAAATCCACTACTTCGATCCGGTGTGAGACTTGCATCATCGTCACATTGAATAGCGAACAAACTTGCATAAGAGGGGAACACTATGAAATTGAAAACCTGTATGTCTGTCCTTGCGCTCACCGTCGGACTCGCGTCCGCAGGTCCTGTCGTCGCGCAGGAAAAGCCAAGCTCTCTCGGAGTCGCCATTTTCACATTCACATCCGGCCCCGCTGCAGCCTATGGCATGCCCGGCAAGAATGCTGCTGATCTGATGATCGAGCAGATCAATGCCAAGGGCGGCATTGGTGGTGTTCAGGTGAATCCGATCTATGTTGACGAAGCTCAGGGCACCCAGGGCATCATCGCGGAATATCGGCGCCTGGCCGGCGATCCGAAGAACCAGGTGATGATGGCTGCATTGTCCAGCGCAAACTGTCTGGCGCTGGCTCCGCTCGCGGAGCAGCTCGAGGTTCCGACTATCGGCTGGAATTGCGATACCCATCAGCTGCTGATGGACGGCAAGAGCAAGTACGTGTTCCGTCCCAACGGCAACACCGTTCCGGAATTCATCGCCTATGCGATCTACCTTCTCGCGCAGAAGCCGGATGTGAAGACCGTCGCGATCATTAATCCTGATTATGCTTTCGGCCACGACGCCGCGAAGATCTTTAAGGCGGCGCTCCAGGCACTGAAGCCGGACATTCAGATCGTGGCTGAACTCTTCCCGAAGCTCGGCTCGCCGAACTATCAAACCGAAATCTCGCGCCTCGCCACGGCTCGTCCGGATGTGATCTTCTCCAACCTCTGGGGAGCAGATCTGGAAAACTTCGTGCGACAGGCCTCGCCACGCGGTCTGTTCACCTCGAGTCAGGTGGTTCTGGCGCTTGGTGAGACAGTACTTCAGCGCGTTACGCTGCCGGACGGTGTCATCGTTGGCGTTCTGGGTGATGGCTGGTGGATGTCGCCGGATGCCAAGGCCAATGCTGAAACGAAGAAATTTGCCGAGGCTTACAAAGCGCGCTTTGGTGAGTATCCTGTCTTCCCGTCGATCAAGATGGCCAATACGCTGCTCTATGTGCAGGCTGCCTATAAGGCCGCGATGCAGAAGAATGGCGGCAAGTGGCCGACACGCTCGGAAATCGCAGATGCGATGAAAGGCAGCTCTGTTGTGACGCTGACCGGAACGATGAAAACGCGTTCCGACAATGATGGCGTGGTCGATCAGATTGTCGGTGTTACAGCGAAGTCGCCAGATTATCCGTTCCCCGTGATCGGCGGAATGGTTCGCTATAAGGGTGACGCCTTGATGCCGAAGGAAGGGCAAGACCCCATCGCCTGGATTTCGACGCTGACGCCGGAGTTCGCGAAATCCCTTCCCAAGCCCGGAAGCTACAAGTAAGCGGCCTGCCGCTTCGCCAAGGCCAGTCTGAGTAGGTGTCTTAATGTCGAATATCGTCATTCCGTTGTTACTGGACAGTCTTGCCAGCGCCGCGTTGATCTTTTTCGCGGCCGTTGGCTTGACGCTGGTATTCAGCGTGCTGCGCGTCCTGAATGTGGCGCACGGGAGCCTCTACTCGATCGGCGCCTATGTGGCGGCCTCGATCTGCCTGTTCATTGTGAGCAGGCAGCTCAGTCCGTATCTGTCATTCGTGGCGTTGTTGTTCAGTGCGGTTTTCGTTGCGGCACTGTTTGGGCCGCTTATCGAACGCACCTTGATTCGATGGACCTATGGAAAGTCCGAAGCTGTTCAGATTCTGATCACCTTCGGACTCTTCCTTATCCTCGAAGATGTACAGCGTTTGGTTTTTGGAGTGCAGTCCTTGTACGAGGATGCTCCCATGCGCCTTCTCGGTACGTCGCTCATCGGCGGCGTCGTTTATCTGAACTACCAGATTGTTCTGATCGGAATGGCGATCCTCGTCATCATCGGTTTGCGGTTGTTGATCAGGCACACCCGGCTCGGGCGGCTGATCACGGCAGTCGTTTCCGATCGCGAAATGGCGCAGTCGATTGGCATCGATACCAACCGGATATTCATTCTCGCGTTTTCGCTCGGCGTGTTTTTGGCAGCGTTAGGAGGGGCGTTGGCTGTGCCCACATCCGGCGTAGCTCCGGGATTAGGCGCGGACACGATGGTTCTTGCATTCGCCGTCGCCGCCATCGGCGGACTCGGTCAGATCGAGGGAGCTGCAATCGCATCGCTGATCGTCGGGTTCGTGCGCGTACTGGCGATCTATTACGTCCCGGCACTGGATGCCGTGGCTCCCTATGCGGCGATGCTGATCGTTTTGTTGATACGTCCTTACGGACTGTTCGGCTCGGTCACGGCCCGGAGGATATGATGCGGATAAGTCTTGCTATCGCGGCGGTTCTCGCCCTCGCTGTCGCGCCGATACTGGCACCGTGGCTTGAGTTCGTCTTGACTCTGGCGATTGCCAAGGGGTTTGCAGCGCTTGGTGTGGCGATCCTGCTTCGTGCCGGACTGATCTCGATCGGTCACGCCATGTTCTTCGCCGCAAGCGCTTATGGCGTCGCCTTCCTGGCGCGGGCTGGCATCAATGACTTCGCTGCTCTGGTCGCGCTGTCCGTTTTGGCGGCCGGGTTGGCCGGCGCCGTGGTCGGCGCGTTTCTCGTTCGCTACCGCGCGATTTTCTTCGCGATGTTGAATCTTGCCGTTTCGATGGTCTTCTATGCCCTGTTCGCAAAACTCTATGGTGTTACGGGCGGAACGGACGGAATGGCAATCCCCGTTCCAACTGTTTTCGGGATTGTGCTCAGCGAGCCGGCTTTCAAGAACACCCTGTTCTACGGCAGTTTGGCGCTGATGGTTTTGGTCGGTCTCGGCGTTCATCGCTATCTTGATAGCCCGCTCGGCCACGCTTTGTCGGCTGTCCACACAAATGAAGTCCGGCTCGAATACCTCGGGATTCCTGTTTGGGCAGTCCTGCTGATCGCTTACGTCGTTTCCGCCGCCTTGGCGGGCCTTGGCGGTGCGATCACCGGCTTTGCGATTGGGCGTGTTGTCCCTGATTTCGCGTTCTGGACAGCGTCGGGACAACTCGTGCTTGTTGCCGTTCTCGGCGGGATAGGTGGCGTGCCAGGCGCATTTATCGGCGCATTGTTTTTGGAGCTCCTTCACAGCGCAGCTGTCACCGTCACGGATGCATGGAATCTGATCGTCGGGGCGGCGCTGATCATCGTGATCATGTTCCTGCCGAAAGGACTCTACGGTCTGCTCGTGCGCCGCGAAGTGGTGGCGAAATGAAGCAAACCATTCTGCAGGCAAAAGACCTCCATGTCGGCTTTGCCGGGGTGAAGGCGGCCGATGGCGTGAGCCTCGATATTCATCAAGGCGAGTTTCTCGCGGTCATTGGGCCGAATGGTTCCGGCAAGACGACCCTTCTCAATCTCTGCACGGGTTACGTCCGGCCGAAATCCGGCAGCGTTCATCTGGAGGGGCGGGACATCACGCGGCTTACGCCTCGTGCGATCGCGCGTCTCGGTGTCGCGCGGGCATTCCAGATTCCTCAGCTGTTCTCCGATCAGCGGGTTATCGACAACATGATGCTGGCGCTCGCCGCGAAGGACGGCCTGTGGACGATGGTTCGTCCGCTGGAGACCGAGGCCCGGCGCGATGAGGCGAGAGCGCTCCTCGACCTGGTCGGACTGGCTGATGACAAAAATCGCATCAGCAGCACCTTGCCTGAAGGCCATCGGAAACTGCTCGACATCGCGATTGCGCTGGCCCTGAAGCCGCGCCTTGTGCTGCTGGATGAGCCGACCAGCGGTGTGAGCTCTTTGGAGCGGTTTCCTCTAATGGAGGCGCTAATGGGTGCGCTTCGGCAGCGGCAGATGACGGCGCTCTTCGTCGAGCACGACATGGATGTGGTCGCCCGCTATGCCAACCGTGTTCTTGTCTGGAACGCCGGAAAGATCATGGCCGAAGGTCATCCCGATGTTGTCTTCAAGGACGAAAGAGTCCTGCAAAGTGTCGTGGGAGTGGCGTAATGCTGAGCCTCGATAAAGTTCAGGTTTCGATCGAGGGTATTCGCGTGCTGCGTAATGTCAGCTGCGATATCGTAGAGCGGAAAACGACGGTACTGATCGGCCGCAACGGCGCCGGGAAAACGACCACGCTGCGGGCGATCATGGGACTTCTCGACCTCGACAGCGGAGCCATCAGGCTCGATGTCGATGATCTTGGCCAGTTTCCGGCTCATTATCGTGCACGCGCCGGAATTGGCTATGCACCGGAAGACCGGCGACTGGTCGCCGAATTGAGCGTCGAGGATAACATTACTCTCCCGGGGTTGGCGCTGAAGCTGAGCAAGAGCGAGATCAAGCGCCGGCTTGACGAGGTTTACACGCTGCTACCGCAGTTGCACGTGATGCGTGAGCGGCCGGGCGGGGGCGTCTCGGGCGGTCAGGGCAAGATGGTCGCGCTGGGCCGCGCGCTCCTGGTCGCGCGCAAGCTGTTGCTGCTCGACGAGCCGTTTCAGGGATTGGCGCCGGCGCTGGCGCTGGATTACGCGCGCACGCTCGGCGAATTGCGCAAGCATCGGCCCGAACTTGCGTTGCTCATCACTGAATCCAGTCCCGCGCTGCTCGACAAAATCGCCGACCGAACGCTGCAGATCGAGCGCGGCGAGATACTTATGAAATCGGCATAGGCTTGAGGAAAACAGATGTTCCTGGAATTCAATCGCATAGCGAACGACAGAAGCGATCGCATCAGGGTAGAGATTCACTCGTTGATCATTGCCGGATGGGCTGGCCGGGACGCTGCCGCGATCGAGCATCACATTGAAGAGCTCGCCGCAATCGGTGTTCCGCGCCCCTCGACGACGCCGCTCTATTATCGCGTGGCGGCTCAGACGCTCTCGCAATCGAACGAACTGGTTGTCCTCGGTCCGGACAGCTCGGGCGAGGTGGAGCCGGTGGTTGTCGCGTTGGCTGACGGGCTTTGGATCGGCATCGGCTCCGATCACACAGATCGCAAGGCGGAAGCATCCGGCATTGCCTTGTCAAAGCAGCTTTGCGGCAAGCCCGTCGGGACGCAACTCTGGTCCTATGCCGATATCGAAGGGCACTGGGATCAACTGACCCTTCGCTCCTGGGCGACCATCGATGGCGAGCGGGTTCTTTATCAGGACAGTCCGGTTTCAACACTGAGAACGCCGCGCGATCTCATTCGCAAGCATACTGGCGCAGATGCGCTTCCGGCCGGCACGTTAATGTTTTGCGGTACGCCGGGGGCCATCGGCGGCATCCGTCCGGCAACGCGCTTCGAGATGGAGCTCAGAGATCCGGTTCTCAACCGCTCGCTGACGCATAGTTACGATATCCCGGTTTTGCCGGTCGTCTCCTGATCGTCACCGTTGATACAGGGCGCTAATGACAACCAGACCTGACACGCGACAACTCTCCGCCGTTGAACGACTGGAGGTGGCGTTGGGCCGCATCCACGCCCCGGATGGAGAGGGTGGCAAGGCTTTCACGGCGGTGTTCGCCGACAGCGCCCGGCGCGAAGCCGAGGCTTCCGACCAACGTATCGCAGCGGGGCTGACGCGCGGACCGCTCGATGGCCGTATCGTTTCGGTGAAAGCACTGTTCGATGTTTTCGGCACAGTGACGAGCGCAGGCTCGGCCGTGCTGCGAGGATTGCCGACCGCTACCAGCGACGCCGTTGTTCTGAAATATCTGCGCGCGGCGGGTGCCGTCGTCATCGGCAAGACCCAAATGACCGAGTTTGCTTTCTCTGCGCTCGGCACCAATCCGCATGACGGCGTGCCCGGCAATCCACGAGATCGCGAACGCGCTCCGGGCGGCTCATCATCCGGAGCCGTTGTATCGGTTGTTGATGGCATGGCGGAAATCGCAATCGGTAGCGATACCGGTGGCTCGATCCGGATTCCAGCGGCGCTGTCGGGCGCGGTCGGATTTAAGCCGACGAGTGGGCGCATACCGACGGCGGGCGCTTTCTCGCTGTCTTCGAGTCTCGATACGGTTGGGCCGCTAGCTTTGAGCGTGGCGGAGTGTGCCGCCGCCGAGCAGGTCCTGTCGGGACAGGCATCGCCGACGCCGCTCCTCGAGGCCTCTCCTGACAGCTTCCGTCTGATCGTCGCTCGCGGGCGGCTCTTTGATCGATGCGAAGTGGAGGTGCTGGAAGCATTTGAGGATGCGGTTCAGCGGCTTCGGGCATCCGGCGTGCAGATCGAAGATGGATCGATCGACCCGGCTCTCGATGATATCGCACGGATCGATAAGATCGGAACATTTCCGTCAATCGAGGTCGGTGCGACGCTCCGGGGGCTCGGAATATCCAGCCTGGACGGAATCGATCCAAAGACGCGAGTCCGTATCGAGACGGGCGCTGGCATTGCTGCGACCGAGTATGTCCGCATGCTGAGGCTTCGCGAAAGCGCCATCGGGGCGTTTGAAAAGTCGTTCTCCGACAACGATGTTTTCATTGTTCCGACTACGCCGATCCGCGCACCGCTTCTGACCTCAATCGAAAGCGATGCGGGTTTTCATGAAGCCAACGGGCTCGTACTACGCAATCCGCGCGTCGCTAACCTGCTTGATTGTCCATCCGTCTCGCTGCCGCTGCCGGTTGACGGGCTTCCCATTGGTCTCATGCTGATCGGGCGCAGGAATTCGGACCGTCGTCTTCTGGAAATTGCTTCCCGGGTCGAAGCAATCCAGAGCGGTGCGGCATAGATCGGAGATCCACGAGACGGGCAGGCGAGATACCCGCCCGTCTCGTGAATTCGTTTTCAGGGCTTGAAGACGTAGCCCGGACCGATCGCGACGTTCGCCGGAATCGGCGGCAGGTCGGCGAACAGTTCAGGTTTATCCTTCATCACCTTCAGGATGTGCTTCGGTTCGATATGCTTGTTGACGTCGAACGTCGACTTCAGGATACCAAGCCGTGCAAGACGATCTTCCGCGCTCCAGAGTGCACGAAAGTTGTTCGCGGACAGACGCCGGTCGGCCTGCTGGATGTTGAACTGCATCGCAGCTTCTGCGATTTCCGGCTTCAGACCGGGAATCCAGCGGGTCGCGATTCCCGCAGCCAGCTTCGGATTTTTGCGCATCCACTGATCGGCTTCTGAGACAGCGGCGAGAAACTTCTCGATGGTCTCGCCATTCTTCTCGACCCAGGGACGCAAGGCGACATTGAATCCGAGATAGGAGATCACGTCACCGCCGCGGATCACCTCGATGGAGCCGGGAACATCCTTGCCTGCGACGATGGGCCATGGATCCCACGCCGAGAAGGCGTCGATGCCTTTGGCGAGCAACGCGACCGTCATATCCGGTGGCGGGGTGTTCACCAGCGTCACGTCTTCGGGTTTCAAGCCGGCCTTCTCGAGGATGGCCAGAATATAGAGATGATTGATGGTACCGAAGGAAGCCGCGATCTTCTTGCCCTTCAGGCTTGCGAGGTCACCTTTGGTGATACCGGCGCCTTCGCGCGCAATCACCGCCATGGTCGCATCGGAACCGGCCTTGGTCGCGTTGCCGCTGTAGTTACCCAGCGCGACAAGATCCATTCCGCGCAGCACGGCGCCGATCATCGGCACGCCGACCTGCACGATTTCGCTTTCACCAGCCTGCAGCGCATTCAGGGCATCGACGCCGGTCGCGTAGGGGCGGGCGATCGTGACATCGAGGCCGTTCTTTTCGAAGAAACCGCGTTCAAGCGCGATTGGAAGCCCGATCTGATCGATGCCGGTCACCATACCGGCTTTGACTTTCACCATCGTCTGCGCTTGCGCTGGCGCACATGCCAGCATCAGTGCTGCTCCCAACATCAATAATCGTTTCATTACTATCCTCCCTCTTTTATCGGCCCGACGCTCGTCACCCAGTAAGGCCGGGCAACCGCGTTGAGATCCGTTCGTTTGACTCCTCGTAGTGCTATCGAATGGTCGTCCGCACCGGCGACCCTTCCATATTGCTGAAACGACTGAACGTGAAAGCGTTCTGGCACAAAAGGTAATTCAATCTGGATATTGACCTTCTCTGAAGTACCTTTGAGCTCCGGTGAAATCTTCATTGGCGCAGCGAGCGTCAGCCAGAGCTGAAAGCCCAGCCACGCTGCAACCACGCCGAGGACGACACGGCCTTTGGTCGAACGCAAGGCTTCGGATGCAAGGCTCATGCGGAGCGCACCATGTGCAACACCTGCGCGGACAGCTTCTTGAAGGTATCGTCCTCGATCAGGTCGTCCCAGACGCGCGGACGTGGCAGGTCAATCTTGACCTGGTCGAGAACGCGGCCCTTTGAAAGAACGACGACGCGGTTGGCGAGGAACACGGCCTCGGGCACATCGTGGGTAATGAAGATCACCGTCGGGCGTCGCTCCTGCCAGATGCGGGTGAGTTCCTCCTGCAGCGTCATGCGGGTCTGCGCATCGACGCTGGCAAACGGCTCGTCCATCAGCAACACGGCTGGATTGTTGGCGAGGGCACGCACCACGCCGACGCGTTGCTGCATGCCGCCGGACAGTTCGTTGGGATAGCGGTTCGCGGCGTGGGTCAGACCGGCGAGCGCCAGATATTCGTGGGCGATCTTGTCCCGCTCGGCTTTCGGAACGCCGCGCATTTTGGGACCAAAGCCGACATTGTCGAGAACGGTCTTCCAGGGAAACAGTGCGAATGACTGGAACACCACGCCACGCTCGGGACCTGGACCATCAATGGCCTTGCCGTTCAGCAGGATTTCGCCGCTGGAGTGTGGGATGAAACCGGCGACCATGTTGAGAATCGTGGTCTTGCCGCAGCCGGATGGTCCGACAACCGAGACGAATTCTCCCTGTTCGACGTCGAGCGATACATCCCGGACGGCATTCACATGCTCTCCGGCATACGGATCAAAGTAGGTCTTTGCGAGATTGCGGATCGAAAGTGTGCTCATGATGTCACCAGTCCCCAGCGTTTGCCGGTCGCGCGCTCGATCGGCGCAAGAATCCAAGCGTCCACGATGTACCAAAGCAGTCCGAGAATGATCATGCCGAGAATGATCTCGACAGTTGAGCCCGCGCGGCGCGCGTCGAACATCATGAATCCGATGCCACTGGTGCCGACGATGATTTCTACAGCGATGAGCGCGCGCCAGCCGTAGCCGAGGCCGTTGCGCAGGCCGGTGATGATGTTGGGGAGTGCGCCGGGCAGCGTCACCTCCCAGAGCACGCGTGCGCGCGAAGCGCCGAGGCTGCGGGCGGCACGTGCGAGATCGCGCGGCACAGACTCAACGCCGAGGACGGTGTTGAGGACCACCGGGAACAGCACCGTGTAAACGATCACGAAGGTCATGGTGGTGAGACCGAAGCCGAACCAGATCAGCAGGATCGGCAGCCACGCGATGTCGCCGATGGCCTGGAAGAACAGCAAGATTGGCCAGCAGGCGCGATGTGCCCAGCGGCTGGTGCCGATCAGGATGCCGAGCGGAATACCAATCGCCATGCCGACTGCAGCGCCGGTGATCAGCCGAATTAAGCTGTCCTGAAGATAGTCCGGCAGGATGCCTTTGTATGTGAGCGTGAAAAACGATCGCACGACATCGCCCGGACCGGGAAAGAATGCACGCGGAAATACTCCCGCCTCGGAGATCGCGGTCCAGAGTAAAACCACCGGAATGAACGGAATGACAGCGGCAAGGCCCGGCCAGCGGACGGTCATTCGGGTATAGGCGCTCCAGCCTTTCAGGATGACATTCATGCGCGCCTCACCATGCCCCAGCGCTCAATGGTCGAGCGCTCTAATGGAACGAGCAGCAGACGGTCGATCAGCAGCCACAGCACGCCGATGACGATCATGCCGAGCACAATGACTTCGGTGCGATAGAAATCGCGGGCGACGAACAGCATGTAGCCCAAACCAACATTGGTCGCGATCATCTCCGCTGCGATCAATCCGCGCCAGGCGAAGCCAAGGCCTGTGCGGATTCCGGTGACGATGTTCGGCAATGCGCCGGGCAGCAGCACTTGAGTCAGCAGCGCCCAGCGTCCAGCGCCGAGCGAGGCGGCGGCGTTGCGCAACGAATAAGGAATGGTCGAGACACCGAGCAGCGTGTTGTAGGCGACCACGAAGAAAACGGCATTGAAGATCACGAAGATAATCGCGCCGAAGCCGTAGCCAAACCAAAGCGTCGCAATTGGTATCCATGCAATGCCGGCTAGCACAGAGAAAAAGCGAAACAGCGGCGTGAGGAACGTTGAGATTGCAGGGCTGACGCCCATCGCGATTCCGAGTGGTACAGCCGTGACGACGCCGATCAGCGTACCCAGCCCGACGCGTAACAGGCTCGCGCCGACATGATTGATCAGCGTGCCGTCGCGAATTGAGTCCATCGCGGCCGAGCCGACCGCGCCCACGGACGGGAATACACGCGGATTGATCTCGAACAGCGGAACGACAATGGCCCACAGGATCACAAGGACGAGCAACGGCGCCACGAACATGGCCGCACCTGCGAGGGAGCTAAAGCCTCGCATCATCCATCTCGGCCGACTCTTCTGACTGGGTATCACCAGCACGGTACCTCCCTGCGGCCGGTGTGCCGGCCGATACTGTTGTCGTTTCTTGAAGGGACGCTTGTTGTTCAGCGCTTTTAGAATAATCGTCATTGAGCAGCGTGATGCGCGGCACGTCGCCACATATCGCCGTCATGCGATGGCATATCCTCCATCGATGACGAGAACTGTTCCGGTGACGAACGATGCGGTTGGCGAACACAAATAGAGTACGCCGCCGAGCAGGTCTGAGGGCTTTCCCCAGCGTCCGAGCGGTGTGCGATCAAGAATGGGCCGGCTGCGGGCAGGGTCGGCTTGCAGGGACGAGGTGAGGGGTGTTTGAATCCATCCCGGCGCAATCGCGTTGACGCGAATACCGTCACCTGCATAGGCGATGGCGAGCGACTTGGTCAGTTGCGAGATGCCGCCCTTGCTGGCGGCATATGCGGGAACAAGACCGCCGCCAAAGAACGAGAGCATCGACGCCAGATTGACGATTGCGCCGTTCGAACTCGCCAATAGCGGCCGCGCGGCAGCGCACATGCGCATGGTGCCGTTGAGGTTGATATCGATCACCGACTGGAACACATCGGGATCGAGTTCCTCGCCGCGGCGAATGACGCCGGCGCAATTGATCAGAACGTCGAGGCCGTCGAGGGAGCCGATCAAGGATTTGATGGCGTCTCCGTCACGCACATCCAGTTGATGCGCGCGTGCTTTGCTCAACACAGGATCGGAAGCTGCTGCTGCAATTTCGGCATCGCCGACGCCTGCGACGGAGACGGTTGCACCTGCCTCCACAAAGCCGCGTGCGATGCCCGCGCCAATTCCTGACGTTCCACCGGTGACGAGCACGCGTTTTCCGGCGTACCAGATCGACGCCCACGCTGCGGACGCTGTCTCACGCGGTATGGCGGACCCGTCCATCATCGGATGAACTGATCGACGTAATCGCGACCGAGACCGCTCGCTTCATAGTGCGCGCGGCACATGTCGATCTTGGTGAACACGTCCTCATAGCCGACGTGCTTGTTCTGCTCGTCGAGATAGACCATCGATCCCTGAATGTTGAAGAAGGTGATCATTTCGGAGGTGTCTTCAGGCACGACGAGCGTGTGAATCTCACCCGGCGGTTCGAACACGTAGGAACCTTCCGTGGCGACCCATTTGTGCTCGCGGTAAAACCACTTTCCCTTCAGCACGAAGCCATGAACGGGATTCGGATGCAGATGTCGCGACAGCACGCCGGATTTTCGCACGCGGAGCAGGTTACACCACTGGCCTTGCCGGGTGTTGAGCATCAACGGCCTGAACCAGACGTCGGGGGCCTGCGGCACCCACACGCGCTCGTCTTCCGGAATCGCGACGATCGCGATCTCCGGCGATGCGAGCACATGGGTCGAGCCCTTCATATCACGATACATATTGCTTCCTCTGGGTCTTCGGCTTGGCTGTAGACTGATTGGGCGAAAGCCGTGCGCCGCCGGATTTCCCTTTTGCGAGTTTGGACTCGGTGAACCCGAGAACCTGCTCCATGGCGGCACGCGCCTTGCGAGAATTGCCTTCGTCGATGGCGTGCGCCACGGAGGCGTGATTGGGCAGATTGTCATCGAACCAGCCGACGCTGCCGACGGCGACCAGAAAAACCGTGCTGAGAATGGTATCGATTGCGCCCCGGAAGCCCTGAAACACCCGGTTGTGGGTCGCGTCCAGGACCGCCAGGTGAAAAGCCTTGTCGGCAGCAATGGCGCTGGCCTGATCGTGCGACGTTTCCATCGCGGCCAATGCCGCATTGATGCGCAGTCGATCGGTTTTCGTTGCGCGCTTTGCCGCCAATGCGGCCGCGGCTGGTTCGATGATGGAGCGAACTTCCTGGATTTCCAGCAACAGTTCGCGATCCGGATCACCTTTGCCGACCAGCCAGCTCAACACGTCGCGGTCGAGCAGGCTCCAGTCGTGGCGGGGCAGCACGCGGGTTCCGTGACGTGGGCCAACGCTCACAAGCCCTTTCGCGGCGAGTGTCTTGATCGCTTCGCGAACAACGCCACGACCGACGCCGAAACGCGCTTCAAGATCGGGCTCGGGCGGCAGCGTTGCGCCGACCGGAATAACGTCGCGCGCAATTTCGCTGCCGAGCGTTGCCAGGACGGCGTGAATGCGTCCGGGCTTGACGACTCTGCTGATGGTTCTTGGGCGGAGTTTTGCCACCGGTTTCCGTCTCCCAATCGCCGTTCTCGAGGACGGCGTTTCCGAAACGCTAGCACGCGTCCGCTGGATGATGCAATCATCCGATGTTTAACATCGGATGATTTGCTCCATGCCGCGGTGCGAAATTCGTGATGCTGCGCAGCGGTCAGGGCGCGCCCGGTATGTCGGTAGGAGAAGTCGGGTAGGTCTATGGAGATACCGCTGCTGTGGTGTGTTTCATTCAGCGCGATGCGTGGTATCGGGACGACAGCCGAAATCACCCGACGGGCATCAGCCCGCCGAATAATTCAACCCGTCCATAAAGTGGCAATAAAGCGCCCGGCTCGCGGGGGCGCGTACCCCACGCGACAGCTAGGAATGCTGCTGCAATTCGTCCTAACCGGGCTTCGGTTTGCCGTTCTTGCTCTCGGCTGCCCGACGTAGCGCGTCGGCCAGCGCGCCGCCGCCGGACGTGCTGGATTGTGGCGGCGCCTTGCGTGGCGCTGGCGAACTTGAAGATGAGCGGATACTGCCGCGCGGTTCACTCTTGACGGCGCGATCGGGCTTTGCGCCGAGTTCGTCGTCGAGCCGCAATGTCAGCGCGATACGTTTGCGCGGCACATCAACCTCCAGCACCTTGACGCGAACGATATCGCCGGATTTGACCACTTCGCGCGGATCCTTGATGAAGGCTCGCGACATTGCCGAGATGTGAACCAGGCCGTCCTGATGCACACCGATATCGACAAAGGCGCCGAATGCCGCGACGTTTGTCACCGCGCCTTCCAGGACCATGCCGGGTTTGAGATCGCTGACCTTCTCGACGCCATCTTTGAACACTGCGGCTTTGAAGGCCGGACGAGGGTCACGGCCAGGCTTTTCCAGCTCGCGCAGAATGTCAGTCACTGTCGGCAGACCAAACGTGTCATCGACAAATGTCTGTGGCTTGATCTGTCGCAGAATCTCGGCATTGCCGATCAGCGCCTTGATGTCGCTTTTGGTCGCGGCGAGAATTCGCCGTACCACCGGGTAGGATTCCGGATGAACGCCGGATGCGTCGAGCGGATCCTCGCCAGCGGTGATGCGCAGGAAGCCCGCACATTGTTCGAACGCCTTCGGGCCGAGCCGCGGCACCTCCTTCAGCGCCTTGCGTGACTTGAATGGGCCGTTTGCATCGCGATGCTGGACGATGCTTTGCGCGAGTCCGGCACCGATACCTGACACGCGCGCCAGCAACGGTGCTGAAGCAGTGTTGGCATCGACGCCGACCGCGTTCACGCAATCCTCGACCACAGCATCGAGCGAGCGGGACAGTTTGGATTCGCCGAGATCGTGCTGATACTGGCCGACACCAATTGACTTTGGATCGATCTTGACCAGTTCGGCTAGCGGATCCTGCAGCCGTCGCGCGATAGAAACCGCGCCGCGCAGTGTGACATCGAGTCCGGGGAGTTCCTCGGACGCGAAGGCGGACGCGGAATAGACCGAGGCCCCGGCTTCAGACACTACGATCTTCGACATTTTCAGTTCTGGCAAAAGTTTCACCAACTCGGTCGCCAGTTTGTCGGTCTCGCGGGAAGCCGTGCCGTTGCCAATAGCGATCAGCTCGACGCGATGCTCGCGCGCGAGCTTGCCGAGAATCGCAAGGGCTTCATCCCAGCGGCGCTGCGGTTCGTGGGGGAAAATCGCGGTTGTCGCGACAACCTTGCCGGTTGCATCGACCACCGCAACCTTGACGCCGCTTCGATATCCCGGATCGAGACCCATGGTGACGCGTGCTCCGGCGGGAGCAGCCAACAGCAGATCGCGCAAGTTCGAGGCGAACACGCGGACCGCTTCTTCCTCTGCCGCAGTCCACAGCCTCATCCGCAGATCGATGTTCAGATGCACCTGAATTTTGGTGCGCCATGCCCAGCGGACCGTTTCAGCCAGCCATCGGTCGCCGGGACGTCCCTGATCCGCAATGGCGAAGCGCTGCCTGATGCGAAGTTCGTAGGAGCTGACCGTGGTTGGCGTCGCAGGAGTCGCCTCGGGGTGCATCTGAAGGTCGAGGATTTCTTCCTTCTCGCCGCGAAACATCGCAAGGATTCGGTGCGACGGGAGCTTGTTCAGGGGCTCGCTAAAGTCGAAATAGTCGCTGAATTTGGCGCCGGCTTCCTTTTTTCCGTCCCGCAGCTTGGATGCGAGAAGTCCATTCGACCACATTTGCTCACGCAGACCGCCGATCAGATCGGCGTCTTCGGCAAACCGCTCTACCAAAATCGAACGCGCGCCGTCGAGGGCTGCAGCCGCGTCTGCGACCTGCTTGTCTGCATCGACGAAAGGCAGGGCAGTCGCTTGCGGATCGTTCTCCGGTTGGGTGAGCAGCAATTCTGCCAGTGGCTCCAGTCCAGCTTCCTTGGCGATTTCCGCTTTGGTGCGACGCTTGGGCTTGAATGGCAGGTAAATGTCCTCGAGGCGTCCCTTGCTGTCCGCCGCGAGAATGGCAGCTTCCAGCGCTGCGTCGAGTTTGCCTTGCTCGCGAATCGAACTGAGGATGGTGACGCGGCGCTCCTCGAGCTCGCGCAGGTAGTTCAGGCGTTCTTCAAGCGTGCGCAGCTGGGCGTCGTCGAGTGCGCCAGTGGCTTCCTTGCGGTATCGCGCGATAAACGGAACGGTGGCGCCACCATCGAGCAGGGTAACTGCGGCCTCGACCTGTTGTTCACGGACACCAAGCTCGTCGGCGATCTGTTGAGAGACTGTTTTGGCCACGCAGTATCTTTCTTAGCGAGAAGATCGCGATCCTGAATCACGACCGCCGGGAGACGGCTTATGGACCACAGATCGATGATTCATCAATCCCGTCGCACGGGAAAATCAAACTGTGGATGAACTATGTTCAACGTCTGGCGCGACGAATTCTGACGGTTTGAAGGCTTGCAAAAAATCACAAGATCGTGGTGGATTCCGGTCCGCGGGGATGAACGGGCAAAACTTTTTGCACATCTCAGCCGCCATTGGTCTCGCGGCGCAAATCAATGCATCCGAGCTTTGCAAACTCCACTTCCGGCGCGAGCGGACGATGGAGCGGCGGGAGGCGCCAAGGTGCTTGCGAGGCACCTTTGGCGAACTCTTGCGATCGAGTCCGCCGCACAGCCTTGCGAGGGCTGTGCGCGCCTGATGCGACAGGCGCTGCGCCTCCCGGCGCTCCACCGTCGTACTCAGGTTTCCTGTTCTGCGCCGTGGCGGTCATGACGCGTCAGGGCTAAGCAGGTATACAGGAATATAATCATATTTGGCCGAAGAGGTCAAGGTGCATTGGGAATTCTCACCACGGCATCCCGGCGGATGGCGTCAGCGGGGAGGCGGCGCTGGAGGTCGACCGTCTTCTGATCTATCGTCAGCCGGACGACAAAGCCGCTCTGGCCAACCCCATTTCATGCCCGGCAGGCCGCCAGCGCTGATTTCGAGAATCTCTGGAACCTTTTCCTCGCCGGCCCATCCAAAGGGCAACAGGAGACAGGTCATGACATCAGCCCAGGGACAGCATCAGTCCCATCCCATTGCGTCATCAGACGATTTAGATCTGGTGCAGCGCGCCATCGCGCGCAACGGCGATGCCTTTCGCTCTATCATGCAACGCTACAATCAGCGCCTTTATCGCCTCGCGCGCAGCATTCTTCGGAACGATGCCGAGGCGGAGGATGCAGTGCAGGAAGCCTATGTTCGCGCCTTCACGCATCTGGATAGCTTCCGCGGCGACTCCAGTCTTGCGACATGGCTCTCGCGCATCACCATCAATGAAGCGCTGGGGCGGCTGCGAACGCAGCGTCCGACCGTGGACATTGTGACATTCGAAGCGCAGCGCACTCCCGCAGAGATCATTCAATTTCCCCTCACGTCGAAATCCGACGATCCGGAACGAACCATGGCGCAGCGCCAGCTTTTGCAACTCGTCGAACAGGCAACCGACAACCTTCCCGAAGTCTATCGGGTTGTTTTCATCACCCGGGTGATCGAGGGCTTGAGCGTCGAAGACACCGCGGAAATTCTTGGATTGCGGCCGGAGACGGTCAAGACGCGGCTGCACCGCGCGCGAAAGCTGGTGCGTGAACAGCTGGACAAGCAGATCGGCCCTGTTCTGATGGACGCATTCCCGTTCGCCGGCCGGCGCTGCGAGCGAATGACGACGGGTGTGATGAAGCGGCTCGGGCTTCCTGACTGAGCTCGAGAGCCTTGGGCCTTCGGGCCATCCAATGATTGTCAGTGATTCAATGCGCGGCGCGTGGGCTCCGGCAAGGGAGGAAATATGTTGAAGGGTCAAAATGTGCATGCGCTGGAACGAGTCAAAATTTCGCAGGACGACACGGATCGCCCGGACCGAGCTGAAGTCGAGGCGGCGGTTCAAACGATCATCCGCTGGGCTGGCGACAACCCACAGCGCGACGGATTGATTGAGACCCCGAGCCGGGTAACCCGCGCGTTTGAAGAATTTTTCTCCGGCTATGCGCAGGACCCTGTCGAGATTCTTCAGAAAACGTTCGACGAAACCGAGGGCTATGACGAGATGATTGTGTTGCGTGGCATCCCGTTTGAGAGCCACTGCGAGCATCATATGGCGCCGATCATCGGACGGGCATGGGTGGCTTACATTCCCAACGGCCGCGTCGTCGGCATCAGCAAGCTCGCCCGGGTGGTCGATGTGTTCGCGAAGCGCCTGCAGATTCAGGAAAAAATGACGGCGCAGATCGCCAACACCATCAATGACGTGCTGAAGCCGCAGGGCGTCGGCGTGATCATCAAGGCAACGCATCACTGCATGGCGACCCGCGGCGTCCACAAAGCGGACACCGATCTGGTCACCAGCCGTATGTTGGGCTGCTTCCGCGACAATGCACTGACACGACAGGAGTTCCTCGGCGTGGCGGTGTGACGAGGTTGGTGTTCGGTCCGCCGCCGCTCCCCACGGGTCACATATACTCACGGGAAACGAAAGGGAGAGATCATGACGCAGGAGCAAACCTCACCCGGCGGCCCTGATCTGACGCAAGGCGTCTCGCCCGCAGAATTGATCGAGGACAAGCTGCTCGGCCATGTCGGCGATCAGGAAATCCTGCTGGTGCGCGCCGGGGCCGAAATCTTTGCCGTTGATGCGCATTGCAGCCATTATCATGGTCCGCTCGCCGATGGGCTTGTGGTTGACGGCAGCATCCGTTGCCCATGGCATCATGCCTGCTTCGATCTGCGAACGGGAGAAGCTTCGCGCGCGCCCGCGTTCAGCCCGCTGTCCTGCTGGCGCGTCGAGCAGCGCAGCGGCAAGATCTTCGTACAGGAAAAGCTGGAGCCGAAACCTCAATCAAAGCCATCGGCGAAACCGCCAGCCGACACTCCCAAAAGGATTGTCATTGTTGGCAGCGGCGCGGCGGGCTTTGCCGCTGCTGAGATGCTGCGGCGGCAGGATTTCGGCGGGCAGATCGTGATGTTTGGCGAGGAAGCAGATGGGCCGGTGGATCGGCCCAATCTGTCGAAGGACTATCTCGCGGGCAGCGCGCCGGAGGATTGGATTCCGCTGAGGCCGGACAATTTCTATGCGGAGGCTGACATCGAGTTGCGCGTCGATACCGGCGTAGCCAAAATTGATCCCAAAGCGCGTCACGTTGTGACGGCCATCGGAGAGACCGTCGCTTATGATCGTCTGCTGCTGGCCACCGGCGCGCAGCCGGTGCGTTTGCCGATTCCCGGTGCCGGGCTGCCGCATGTCCACACGCTTCGCTCGCTGGCTGACAGCCGCGCCATTATCAATGCGGCGCAGGGTGCGCGGCGCGCGCTCGTGATTGGCGCAAGCTTCATCGGGCTTGAAGTGGCGGCGGCGCTGCGCGCGCGCGACATCGAGGTCCATGTGGTGGCGCCGGAGAAGCGGCCGATGGAACGCGTGCTTGGTCCGCAGATGGGTGACTTCGTGCGCGCGCTGCATGAGGAGCACGGCGTGATCTTTGATCTCGAAGACACGGTGGCGAGCATCGATGGCCGGAACGCGACCCTCAAAAGCGGAAGTGTTCTGGAGGCAGACGTTGTGGTTGTCGGTGTTGGCGTTCGTCCGCGGCTCGCATTGGCCGAGGGCGCTGGTTTGGCGCTCGATCGCGGCGTGGTGGTCAATGCGCACCTCGAAACGAGCGTTTCGGGAATCTATGCCGCAGGCGATATCGCGCGCTGGCCGGATCCGTATTCCGGCGAAAGCATTCGTGTCGAACACTGGGTGGTCGCCGAGCGCCAGGGACAAACCGCGGCGCGCAATATGCTTGGGCAACGCGAGGCATTCGACGCGGTGCCGTTCTTCTGGAGCCAGCATTACGATGTGCCGATTAATTATATCGGCCATGCTGAGCAATGGGACGAAATCGTCGTCGACGGAGACATCAACGCCAGGGATTGCCTGCTGCGATACAAGCACAAGGGCAGGGTGCTCGCCGTCGCCTCGATCTATCGTGACGTTGCAAGTCTGCAAGCGGAACTCGCAATGGAGCGGGGGGCCGCTGTCTGACGGCCGCGATGCGCTCCTCCGTCCGTGATCCGGTGGCGACGAAACTTTGCGTAGAGTGCGGAATATCCGGAAACCTTTTTCTCCGCCGCTCATCAAATGAACACTACCTCATCAACGGTATCCGCGAAGGCTTTGCCGCGTGGGTCAAAGGAGTGTGTCATGCTAATTCGATTGAGTGCGGCGGTCGCCGTGATGTCTCTGCTGGGCGGCGCAGCTTTAGCGCAAGGCACAGCGAAACCCACCGATCCTCAGATCGCGCATATCGCCTACACCGCAGGTGTCATTGATGTCACCGCTGCGAAGCAGGCGATTGCAAAATCGAAAAACAAGACTGTCGTAGCGTTTGCGCAGGACATGGTGCGCGATCATGAAGCTGTGAACAAGCAGGCGCTGGATCTGGTGAAAAAGCTGAAGGTCACGCCGGAAGACAATGACACCAGCAAGACGCTGTCGAAGCAGGCCGCCGACAAGCAGGTCGAACTCGCGAAGCTTGACGGCGCTGCCTACGACAAGGCTTATCTCGCCAATGAAGTCGCCTATCACAAGGCAGTCAACGGCGCGCTTGAAACGCTGCTGATCCCGTCAGCGAGCAATGCTGAGCTCAAGAGCCTGCTGCAGACAGGACTCAAGATCTTCCAGGGCCACCTGCAGCATGCCGAGCATGTCGCAGAAGCCGTGAAGTAAGGAGGTCCGCCATGAGGCCGGAACTGGGTCTGCCCGCTCTTCTTGTCGTGATGTCGATGGCGACTGTCGTCCCGGCGCATGCCGAAACGATTCAGGTAACGGTCGACAAGCTCGATTTTCTGCCCGCGGACATCAAGGCAAAAGTCGGCGACACCATCGAGTGGGTGAACAAGGACGTCTTCGCACATACGGCGACGGTTCGCGGCGACTGGGATGTAATGATTCAGCCGAAGAAGACTGCGAGCTTCGTACTGAAGGCGCCCGGCGATGTGGAGTACTACTGCCGCTTCCATCCCAATATGAAGGGGCGCATCTCCGTTGCCCCGAAGTGAATGCTTCTATTGAAAGCGCGCGGCTCGTCCGCGCGTTTTCATTTTGCGGTGATCTCGCAGCGCCGGGCGGCATACTCTATGGTGGTGACTGTAATGGCGGCGGGCCCAGGACATTACTGAAGACGCCGCCGAGAGCGTGGATCTGCCTCCATTTGCCCCCCGCCAGCCGCGTTCAAAGGCTGCAGCACAGCCGCAAACCCCTTAAAATGCCTGACGGCACACGATTTCTATGGAAATCCCCGGGAAAAAGCCCACAAAGCTGTGCAAACGGCTGACCAGAAGCGCTTTTTGGTGGAATTATCAATAGTGTATTCTGACTCGAATCAAAGGGAGTAGTTATGGCAGTCCAAATGACGAAGTCGCAGCTGATTGAGAAGATCGCTGCGGAGACCGAAATTTCCAAGAAGGAAGTTAAGGGCGTTCTCGAAACGCTTGCTGCGGTCGGATATAAAGAGCTCAAGAAATCCGGCGTCTTCCTGGTCCCCGGTTTTGCGAAGTTCGTTGTTATCAAGAAGCCTGCGACCAAGGCCCGTAAGGGAACCAATCCCTTCACCGGCGAAGCCATGACCTTCAAGGCGAAGCCTGCACGGAAGATCGTCAGAGCTCGTCCGGTCAAGGCTGCCAAGGACGCAGTGTAATCTTACAAAGCCCCTTCGGGGGCTTTTTTGTTTGCAGTATGAGATGACGGGATCCGCACGCGACCACGCGGCGGATCTCATTGCTATTGATCCATTGATCGAGGGCTCGTCGGCAAGACCGCATCAAGGATGAGCGTTGATCCTCCTTGGCTTGGGTGTTTGGCGTAGAATGTCCTTGCGCGGCGAGGCGACCCATCGCTCTCGACAGGGCAGCCCGTTTGCATGATCGCTTGCGTCGTGGCGGTCTGTTTTCTAGGTTGTGGCCTCATTGCAACCGTCGGTGCATCCATGAGACCGCGACTGGCTGATGTGGCCCGCATGGCAGGCGTGGATATTTCCACGGCGTCCCGCGTGCTTCGCGGCGAGACAAATCAGCGTATCCGCGATGAAACCCGTGAGCGCATTCTAAAGAGCGCGCGCGCTCTGGACTATTCGCCGAATACGCTCGCGCAGGGTTTGCGAACGTCGCGCAGCCAGACCCTCGGTCTGATTGTTCCCCAGCTCGACAACCCGGTATTCGCGTCGGCTATTCGCGGTGCAGAGAAATCGTCTGCCCGCCATGGCTATTCGCTGCTGATCGCGCATCGCGAGTCAGGTGCCACCGACGCGGTCTATCATCGGTTGTCGCATGGCAATCGCGCCGACGGATTGCTGGTGGCCAGCCTCGATAACGACCAGTTGTTGCGTGAAGAGCTCGAATCCACTCATACGCCGTTCGTGCTGCTTAACCGGCAACTGCCGGGCAGTCCCTATTGTGTCGTGCTGGACAGCCGCGCTGCGGCAGCGATTGCCGTCGATCATCTGGCGCAGATGGGACACAGACGAATTGCGCATCTGGCAGGCCGGCCCGGTGGATTCAACGCGGGCGAACGCCTCGCGGGGTATCGCGACGGCCTCAAGCGTCACCGCATTCCCTTCGATCCGAAACTCGTTGCCGTGGCAGGATATACTGCCGAGGGCGGGGCGGATGCGATGCGAAGTCTTCTCGCTTTGAAGCCGACGGCGGTTCTGGGCGCGACGCTTGTGACGGCGGCAGGTGCAATGGCCGTCTTGCATGAGGCCGGTTTGCAAATTCCGCGCGATGTCTCGGTGATAGGACTGCACGACGCGCCGGTCGCAACGATGCTGTATCCCCAGCTGACGTCGGTGAAGATGCCGACTGAACTCATGGGCGAAATTGCTTCTGATCTCCTGATTAATCTCCTGAACGGCGGTACGCCGCAACCTGTTGCGCCACTCGCGCCAGACGGTCTTATCGTTCGCGCCTCCACAGGCCCAGCTCCGCGATAAATTTTAACTTGACCCACGCGGAAGTTTATACGACGTTTGAACAAACGATTGCGCAAACGATTTGTTCAATCACAGAAATTGACGCGATCAGGGAGTACGTCGAGTGAGCGTGGCGAATTTGGCCTCTGGGCAGGGGCTGTCATGACCGCAACCACCATCGCTGCAGTTCGCGATGCCGATCGCGTCGATGCAGATCTTGCGTCAGCGTTCAGCGCCGTCGTCGGCAAAGCCAATGTTTTGACGTCCTTCGATGAGAGGCTCGGCTATTCGCGGGATCGTTTGCCGTTTGCCGTTTTCCGCGAACGCGCAGGCGAGATCGCAGGCGCTGTTCCGCGCCTTGTCGTGCGCCCAGCGAACCAGGATGAGATTGTTCGCATCGTTCAGCTTGCGAAGGCGCGCAACGTCGCGATCATTCCATACGGCAACGGATCCGGTGTGCTCGGCGGAGCGATTCCGCTGGGTGGCGAGATCATGGTGGACACGCGCCGGCTCGACAAGATTATCTCCATCAATCCGACCGATGCGGTTGTCACCGTGCAGGCCGGCATGAATGGGGCTGATTTCGAGCAACAGCTTAACAAAGCCGGATACACCAGCGGACATCTGCCGCAGTCCATCGAAATATCGACCGTCGGTGGCTGGCTGGCCTGCCGCGGCGGCGGACAGTTGAGTAGCCGTTATGGAAAGATCGAAGACATCGTCGTGGGGCTGAAAGCCGTGTTGCCGAACGGTACACCGCTCGAAGTGCGGCCTGTTGCGCGCCGCTCGGTCGGTCCGTCGATCCGCGATCTGATGATCGGGAGCGAAGGCACCCTCGGAATTATCACCGAAGCGACGCTGCGTATCTTCAAGATGCCTGCTGTGGAGCGCGGTGTGGTCCTCGCATTTCCGTCGCTGCAGGCAGCGTTGGATAGCGCGCGCCTGATCATGCAGGCCGAACTGCGCCCGACGATCGTGCGGCTCTATGATCGTGTCGAGAGCGACGAGCGGACCAAGGATATCGCGCTGTTCAAGGCCAAGCCGTTTCTCGCGGTGCTGCAGTTCTGTGGCAGCGAGCCGATGGTCACGGCCGAGCAGAGCATGGCGCTTGAAATCGCCGCGGCTCAGGGCGGTGAGGTTGGGCCTGATGGCCCGTACCAGCACTGGAAGCAGAATCGCTACGTGGCTTATTCGCAGAAATGGCATGACGCGGGCTACTTCAACGACACCATCGAGGTGACCGGTAACTGGTCCACGATTCCCGCAATGTATGACGCCATCGGCAATGCCGTGCGCGCGATCTATCCGGGAATTCATTTCGGCGCGCACTGGTCGCACGTTTATCCCGAAGGCGCGTGCCAGTACATGACGGTGCGGCTGCCTCCGATGCCGGATGATCAGGCACTGCCTATTCACCAGAAGCTTTGGGATACCGTGCAGCAGCTGACGCTGGATCATGGCGGTTCGATTGCGCACCACCATGGTGCGGGTCTGTTTCGCAATCCGTGGATGAAGCGCGAACTCGGCGTTGGTCTGGCAGTCCTGCAATCGATCAAGGATGCGCTTGACCCGGGCAATCTGTTCAATCCCGGCAAAATTGGATTGCGCGCCGGCACGAATGCGAAAGACATTCGCCGTGATTGACATGGTGTGCATTCGTGCTGCTGCAGGGGAGGACGCCCACTATGGCAGCGTCTGATCCTCTTCTGGTCGGTATTGATCTTGGCGCGGGTTCGCTCAAGATCAGCATTATCAAGGCCGATGGCTCGCTGGTCAGCGAGGCGTCGGCATCTGTTGCGACGTCGTCGCCGCATCCTGGCTGGAGCGAGCAGAACCCGGATGACTGGTGGCTTGCGGCATGCGACGCATTGCGTCGCGGTTTGAAGGCATCGGGTCGTCCGGCTTCCGATATCGCAGCGATTTCGTTTTCCGCAGGCGCCCACACGCAAGTGCTGGAGGACGCCGACGGCCACGTGATTCGTCCAGCCATTCTCTGGAACGATCAGCGCAGCCGCGACGAGACGCAGCAGCTTCGCGATAAGGCTGACGCGCGCATTCTCGAAATCGGGGCGAATCGCGCCAATCCGACCTGGACGCTGCCGCAGATGCTGTGGCTGCGTAATCATGAACCGGAAGCGTTTGCACGCGTGAAGCGGCTTTACGTCGCCAAGGACTGGCTGCGCGCGCAATTCACCGGCACCTGGGAGACCGACACCATCGATGCGCTCGGCACCCTGATGCTGGATGCGCAGACCGCCGAATGGTCCAAGGAATTGTGCGACATGATCGGCTGGCCGATGGCGACGCTGCCGCCGATCGTCAAGCCGAGCACCGTCGTCGGTAAGGTGACAGCGAAGGCCGCGCAGGCGACAGGACTGGCGGAAGGTACGCCGGTGGTTTGCGGTACATCGGACACTGCAGCCGAGACATTCGGCGCGGGGATGGTGCGCGAGGGCATCGGTGTTGTGAAGCTGGCGACGGCGGCGACCGTGAACGTGCTGTCGCCGAAGGCGCGGCCAGACTTTTCGCTGATCAATTACTACCATATCGTGCCCGATCACTGGTACGTCATTGCTGCGACGAACTCTTGCGCCTCGGCACACAAATGGCTGCGCGACACGTTCTTCCGCCGCGAAGGTGAAGACGGCAGCGCGGTCTTCGACGCCATGGATGCGCGCGCCGCGATGGTGCGTCCCGGCTCGGAAGGATTGTTCTTCCATCCCTATCTCAACGGCGAGCGCAGCCCATACTGGGATCCGCTGCTGCGCGCGGATTTTGTAGGGGCCGGTTTCAACCACGGTGGCGGCCACTTCGTTCGCGCACTCTATGAAGGCGTGGCTTACTCGCTGCGTGATTGCCTCGACGTCATGAAGTCCAAGGGGCTCGGCTTCTCGACCGCGCGCCTGACAGGCGGAGGCGCGCGCAGCGCTCTTTGGCGCCAGATCGTCGCCGACGTCCTGAATATCACCGTCGAACTCCCCGCCGTCGCGGATGCGTCGTATGGCGCGGCGTTGCTCGCTGGCGTCGGCGTTGGCGTCTTCAAGGACGAACGTGCGGCAGCGGAAGTAGTCCAGATCGTGTCGCGGGCGACGCCGGACCCGGCACGCGCTGCCATCTACGATCAGGGTTTCCCGATTTACCGCGATATTCAGAGGGCGCTCGCGCCGATCAATCATCGCATCCACGATTTCGTGGCCGGCCAGAACAAGTGATCTATGTCAGAGATTAGACTCGAAAAAGTTCGCAAGGCGTATGGTCCGGTAGTTGCCGTTCATGGCGTCGACCTGACGATTCGCGATGGTGAATTCGTCGTGTTCCTGGGCCCTTCGGGTTGCGGAAAGTCCACCACGCTGCGGATGCTGGCAGGTCTTGAGGAAATCACCTCCGGCAAGATCTTCATCGGCGAACGCGATGTCACCGCGCTGGAACCGAAGGATCGCAACATCGCGATGGTGTTCCAGAATTACGCGCTCTATCCGCACAAGACGATTTACGAAAATCTCGCCTTCGGTCTGCGGATGCGGAAGATGGACCCGGCGCAGATCGATATGCGGGTTCAGCGCGCCGCAAAGATGCTCGGCCTCGATGAATACCTGAAGCGCAAACCAAAGCAGCTTTCGGGCGGCCAGATGCAGCGTGTCGCGCTCGGCCGTGCGCTCGTGCGCGAACCCGAAGTGTTTCTGCTCGATGAGCCGCTGTCCAATCTCGACGCGAAGCTGCGCGTTCGCATGCGCGAGGAAATCGCGCGGCTGCATCAGGAGGTCGGCACCAGCATGGTGTACGTGACCCATGATCAGGTCGAGGCGATGACGCTCGCCAATCGCATCGTCATCATGCGCGACGGTCACGTCCAGCAGGTCGGCGCACCGCTGGAAGTCTACGACCGTCCGGTCAATCTGTTCGTGGCTGGCTTCATCGGTTCGCCCGAAATGAATCTGATCGAAGGACGGGCTTCGAATGGCGTGTTCGAGAGCGGCGCGTTGCGGATTGCGCTGCCGCCGGAATACAAGGCGGTCAACGAGGATGTCACACTCGGCATTCGGCCCGAGCACATCGCGCTCGGCGAAGGGCCGGACTCGCTGACGTTCGAGGTCGGCGTTATCGAGCAACTCGGCGCGCAGACACTCTCCATCGGCGAAGTGAACGGCGCGCGGCTGCGCATTCTCACCGATCGCGTTGACAACTGGAAATTCGGCCAGCGCATTCCCGTCTGGCTTCAGGCCGGTCGGCTCCACCTGTTCTCGCAAGCAACGGGACAGCGACTTTAGGCGACCAAGAAACCAGAACGAACATTCACAACAGTGAATTTGCCATGGGAGACAACGAAATGTCTAAGAACGGGAAATCGAATATCGACCGTCGCACGCTCATCAAGGGTGCCGGCGCAGTCGGCGCAGGGATCGCGGCGGGTACGCTTGGCGCGCCCGCAGTTTGGGGACAGGGCAAGAAGACAATCCGCTTCCTCAACACTGAAACATCGATCGACAGCATCCGCGCGCTGAAGGTCGCATGTGCTGAATACGAACGTCAGTTCGGCACGCAGGTCATTGTCGATTCAGTGCCGCTCGACGATGCTTTTACCAAGGTGACGACCTCGCTGCGCGGCGGTCAACCTTATGACATCGCGACCTTTGCGTTCGTGGGGCACGTTCTGCTGCTGCAGGCGGAAGGGCATTTGATGCCGCTGACCGAACTGACCAGCAAGCACAAGTGGGGACCGAAGATTCTTTTCCCCATCAAGGGCGAAACCTATTGGTATCCCTACGATTACAATCTGGCGTGGATCTACTATCGCAAGGATCTCTACGAAAAGAAGGGCCTGAGCGTTCCCAAGACCTGGGCCGACATGCTCAAGAACTCGCAGGCGCTAAACGAGGATGGCCGCTCCGGCGCGCTGTTCCCGATCGGCAGCAACGGCGCGACCAATTGGCTCTCGCCGGGCTTCATGTGGGCCGAGGGCGTCAAGCTGTTCGACGACAAGTGGAACGTCGCGATCGACAATCCCACCAATGCGCCGAAAGTTGCAGCCTATCTCGATTTCTTCGCTGACCTCTATAAGACCATGCCGTCAGGCACCAGCCAGGCCAGCTTCGGCGAAGTTCTGTCGAACTTCTCCTCCGACAAGGTCGGGCATACAGCCTATGCCGGTCGCATCATCGAGGCACTTGAACGCAACTCACCGGCGCTCGCGACCAAATACGGAATCATGCCGTACATGGACAGCCAGGGTAAGGCGAAGGCAGTCAACCACGGCTATGACGGCTGGGTGGTGCTGAAGACGCCGAACTCCAGCGAGTCGATGAAGTTCATGAAGTGGTTCACCGAGAACCAGTACATCAACTTCTTGCACACGGCGCCGTTGCACTTCCAGCCTCCGCGCCTCGACGTCTACGAGGATGCGCGCTGGCGCGCTCACCCGCTGATCGAAAAGCACAAGGATGCGGTGGAGACCATGAAGGGATTCATCGTCGACAAGTCGATGACCCTAACCTCGGTCGATACCGAGGGTCCGGCGCCCGACTTGCGTCCAGGCAAGGTTTTCGAGGGCTTTGTGATCCCCGAGATGCTGCAGAACCGCATTCTGAAGAACATGCCGGCGGCCGACTGCGTCAAAGCGGCTGGCGACAAGATGCGCAAGCTCACGGCATAAGAAACGCGTTCGCCAACTGCCCGGCCGGATGCTCCCGGCCGGGCTTTTCCCCGGAAAGACGATTTTGAGTTCGAAAGCGACGATCTACAGCTTCTTGCTGATTGGACTGCTGGTGACGCTCGTGTTGATCGTCGCGCCGGTGACCTATGCCATCAGTCTGAGCTTCTACAAGCTCGACTCCTTTGTCGGCGAGCCCAAATGGGTTGGTCTCGACAACTACATCGCGATTATGCAGTTGCCGGAATTCTGGCGCGCGCTCTGGAATGGCGTTGTTTATTCAGCCGGGTCGATCGTACTTCAGGTGGTACTTGGCATCGGTTTCGCGCTGATCCTGAACGAGACGTTCCCGGGCCGTAATTTCGTGCGCGGACTTTCCATCCTTCCTTACCTGCTTCCGACCGTGGTCGTGATCCTCACATTCAAGTGGATGGTGGACGGCAGCATTGGCATCATCACCAAGACCATCGCAGCGATGGGGCTGCCGCCTGTGAACTGGTTCGAGAGTTCCGGCGCGGCGATGACGTCCGTTATCCTCGTCAGCGTCTGGATGTGGACGCCGTTCGTGACGACCTGTTTCCTCGCAGCACTGCAGACCGTTCCGACGTCGCTCTACGAAGCCGCACGAGTGGACGGGACTACGGCCGTGCAGCGGTTCTTCCACATTACGCTGCCGATGCTGAAGCCGATCCTGACCGTGGTCGTTCTGCTTCGCGCGATCTGGATGTTCAACAAGTTCGACGTCATCTGGCTGCTGACTCGTGGCGGCCCAGTCGGATCAACCGAGCATCTCGCCATCCTGTCCTATCGCCACGCATTCAGCCTGTTCGACATCGGTGGGGGCGCTGCGATTGCGACGATTTCCTTCGCGATCCTGTCGGTGGCCGTGTTCTTCTACTTTCGCATCTTCCCGCTCGAGGACGATTAATGGCCGCCGTCAAATCGCTTCCCGCCAGACTGAGCCTCTATGGCGCTGCGATCGTCATCGCGATCTATTCGGCGTTCCCGATCTACTGGATGTTCATCTCCAGTCTGCGCGAGCCGACGAGCCTGCTCAGCACCGTCTCGCTGATGCCGGGTCCGTTCACACTCGAATACTATCGGAACCTGCTCGAACTGACCGATTATCCGACGCATTTCATGAACAGCGTGATCGTTGCGGTGGTCACGGTCGTTGTGACGATGGTTTTTTCGATCATGATCGCCTACGCCGTGACGCGCCAGCGCATCCGCGGCAAGAAGCTGATCGTCGGCGCAATGCTCTACGCTTACATGTTCCCGCCGCTGCTGATCGCGATCCCGATGTTCACGATCTTCGCGCGCCTCGGCCTCAGCGACACGTTGATTGGCCTGATCGCGTCGCATCTGACGCTGACGCTGCCGCTCGGCGTCTGGTTCCTGTGGGGCTTCTTCAAGGGCATGCCGTTCGAACTCGAAGAAGCTGCGATGGTCGATGGCTGCACGCGGCTTGGCGCTTTCCTGCGGGTCGTGCTGCCGTTGTCGTTGCCGGGATTGATCACGGTGGCGATCTTCTCGTTCCTGCTGTCGTGGACCGATTACACGTTCGCGCTGATCATGATCGGCAGCGATGCCAACAAGACGTTGCCGGTGGGGTTGGCCTCGATGGTCGGGTCGTTCGATCTGCGCTGGGGTGAGATCATGGCGGGATCGACGCTGATCGCGCTGCCGTTGTTCGCAGCGTTCGCGCTATTGACGCAGTACTTTATTCAAGGCCTCGGTGCCGGCGCTGTGAAGGGTTAATCATGGATCTCGGATTGAAGGGCAAGGCTGCGCTGGTCACCGGCGCGGCGAGGGGCATCGGCAAGGCTGAGGCGCTGGCTCTGGCGGCCGAAGGATGCTCGATCGCGATCAACGACATTGATCGTGAAGCGGCTGAAGCCACAGTGGCCGAACTCAGGGCTGCGGGAACGAAGGCAGTTGTTGCTATCGGTGACGTGTCGGAAGAGGCGGGTGCGGAAGCCGTTATCCGCGAAGCGCATCGCGGGCTTGGGCATCTCGACATTCTGGTGAACAACGCCGGCGCGGGTGGCCGGCATCTCGGCAGCCTTGCGGAGAACATGTCGCTCGACGATTGGGACATCATTGTCCGGACGCATCTGCGCAGCACATTCCTCTGCAGCAAGTATGCCGTCCCGTTGATGCGCGAACGCGGCTTCGGGCGGATCGTGAACACCTCGTCGATGAACGTCACCGGCGGCGGACGCCCCGGTGTGACCAACTATTCCGCCGCGAAAGCTGGCGTTATAGGCTTTACGCGGACTCTTGCCAAGGAGGTTGGCAGCGCGGGGATTACCGTGAATGCCATTGCGCCGGGCTACGTCGAGACCGCGCTGATCGCCGGCTTCTCCGCTGAGAAGCGCGCGATTATCGCCGGGCAGAATCCGCTCGGCCGGTTTTGCCAGCCGGAGGAAGTCGGTTCGCTGATCGCATTTCTGTGCTCCACTCAGGCCGCGTTCATCAATGGTGCGCTGATTTGCATGGATGGCGGCAAGCGCGACTTTTTCTGGGGTGACCAATGACCATTCGAGCCTTCGGCGGTCCGCATCGGTACATTCAGGGGCCAGGTGCGCTGAATGAACTGGCGACGCTGGTTCCGCTTTACGGTCGGCGTCCGTTTATTGTGGCGGATGTGGCTGTTGCCGGGCTACGGGACCAGCTCACTGCGTTGCTTCAGCCATACGTCGATGGTCTGGAGTTCGCGGAATTCTCGGGCGAATGTTCCGCGAACCAGATCGACACGATGGCCGCCAAAGCCGGCGCTGCAAATTGCGATGTCGTTATCGCGATTGGCGGCGGCAAGGCGATCGATACCGCGAAGGGTGTCCGTATCCTGCGGGGCGGAGCAATCATCGTGGTGCCGACGGTGGCCTCCAACGACGCGCCCACCAGCCGGCTGGTGATTGTCTATACCGACGATCATGTCCTGAAAGAAGTCCGGCTGATGCCGACGAATCCGGATGCCGTCGTTGTGGATACGTCGATTATCGCGCGTGCTCCGCGCCGCTTCTTCGTTGCCGGGATCGGCGATGCACTGTCGAAGAAGTTCGAGGCAGAGCAATGCTTCAATTCCGGCGGCATGAATTTTTACAAGGCGCGCCCCGCCGGACTTGCGGTTTCGATTGCCGACCAGTGCTATCAGGTGATCCGGCGGGATGCGATATCTTCCCTCGCGGCGGTCGACCGCAGGGAGCCTGATGCAGCGTTTGAGAATATCGTCGAAGCGACGATTCTGCTCAGTGGACTCGGTTTCGAGAGCGGCGGCTTGTCGATCGCGCACTCGCTCACACGCGGCTTTTCTGCCCTCCCGTCGCTTAATGCGTCGCTTCACGGCGAGCAGGTGGCATTTGGCCTCCTGACGCAACTCTGTCTCGAGCAGCGGTCGGCTGAATTCATGACTGACATGGTTGCGTTCTATCGCGCGGTCGGTTTGCCGACGAGTCTGAAGGACCTCGGGTTCTTGGGCGATATCCAGCAAGGCATCCGGACCATCGCCCAGCGATCGGTCGCCGAAGCGCCGTATCTCAAGCAGTTTGTCGGGACTGTGACCGAGGACACTCTCGTCACCGCTCTTACGCAAGCAGATGGTCTGGCAAAGGCGAAGTGAGAGCCGGCTCCTCAGGAGCCTCCCTGCGCAATCGCGGGTGAGCCCGCTTTTTTCTCCTTACGTTCCCGGCGCCAGTTCTCAAACCGCTGAACGATGACAAAGAACGTCGGAACGAACAGCACGGCCAGACAGGTCGAGGCGATCATTCCGCTGAATACAGTAATGCCGATGGACTTGCGTGCGCTGGCGCCTGCGCCTGTGGCGAACACCAGTGGTGCCACGCCAAGAATGAAAGCGAACGATGTCATCAGGATCGGCCGGAATCGCGCCCGCGCAGCCTCCACGGCGGATTCCAGCAATGGTTTCTGGTCGCGGACGTGGAGTTCAAGTGCCACTTCAACGATGAGAATGGCGTTCTTGGCCGACAGGGCGATCAACAGGATCAATCCAATCTGCGTATAGAGATTGTTCTCGATTCTCAGTCCGGTCAGGACGGCCATCGGACCTAGCAGCGACAGCGGCACAGCCAGAATCACCGCGATCGGCGCGTACCAGCTTTCATATTGCCCGGCCAACACCAGATAGACGAGCAGCAGGGCGAGGCCGAAGACGTAATAGATCTGGCTGCCGACGGCTTTCTCCTGATACGACATCGCCGTCCATTCGTATCCAGTGCCCGGCGGCAAGGTTTTCTCGGCGACTTTTTCCATCAGCGCCATGGATTGGCCGGAGCTGTAGCCTTGGGCGGGCAATCCGATGACGGTCGCAGACGGATAGAGATTGTACAGGCTGATGAGCGAGGGGCCGACTGCCGGCGTGATGGTCGCAATTGTGCCAAGCGGGATCATGGCGCCTTGCTGGTTTCGTACAGTCAGGTTTGCGATGTCCGTGGTGGTCAGGCGAAATTGCGAATCCGCCTGGGCATAGACCTGAAAAGTCCGGCCGAACTTGTTGAACTGGTTGACGTAGGACGCACCAAGATAGGATGCCAGTGTTGAGAATACCTGATCGGTTGTGACATGCAGCGTCTGGGTCTTGATCCGGTCAATTTCGATGTCGAACTGCGGCACCATGGAGCGGAACGGTGAGCTCACTCGCTGCAAGGCACTCTGCGTCTGTGCATTGGCCACGATCGCCTGAGTTATGGCCTGCAACTTATTGAAATCGGAGTTTCCATCACGCAGTTCGACCTGCATGGCGAAGCCGGCGGCATTGCCAATGCCCTGGATCGGCGGCGGTGGAAGCACGAAAATCCGCGCTTCCGGAATAGCTTCGAGTTTCTTGTTCAGTCCAACCACGAGCGAACGCAGGTCTTCCCCGGCGCCTCGGTCATCCCAGTCCTTCAGCATGAGATAGCTAACGCCTGCATTGGCGAGGCTTGAACTGTTATCTAGCGCCGATATCCCGGCGATGCTGATCACCTGGGAAACCCCGGGCGTCTTGCTTGATATCTCGGTGACCTGATCCAGAACGCGCTGCGTGCGATCAAGTGACGCGCCATCCGGCAGTTGAACAGCTGCCAGCAGATAACCTTGATCCTCAATGGGAATGAAGCCTGTCGGCACGCGCGACAGGCCGTAACCGCCAATGCCGATCAGGATCAGCGCAACAATGACCGACAGATTGCTATGCGCGACCATGCGGCCGATCAGGGCTGCGTAACGTTTCTCGAGCCGGTCGTAGATCGCATTGAAGCCGCGGTAGAACCAATTGCGCTGCTCCGGCGGGACAGGACGCCGGAGCCACAGCGCGCATTGCGTCGGCTTCAAGGTTGCGGCATTGATCGCGCTGATCAGGGCGGTTGCAGCGATCACAAGGGCGAACTGCGCATAGATGCGGCCGGTTAGTCCGGGCAGAAATGCGGCCGGCAAGAATACGGATACCAGCACAAGCGTGATTCCGATGATCGGAGCGAACAGCTGATCCATCGCCTTGATCGCGGCATCATGGCCGGACAATCCTTGTTCGATGTTGTGAGCGGCGCCCTCGACGACGACGATCGCGTCGTCGACCACGATTCCGATGGCGAGAACGATCGCAAACAGCGTCGACAGGTTGATGGTGAAACCGAGCGCAGCCATCGCGGCGAATGCGCCAATAATCGTGACAGGTACGGTGGTTGCAGGAACCAGCATGGCGCGCCAGTCCTGCAGGAACACGAGAATTACGATCAGAACCAGAAACCCTGCTTCGATCAGCGTTTTGTACACCTCATGGATCGAGGCCGACACGAACTTGGTGGTATCGAACGGAATTTCGAATTTCATGTCTTGCGGAAACCCGCGTGCCAGATCGTCCATCTTCTTCTTGACGGCCTGTTGGACTTGCAGTGCGTTCGCGCCGGGTGACTGGAAGACACCGATGCCGATGGCTGGTTTCCCGTCGAGCGAGAATATCTGGCTATAGGTCTGAGCGCCGAGTTCAACGCGCCCGACGTCGCGAACGCGGGCGACGTCGCCATTGTTACCGGTCTTGACGATGACATCGTCAAACTGGGTAGCGTCGTCGAGTCGCCCGTTGATGTTGAGGGTGTACTGGAAAGCCTGTCCGGGAGGCGTTGGCGGCATCCCGATCTGGCCTGCGGTGACTTGCTGGCTCTGCTGCTGGATCGCCTGAATGACATCCTGCGGCATGAGCGCCAGCGCCTGCAGCTTGTTGGGATCGAGCCAGACTCGCATTGAGTATTGACCGGCACCGAACACGGTGACGTTACCGACGCCGGGAAGGCGCGATAGCTCGTCCCGAATGTTGATGGTGGCGTAGTTGCTCAGAAAAAGGCTGTCGTACGTGGCGTTTGGCGAGGTCAGTGTCACGAACGACAGGATTGCTGTGGACCTCTTCTGGACCGTGACACCTTGTGTCTGCACCGATTGGGGCAGGGACGACAGGGCGCTGGAGACCCGGTTTTGAACCAGCACCTGCGCAAAATTCAGATCGGTCCCGATCTTGAACGTCACCGTGAGCGAGTAGGTGCCGTCGGCGGCACTGTAGGACTGCATATAGAGCATGCCTTCGACGCCGTTCACCTGCTGCTCGATCGGCAACGCGACGGTATCAATGACAGTCTTGGCACTGGCGCCGGGATAGCGGGTCGTGACCTGTACGGTCGGCGGGACCACATCGGGGTACTGCGCAACGGCAAGGCCAAACAGCGCCACGCCGCCGATCAGGATCATCAGGATCGCGATGACGTTCGAAAGAACCGGCCGCTCGATGAAGAATTTCGAGATCATGGCCTTGTCCTATTTTTCGGATTCGCGAGGTTGCCCGATTTTCTGAAGCTGCGGATCCACCTTCTGGCCTGGAATCGCACGCAGCAGGCCGGCGATCACAACACGGTCATCAGGCTTGAGCCCGCTCTCGATTACGCGCAACTCGCCTTCGAGAGGGCCGGTCTGCACTTTGCGCTGCTCGACAACATTCTCGTTGTTGACCACAAGGACATATCTTCCGGCCTGATCGCTGCCCAATGCGACATCGGGAATGAGCAAAGCGTCCTTCTGCTGATCGAGAGGAACGCGCACGCGTACGAAGTATCCGGGAAGCAGGACACGGTCGGCATTTGACAGGATCCCGCGCACTGCAAGGGTCCCGGTAGATTGATTCACCGTCGGTGCGGCGTAGTCGAGCTTTCCCTTGTGCGGATAGGCGCTTTCGGTCTGAAGCCCGACCTCGATCGGAGTTTCCTTGAGGTCTTTCGACGTGAGGCCTTTTTGAGCGGCAGCTGCGCGTATCCGCAAAACATCCTGCTCATTGACGTTGAAATTTACGTAGATCGGATCGAGCTGGACGATCGTCGCAAGCTGGGTTGGCGATGACGCGCCGACGAGTTCGCCGATTGAGACGAGGCGCGCACTGACGGCCCCGTCGAACGGCGCGATGACGTTGGTGTAGCTGTAGTTGACCGCCGCGATCTTGGTATTGACCTGAGCCTGCTGCAGATTGGCTTGCGCATTGTCCCGTGAGGACGTGGACTGTTCGAGGGTTGCCTGTGACACAACCTGTCGCGTGACCAGATCCGATTGGCGCTTGAAGTCGGATTCAGCTTGTCTCACCGAAGCCTGCGCACCAGCCTCGGCTGCTTGCGCTTGCTCAAGTTTCAGTTTGTAAGTCTCGGGCTCGATTGTGAACAGCGTCGTGCCTTGCTTTACGAAGGCACCGTCTGTGTAAGAGATCGCCTGGAGAAAACCCTGCACACGAGCCACAAGATCGACGGTGTTGACCGGGGCGGTGTTGCCGGTGGCGATCAAGTAACGCGTTATGGTCCGTTGCACCGGAAGGCCGACATCGACTTTGGCCGGTGGAGGCGGGACGAAACTATTTTGTTCGCAAGCGGTTAGCGCAAAGAGCGAGAATATCGCTAGAAGGGCGCGGGGAGCTTTGTGTGCTCTGCACCCATTAACAGCGGCGAGTGCGGTGCGTAATGCCGGACACGTAGGCTTCATTCAGATGCCTCGTCTCATGATGTTTTAGCAGAACTACGCTCGATCAAAAATTGCGTCTGCCAGCTAGGAATAACAACAATCTGCTTGCGGCGGAACTTAAAAGCGAAAATGATACGGGACGCGAAGATTACTCGGTCAATTTTTTACAGTTTTATTTTAGTTGGCGCGACGAATTCGGCAACAACAATAGGGATTTTCTCAGATGATCAACACGTTGAAACGTGTTGCGGCGTTGTGGGCACTGGCGGCAGTGGTCGTTTTTGCGATTGCCGTGCCGGCCGTGTCCCAGCAGCCCACCGATGAACAGCGGAATGCCATCCGCTCGGCGTGCCGGGCGGACTATGAAGCGAATTGTGCCAGTGTGCCGCCGGGCGGGGCGGCTTCGCTGCAATGCCTGCAGAAAAACATGTCGAAACTTTCCGGGTCATGCAAGCAGGCCGTGAATGCAATCGAGCCGGCAGCCGCGGCGCCCAAAGCGGAATCTGCACCTGTGCCAGCGGCTCCTGCACCAGCGAAAGCCGCTGCACCGGCCGCAGCTCCCAAGGCGGCCGCAGTCACGCCGGCAAAGCCAACAGATGCGCAGACCGCTGCAATACGCAGTGCCTGCCGCTCCGACTATCAGAAGAATTGCGCGAGCGTGCCACCGGGTGGCGCGGCATCGTTGCAGTGTCTGCAGAAGAGCATGTCGAAGCTTTCGCCGAGCTGCCAGAAGGCGGTCAGTGCGGTGGGTGGTGGAGCAGCGCCAGCCGCCGGCAGTACTCCAGCCGCAACGGCTGCTCCCGCGGGCGCAGCCGCGGCACCGGCGCCTGCGTTGGTGTTGCGGCCCATGCGTCCTCGTGAAGAGCTGTTCGTTCTGCGGTCGGCATGCGGTGGAGATGTCCGCACGCTCTGTGGAGGTGTTGCACCCGGTGGCGGCCGGATCGTGCAGTGTCTGGCCGTGCGAGCGGCTGACCTTTCACCGGCCTGCAAGGACGTTCTGGCTCAGTTCGCGGCGCAATAAACCGCTTTTGTCGTTTGCTATTCACCGCGAAAAGCCAGGATCAACTGGACCAGTCGGACACTTAAAGCAAAGTAGCAGACGGACATAACGATCTGATACGCGACATGCCAACTCAGCTTTGTGAGCTTGTAGAAGCCGTCCAGGAAGTTAAGAAAAAGAAGGATGATGCCAAATAGCTCGACGCCCCGGCCAACGAGGCTGTGACGCAGATAGCCGAACAGGAGGATTGCCGGGTCGGTACTGGAGACATGTGCGCCCGCCGATATGATCAATGTCGCGACGATCATTTTTTCGACGTGACCAAACATCTCCTTTGAGACTTGTTCGACATGCTCAGAATAGAAGCTAAGCCATCTGTTTCGGATATCCTGCATGGTCTCTCCCCACGACAAAGGCCGGTATCGGATGAATTCGGTTTGAGCGTGCTGCCCAGGACTTTACGGAGCTTGAGTACAACGGCTGAACAGCAAAGAAGCAAGAACCTCACTGACCTGATCTGCTAACAACCGGAAAGGATGATACATGACGCGCACGATCTTGATTGTTGCTCTTCTTGGCTTGTCAGGTGCTGCGTATGCGCAGGATCTGACAGCTGAACAGCGCAACGCATGCATGGGAGACTATGAGAAGTTCTGCAAAGGCGTTGCGCCAGGAGGAGGGCGGATCATCGCCTGTCTGTCCAAGTCGAGCGACAAGCTTACCGCTGAATGCAAGAAGGTGTTGACTGCTGCGGAGAAGAAGTAGTCGGACAACACGTGTCCGAGAGAATTGCGCCAAGATCAACAAAACATCTTTGGGAGTGAATCATGCGCTCGTTCTTTCTCATAATCGCCGCTTTACTCGCTTTTGGCGGAACGATGACTGTCGTGACCACTGACGCCAATGCGGTCGTTTGTGCCCGTGGAGTCTATCGCGCAGGCTGCGTCGGGCCCCGGGGAGCGGCCGTCGTCCGCCGTCCAGTAGTCGTTCGCCCAGTGGTCGTTCGTCCAGCGGTCGTTCGTCCAGCGGTCGTTTGCCGCACGGTGTGGGTCAATGGCGTGCGTGTTCGACGTTGCCGATAGCTTGGCCGCGACAGAATTCGTACTTGATAGCCAGCGCTTCAGGCGCCGGGCATCTTGAGTTTATGTGCTCTCGTTGACGCGCTGCTGCCGCTTGCTTCGAGTGTGCTCGTGCGAGGCGAACGCGCGCGAGTTAGGCAACTCTTGCCGCGAAGGCTCCAAGTACGGCATCGAGGATTACCTCGAGATCAAGTGCCTCTGCATGGGCGGGATCTAGGCGAGTCGGATCTTTGCAAGGGGAGCGCTGAGATTCTTTTCGTGCGATAAAAGCCGTCTCGATACGTTGATTATTGTCCCGTCGACCACATCAGCAGACTTGTTGCTGCGGAGATGCCCATCTCTGCGGTTGACCAAGCCGATGAGACGTCAATGACAGTTTACAGCGGCCCGGTTTTCGATATGGCGGCCAACCAGTTCGGCGTAATTGCGGATTATCTCGCGATTCCCGCAGATGAGCGTGACAGGCTGCTGTTGCCGAAGCGCGCGGTGGTCGTCTCCTGTCCCATTCACCGTGACGACGGTTCGACGGCAGTCTTCGAAGGCTACCGCGTTCAGCATCACCTGACACTTGGTCCTACCAAGGGTGGGACACGCTTTGCCGCAAGCGTCGATCTCGGCGAAGTGGCGGCTCTTGCGATCTGGATGAGCTGGAAGTGCGCGCTCGTCGGGCTGCCCTATGGCGGCGCCAAGGGTGGCATCGGCGTTGACCCTTCAAGCCTGTCCGCGCACGAACTGGAATCGCTGTCGCGCCGCTACATGCAGGAAATGATTCCATTTGTCGGGCCTCATATCGACGTGATGGCGCCCGACATGGGGACCAACGAGCAGGTGATGGCGTGGTTCATGGATACGTATTCGATGTATCAGGGCCGCACCGTCACGGAAATCGTGACGGGAAAGCCGGTCAGCGCAGGCGGAACGCTGGGGCGACGGGAGGCGACAGGGCGAGGGGTCGCTCATCTTGCTAAACGCGTGATGACCGAGCGTTCAATCGGCCTGAATACGGCGACGGCCGTGATCCAGGGTTTCGGGAACGTCGGGTCGATTGCTGCGGCAGAATTGCAGGCGATGGGCGTGACCATTGTTGCAGTCAGCGATCACACCTGCGCGCTACATCGCCAGGCGGGCCTGGATGTGGCCGATCTGATGAGACACGTTGCAAAGCATGGCAGTCTTTTCGGCTACTCGGAAGAATTGCAGTGCGATCCGGTCGCAATGCTGACGTTGCCTTGCGACGTTCTGGTGCCTGCCGCCACCGAGCGCGTGATCGACGCAAACATTGCTGGCAAACTGCAATGCCGAATACTCGCCGAAGGTGCGAACGGTCCCACGACGCCGGATGCCGATCTTGTGCTGGAAAAGCGCCAGGATGAGATTTTCCTGATCCCCGACATTTTATGTAACGCCGGCGGCGTCGTGGTCAGCTACTTCGAATGGGTGCAGGATCTGCAGCAACTGTTCTGGGAAGAGGAAGAAGTGACGCGACGTGAGTATCAAATCCTCAACCGTGCGTTTGATCAAATGGCCACGCGGGCGAAACGCGACAATATTTTCAATCGAACCGCGGCCATGGCGATCGGTGTTGAACGTGTGCGCGCCGCAAAAATAACGCGCGGGCTGTTTCCCTAGCGTATATGCAGCTGCGTCGTCCCACTCAGCCGTGAGGCTGCTGTTCCCGGCGAACGCCGCCCGCTGTTTCTTCGCGCTTCACCTCGGGGAACAGCCACATGGCGAACACCATCACAAACCCGAGAAATGCAACCAGATACTGGATGCGATCGTGACCGAGCGCGTGCTGCATATAGACCGTGATGGCCGCAACGAGAACGACCACAAAAGACAGAACTAGTTTTATCTTTACGGGCATTGATTTCTTCCTTGGTCTCGTCGACGGGATGTCACGACAGGATCGCCAGCGCCGAACCGCCGACTTTGGTCAGGATCGCGAGCGCGAGAACTTGAACGCCGATCAATACGGATAGCTCGACCGTCGTGTTGCGCAGCGGCCATCGCCATTCCTCGAACAATGCCGGGGCAAACAGGAAGATGAGGCCGCTGACGACGATCAGTGTAGTCCACCGCAGTTCAAGATACCCGTAGAGCCCGGTGCCGCCGAGAAGTATAGCCAGCAACGCCACGTTGCCGAGGACAAGCAATGTGACGAACGGAGACTTTGCCGTATCGGGCCGGGCATGGAGCGGGAACATGCCGACGATGACCAAGAATGCGATTCCGCAGACGGTCGCAAGCCCCGCAAACCAGATCAGCGATAGCCAGTTCGGCTCGATCGCGCTCATGCCAATCTCCGTTCGGCTTCGGACGCACCTATTCGGCAGGTGTAGCGAACCCGGTACCCTGACTTGTTATTTCCGGCTTCGGTGTGCGCGAAGTCTTGCGCATATTCTTGCGGATGTAGCGGGTGTCGTAGCCATTGAGGAGGTGGCCGATCAGGCCGCGATCGAGATCCGAGGTGCCGAACAGCCAGTCCATGACGGGGAAAGTCAGATTCATGTTTCGCTCCATCATGATCGATTGGTTGTGATGGGCCGCATGATGGCGCCGGATGGTGTTGACGAAGGGCATGTTGCGCACGAACCAGTTTTCGTCGACGTGGCAGCAGAAGTGCATGAATTCATAGATGAGATACATCGATGTCGTGGTGGAGATCAGCAGCCAGCCGACGTTCGGTGAAACGAGCCAACCCAGCACCAGTGCGGGCGGGATCGACATCAATGTAAATGTAACAAGAGCGTAGGGCGGGAAGAACGTGACGCGCCAGTCATTATGATCGGCGAAGCGCATCTCCTCCTCGGTGAAAAACTGGTGATGCATCAGTGTATGCCGGTTGTAGATCGCGCGAAACGCCTTGATCTGCGACGGACGATGCATGACGAAGCGGTGAATCCACCACTCGAAGAAGTTCGCCGCCAGGAATGTCACGGGCACGATCAGCAATTCCCACCAGCGGACGTTGCTGATGTTGGCGACATAGACCGAGAGGGCGGTGAACCCGATCACGTAGATGACGAAGGCGTGCAGCCAGCCGTTGTACCAGCCCGCGATACGGTCCCTGTAGGTGGCCCGGTATTTTCGCTGCCGGTCAGTCATCGGGCTGGAGGTGAGTTCCATGGCGCCTTCTCCTTTGTTTCCGGGGCGGCCGGACCTAAATCCGGCCATTTGGCATCTGACATATCACCAATCTATTAGATGGGCAATCGTCTGCTGCAAGATGACGCTGCCTGCAAAAAACGCTTGCTGAAATGTTTCTGATATATTTATGGTATGGCAAGCGCGCACGGCAGATGCGCTGATAGATCATGGGAGGACATCAGATGAAGCTCACACGCCGCGCGTTTTCCAAGCTCGCCGGTGCCGGCGCTGCAGTTGTTGCTGCGCCGCAACTGTTTGCCCCGGCCATTGCGCAGGATAAGCCCCTCAAAATCGGCATCATCGCACCGCGCTCCGGTGTCGCCGGTACTGCCGGTGAATGCGGCATCCGCGCCGTGCAATGGGCGGCAGAGCGCATGAACAAGGACGGCGGCATCGCCGGACGAAAGTTCGAATTGGTCATTGAAGAAGAAACAAATCCCAAGGACACCATCGAGCGATTCCGGCGTCTCGTCCTGCAGGAGAAGGTCGAGAGCGTTCACGGCCTGATCTCGACCGGCGTCAGTCTCGGCGTCGCCCCCGTTGCCGAGGAAGAGCAATCGCTGCTCGTGATGTGGGACGGCACCACACAGGACGGCGTCAAGGAAGTGATGCCGAAATCGCGTTACGTCTTCCGCTCCACCGACAACGAGTGTGAGGCTGTCATGGCGTCGCTGCTCGCGGTGAAGCATTTCAAGGGCAAGTTCAAGCGCGTCGCCGGAATCAATCCCGACTATTCCTATGGCCGCAACAACTGGGAAGCCTTCCGGCAGATCCTTGCGCGCTACGGTGTCGAGGCTGAGTTCGTCGCCGAGCAATGGCCGAAGGTCGGCACGCTCGATTTGACGTCGCATATCGCTGCGCTCAAGGCAGCCAAGCCGGATCTGATATTCTCGTCAATGCTGTTTGCCGATTTGCCGGTGTTCATGAAGCAGGGCGCGGCTGCCGGGCTGTTTGAAGGCGTGAAGGTCGTGCTGCCTGCAGCAGGCTGGCAGCTCAATCAGCTCAAGAAGGAATTCATGCCGGAAGGCGTGATCTTTGGACACAACACGCTTTACTTTGATCATCCGCAAGCGTCGCCGCTGCAGAAGGCGTTCGTTCAGGACTATATGGACAAGTATAAGGAGGCTCCGCACTGGGAGGCGGATCGCGCCTATTTCGCGCTTGCAAGCTACAAGGCTGGTGTCGAGGCGGCACAAAAGGCCGCCAAGAAATGGCCGACACCGGACATGGTTGCCGAAGCGATGCCCGGCATCGAAGTCGAAAGCCTTGGTGGCAAGGGCCGCTTCCGCAAGGACAAGATCGCCGAGCAGGTGTTCTATCAGGGTCCGTCGACCAATAAGAACAAGTACGATTTCCCAACGCTGGCTTCGATCGATACCTTCCAGGCAGATCAACTGCAGAAGCCGCCCGGCGCGGATTTCTGGGAATGGATCAAGACTGCAAAGCTGCCGGTCTAAGCGATGACATCGCTCGTCGATATCGTCCTCGGCGGGACATTCCACGCCGCCATCCTGTTTCTGGTGGCGGCTGGATTGCAGCTCGTGTTCGGCGTGCAGCAGATCGTCAATCTCGCTTGCGGCTCCTTCTATGCCTTGGGAGCCTATTTCGGGATCACGGCGGTCGCTGTGGCTATGAAGTTCGGGCTCCCGCCGATGATGTTTTTTCCTGTCCTGATTCTGGCAGGGCTCGCTATCGGTCTTGTAGGCCTGCCAATAGAACGCGTATTACGAACGGTCTATCGCCGGGATGAGAGCTACCAGTTGCTGCTCACATTCGGCCTGCTGCTGATGTTTCAGGACGTCTTCCGCTTCACATGGGGCGCGACACCGCGCACCATGGACAATGCCTATATGGCTTACGGCACGGCCCATGTGATGGGCGTGCAGGTGCCGACCTATAATCTACTGGTGATCGCGGCGAGTATCGGCATTGCGGTCGCGCTGGGGTTGTTTCTCCAGCGCACGAAGACCGGGCGTATCGTGAGGGCAACGGCTGAAAATCGCGACATGGCCGAAGGCCTCGGCGTCAACGCGTCGAAAATTTTCGCACTTGTTTTCACGGTGGGCTGCATGCTCGGCACGGTGGGTGGCGCGCTGGTGGTTCCGTCCAGTGCCGCCTCACTCGATATGGCGGTTGAACTGGTGGTGGAAGCCTTCGCCGTCGTTGTTATCGGTGGCTTGGGCAGCATGCGCGGCGCGCTTGTCGGTGCGCTGATTGTCGGCTTGATGCGGGCTGCGGCGATTTCGATCATGCCGGAAATGGAGCTGCTGTCAGTATATCTGGTGGTGGTCGCGGCGCTCATTCTCAGACCCGCAGGGCTGTTCGGCAAGGTGACGGCATGAGTGAACAATCTATCGACATGTCGCTGACCACGCCGAGGCGGCGTTCATTGCCGCACATCAAGGGGCTCTGGATCTTTCTCGGCTTGACTGCGCTGATGGGTCTGATGCCGCTCGTGGCGTCGCCTTATGCACTCCTGCTGCTGGTGCCGTTCTTCGCCTATGCTATTGCGCTGTTCGGCTTCAACCTGCTGTTTGGAACGGCGGGACTTCTTTCGTTCGGGCACGCTCTTTTTCTGGGCGTCGGGGCCTACACGGCTTCGACGCTGACATCCAAATTCGGTGTCCTGAGTTTCGAACTGATTGTCCTCACCAGCGCAGTTGTTTCGGCGCTGGTTGCGCTTGTCATCGGCATGCTCTGCGTGCGCTACACTCGAATTTTCTTCGGCATGCTGACGCTTGCATTCGGCATGTTGTTCCATTCCTTCCTGTTCAAATTCTACAGCGTTACCGGCGGTGATCAGGGGATGCGTGTGCTGCGCCCGCTACTGTTCGGCATGGAATGGGGCGGCGGAAAGACCGCGTTTCTCACCGGGCCGTTTTATTACTATGTGCTCGCGCTGTTGGGTGTGTTGGGAGCAATTATGTGGCGCATCACCCAATCGCCATTCGGGTTGCATCTGAAAGCAATCCGCGAAAACGCGGGGAAGGCCGCTTACGTCGGTGTTCAGATATTCCGCATGCGCCTTGCGGCGTTCGTGATCTCTGCGATCTATGGCGGCATTGGCGGGACCATTCTCGCGATCACAACGGGCCTTGCCGATCCTGAACTCGCTTACTGGACCCACTCGGGTAACCTGGTGTTCATGGCGGTTCTTGGTGGAAGCGGGACTTTTGTCGGCCCGGCCGTCGGAGCGCTGGCGTTTGTGCTGCTGCAGGATTTCGTGATGGCCATCACCCAGTATTGGCGCTTTGTGATGGGCGGCGTGCTGGTGCTGCTCGTGATCTTCCTGCCGCAAGGTCTGTCGGGTGCCGTCGAGATGCTGTTTTCTCGCAAGGCTGGAGATAGGTGATGCACCAGCAAAGCGAAAACCCAGTGGTCAATGAGCGGTTGTTCGAAACGATCGGCGTCTCCAAGCACTACGGCGCTTACAGAGCGCTGCAGGACGTATCGTTTCACGTCGACGATGGCGAATTCGTCTCGATCGTCGGACCGAACGGCGCGGGTAAAACAACGCTCGTCAATGTTGTCACGGGTCTTTTGCGGCCGACTATGGGCGAGGTCCGCTTTCTCGGCCAGGACATTGCGGGTGTTGGGCCTGTCGAACTGGCCCGGCGAGGCATGTCGCGTGCCTTCCAGCTTGTGAATATATTTCCGGCGCTGACCGTACGCGAAACCCTGGCGGTCGCTGTCGCCTCGCGATTGCAGCGGATCTCAAATCCGTTTCGTTCTCTGTCGAAGGATCGCGAACTTCAGGCGGATGTGGTGCGCGTGGCGGAGGTTCTCGGCCTGCGTGGCAAGCTGGACACTGTGGCATCGACGTTGTCGCAGGGCGAGAAAAAGCTTCTGGATATTGCGAGCGCCTTCGCACTTAACCCCAAGGTCATCCTGCTCGACGAGCCGACCAGCGGCGTTTCTACCGGGGACAAGCACACCATCATGGAAGTTCTCGTCACGGCCGCAAAAGCGGCGGGGGTCCGCGCCATCGTTCAGGTTGAGCACGATATGGATCTTGTGGCGCGCTATTCGCACCGGATTGTCGCGCTGCAGGAGGGCAGGGTTCTGGCCGATATGCCGCCCGATCAATTCTTCTCCGATCCAGCGATGATCTCAGCGGTTGTGGGAACGCGCCCGCCGACCTTGAAGAGGGCGTCCTGATGCTCAAGCTCTCCAACGTGAAAGTGGATATTCAGGGTAGCCGTATCCTGAACGGAATCAGCCTGTCGGTCGCGGCGGGCGAACTCGTGTGTCTGATCGGCCGCAATGGGGCCGGTAAAACCACAACATTCCGCAGTATCATGGGCTATCGCCGTCCGCTGTCAGGCGAGATCAGCTTTGATGGCTCCGACCTGACGAAATTGCCGACGTGGAAGATTGCGCAGGGCGGCATCGGCTTCTCGCCCGAGGAATCCGAAGTCTATGCCGATTTGACGGTCGCAGAGAACATCGAGCTCTCGACCTGGACACGGCCGACGGGCCGCCCCGCAAATGAGCGTATCGAGGAAGCTTATGCGGTCTTCCCGAAGTTACGGCAGTATCTTGCGCGGGGCGGGGCGCAGTTGTCCGGCGGCGAACGCAAGATGGTGTCGATCGCCCGCGCGCTGACGCTCGATCCGAAATTGCTGTTGCTGGACGAGCCGTTTGAGGGGCTATCGCCGGCCATCATCCCACTGATCGCCGAGGGCGTGGCCTCGATCCGTGCCATGGGCAAGGGCGTGCTGATGGCAGAATCAAATGTTCATCACATTCCGGATTATGTCGATCGTCTTTACGTCCTGGAACGCGGCGAGCTGATGTTTTCCGGCACGCTGGCCGAGGCGCATCGCGATCGCGATGTGATGCGTGTGATCGCGGGCGAGATCGAAGCGGCGCACTAGCCGACTTCATCTCGGGATATGAATGAGGAGAGTGACATGAAGCGGTATGTAGGCGACAGGACAATCGACGGCGTGAAGGTGACTGTCGACGGCGCACCGCTGAATCCTCGTACGGATATTGCGGAGTTCACCAAGAACGGCTTCGAATGGAGTTATGAGGGCCCTGAACCCCGGCAGCTTGCGCTCGCAATGCTGGTCGACCATTTGGGCGATACAGGCGCCGCAAAAGCGATGGTCGATCCGTTCATGCAGAGCGTCGTGGCGAATTTCGGCAACGAATGGGAAATGGCGTCGTCCGATATTGAAGTTGCGTTGACGGCACTAGGTAACGGACATCCCGGCAAGGCGGTCGCGTAAATGCCGCTTCAGTACCGTGCGGCTGTTCTCCATGCCGCGAAAACGCCACTCGTGATCGAGACGGTTACCGTATCCGCGTTGAAGCCGACAGATGTCCTTGTGCGCATCCGCGCTGCCGGACTGTGCCATACCGACCTTGAGGTGATCGAAGGGTCGTTGCGCTTCCCGATGCCGATCGTTCTTGGTCACGAGGCGGCCGGTATTGTCGAGGCGGTCGGATCAGCGGCGCGAGGGCTTAAAAAGGGCGACCATGTTGTCCTGTCGTGGAATCCGCATTGCGGCCACTGCTTCTATTGCGACCGGGATCTGCCGATACTGTGCGAAGAATATCTCGGCGAGGGTCCCAAGGCGCGATCCTTCGATGGCGAGAGCCGGGCAACGCTGACGGATGGGCGCGAGCTTCAGCATTTGATGTTTCTCGGATCGTTCGGCGAATATTGTATCGTGCCCGATCAACAGGCCATCCCGGTGCCGAAGGATATTCCCTTCGATCGTGCCTGCCTGATCGGCTGCGGTGTGATGACGGGTGTTGGCGCTGCGCTCAATCTTGCCGCTATCGCACACGGCGATACGGTGATGGTGATCGGCTGCGGCGCTGTCGGACTGGCAGCGGTGCAGGGTGCGCGTCTGGCAGGGGCAGGAGCGATCATCGCCGTGGATCTCGATCCCGCGAAGCTTGCGCTTGCGACAACCATGGGAGCCACCAGCACGGTCAATGCATCGAGCGAGGATCCTGCCGCGGCGGCGAAGAATGAGACCGGCGGGCGTGGTGTGGATGTTGTGATCGAATCTGCGGGCAGTCCGGCAGCGTTTCGCGTTACAGCCGAGGCAGTTCGGCCCGGTGGTCATGTGATCTGGCTGGGCAAGGTCGATGTGCAGCAGGACGTATCGTTCCGCTGGGGATCGTTAATGCAGGAAAAGCGAATTCGACGCGTCAGCTATGGGAACGCCCGGCCACGGCGTGATTTTCCGATGCTGGCACAAGCCTATCTTGATGGGTCCCTGATGCTGGACGATCTGATCTCACGGCGCATTTCTCTCGAGGAGATCAACGAGGGCTTTGACGCCCTGAAGCGCGGCGAAACCATTCGGAGCGTCGTGATATTTGACTGAAGCGGTGGCCACACGGCTTCCCGCAAGCACCACCGGAATCCGCGGTGGTACGGATCACTGATTATGTGTCGAGCGTCTTGCGCGCGAAATCTTCGATATAGTCGATCAGCTTGTCTGAAGCGGAAGCGGCCATCTTGGGCTTTTTCCCCGCGACGGCCTCGGCGACGGCTGCATGCAGCTTGGCAGCCAGGGGCAGATCCGCAACCTCCTGATAGTGCTGATACCAGAAGCGGCGGGAGAGGGCGTTCATCAGTCCCATCGAGCGCCGGGCGAACTCGTTGCGGGCTGCGGTGGCGATCAGCAGGTTGAATCGCTGGTCGAGGCGCATGAACTCGATGTCATCTGCCTGAGCCGCAGCCGCGAGCATTCCCTTCGCGACCTCCGCAAACTCATGACGTTCTTCCGGCGTGGCGCGCTCGGCTGCCAGCCTCGCCATCAGCCGCTCAAGTTCGCGGCGAACTTCCAGCAGCCGCAGTTGCAGCCGGAGGTTGATTTCCGAGACCATGATGCCGCGTCTCGGCATGATGACGACGAGGCCGTCCCTTGCGAGACGCTGCAGCGCTTCCCGAATAGGAGTACGCCCGATCTTCAGTTTTGTTGCGAGCGTATGCTCTGACAGCACAGTTGCTGGTGGCAACTGCAAGGTGACGATCATCTCTTCGAGTTCGCGATAGGCACGGTCGGTCAGCGTACCGTCATCGATCTCTGAGTTTTGGGTCCCGCGCTTTGAAGCCTTCTTGGATTTCAATCCATCACCATTTGACAAGAACTCGCTCGATCAACCCAAGCATATATTCGTAGTATATCAATGACAAGAACCTGTGGCGGGCCGACGGCGGCGCAGTTGGCTCGCTTGGGCAAATATGCGGCAGCCACTGGTTCTAAGGAACAAGATCTTCTCTAATCGGTGAGTGATTGGTCGCGGCCAGATCCATGGAGGATTGATGATGCTGGCGGTGTTCATCAATGCGCGATAACGTGGACGTTCGACAGCACCGTTCGAGGGAGAGCTCTGTTATGAGATCACACGTGATTTCTGATGGTTTTTGGCGCTCCGGACAAAACAAGTCACTCTTGGTGTTTGTCGCAATTGCCGTCGGATCAGTGCTGACCGGCTGTGACAAGCCGACGCAGCAACCCGCAGCCGGTGCGCCGCCTGTCACGGTCGCTCAACCAACCAAGCGGACGGTAACGGACTGGGACGAATTCACCGGTCGGTTCGAAGCCATCCAGCAGGTTCAGATCCGGGCGCGTGTGACTGGATTTGTGACGGGTATCGAATTCAAGGATGGTGCCTTCGTCAAGACCGGCGATCTGCTTTACGTGATCGATCCGCGTCAGTATCAGGCCACGGCAGAGCAGGCGCAGGGTCAGCTTGCTGACGCCAAGGCAAAGATCGAACTGGCGGAGCGCGAGTTATCGCGAGCTGAAACACTGGTAAAGACTTCAGCCGTCTCCGAGAGCGTTGTCGATCAACGGCGTCAGCAACTCCAGTCGGCGCAGGCAGCTGCATTGCAGGCCGAGGGTGCGTTGCGCCGGGCCGAGCTCGACGTCGAGTTTACGAAAATCAAGGCGCCGATCGACGGACGCGTCAGCCGTCATCTGGTGACGGTCGGCAACCTCGTTCAGGGGAGCGAGAGCGGAGCAACCTTGCTGACCTCGATCGTCTCGCTCGATCCGATCCATGTCTATTTCGATATGGATGAATCGATCTATCTCAAAAACAACCGGTTATGGTTCGAGGGCAGGAGGCCCAGCTCGCGCGATACGCCAAACCCCGTACAGATCATCCTGTCCGGCGAAACCAAGCCCTCGCGCGAGGGCACGATGGACTTCCTCGATAACCGGCTTGATGTGGGCACCGGAACCCTGCGTGGCCGCGCGCTGGTTCCAAATCAGGATCTGTCGATCCTGCCGGGGCAGTTCGCCCGCGTGCGCGTCATTGGCAGCGCTCCCTACGAAGCGTTGCTGCTGCCGGACACCGCGATTGCATCCGATCAATCCCGCAAGATCGTCTTTGTCGTTAAGGGCGATGATACGGTGGAAGCAAAACCGGTCACCCTTGGACCCATCGACGGTGGTTTGCGGGTCGTTCGCGAAGGGCTTGCGCCGGATGATCGCGTGATCGTCGAAGGACTTCAGCGTGCGCGGATCGGGGCGAAGGTCGCGCCGCATGCGCCGAAGCCGGCCGGCGGGGGCAAGTCATGAATCTGGGCCGCCTGTCGATCAACCAGCCCATTCTCGCCATGGTGCTGTCCATCGTGCTGATGATTGTCGGCGCGATCGCCTACACCACCTTGCCTGTCGCGGAGTATCCGCCGGTGGCGTCGCCGACGGTGATCGTTACCACGCAATATCCGGGCGCGTCCGCGCAAACCGTGTCGGATACCGTCGCGACGCCGATCGAACAGGAGATCAATGGCGTCGAGGACATGGTGTCTATTTACAGTCAGGCGACCTCGAACGGCCAATTGACGATCACCGTCGAGTTCAAACTGGGCACCGATCTCGACAAGGCACAGGTGCTGGTTCAGAACCGGGTGGCGATTGCGTTGCCTCGTTTGCCGACGGAAGTGCAACGTAATGGTGTTGTGACACGCAAAGACAGCCCCGACCTGCTGATGGTCGTATTCATGCTGTCGCCTGACGACACCTACGACCAGCTCTACATCAGCAACTATGCGCTCCGGCAGGTGCGCGATCAGTTACTCCGGCTGGACGGCATCGGCGACATCCAGATTTTCGGCGCGCGGGATTATTCGATGCGCCTGTGGCTCGACCCCGAGAAGATTTCCACGCTTGGAATGACCGCCGGTGACGTCGTCACGGCGATTCGCGCCCAGAATCTACAGATCGCCGGCGGCCAGATCGCTGAGCCGCCGATTTCCGACCGCGCGTTTCAACCCAATCTGACCTTTACGGGGCGTTTGAAAGATCCACAGCAGTTCGAGAACATCATCATCAAGGCCGGAGAGGATGGCCGTATTGTGCGTCTGCGCGACGTTGCGCGTATCGAACTTGGCGCGCTGGCCTACACAACCAATAGCTTTCTTTTGAAGAAATCCGCGGTCGCGATGCTGGTGTCGCAGCGGCCCGGCTCGAATGCGCTGGCTACTGCCAAGGGCATTTCCGATGCGATGAAAAGACTCAAGGCGGATTTTCCGCCAGGCCTGGAATATAATATCGGCTACAATCCCACCGAGTTCATTGCGGAGTCTGTCAATGAACTGATCAAGACAATCTATGAAGCGATGATCCTGGTCGTGATCGTCGTTCTTGTGTTTCTGCAAGGCTGGCGTCCGGCGATCATTCCCATCCTGGCGATTCCCGTCTCGCTGATCGGCACCTTCGCGGTCATGGCAGCGCTCGGATTTTCGATCAACAATCTCACGCTGTTCGGGCTGGTGCTTGCTGTCGGCATTGTGGTGGACGATGCGATCGTCGTTGTTGAGAATGTCGAACGGCATCTGGCTGCGGGTCTGAGCAGGCGCGAAGCCGCACTGCTCACCATGCAGGAGGTCGGCGGGGCGCTGGTTTCGATCGCGCTGGTGCTGTGTGCGGTGTTCGTACCCACCGCATTTCTGGGCGGCATCTCCGGTCAGTTCTTCCAGCAGTTCGCCGTGACCATCGCCGTCGCCACCGCGATATCCTGTTTCTGTTCGCTGACCCTTTCCCCGGCGCTTGCGTCGATCATCCTGCGCCCGCATGAAGAGAAGCGGCCGCCGGCTAGCTGGAATGTGATCGCGCGCGGATGGGACAAATTCACCGGAGCCTTCAACCGCGTATTCGACCGCCTTTCGCACAGCTATGGAACGGCGGCCGGCTTTGTCATCCGGCATTCGGTTGCGATGTTGCTGGCGTATGTTGCCTTGATTGCTTCAGCCGCCTGGCTGGTCATTACCACGCCGCAGGGCTTCATTCCGGCGCAGGATCGCGGTTACGTCATCGTCGCCGTGCAATTGCCGGGCGCTGCCTCGCTTGCACGCACGACCGAGGTTGTTCGCGAGATCGAGAAGATCGCACTCGCGACGCCGGGGATCGTCCGTGTGCCGTCGTTTGCCGGCTTGTCCGGCGCGACCAGAACGCAAGCCAGCAACGCCGCGGCGTTGTTTCCGGTGTTCGAAGATCCGAAGATTCGGCTGAAAGAGGGGCTGACTGCCAATGTGATCACCGCAGAGTTGCGCAAGCGGCTGTCGAGCATCGAGGGGGCCTTCGTGATCGTCGTGCCACCACCTGCGGTACCGGGTATCGGCACCGGTGGCGGGTTCACGATGAGCGTGCAGGATCGGCAGGGGCGGGGTCCCGAACTGCTCGCGGCGGCCACCGACGAACTGGTGAATGAGGCTCGCAAAGCCCATGGACTGACAGCGGTGTTTTCACCGTTCAGCGCCAACACGCCTCAGGTATTCGTCGAGATCGATCGTCAGAAGGCGCAGATGCTCAACGTGCCGGTCCAGAACGTGACCGAAGCGATCGAGACCTATTTCGGTTCGACCTATATCAACGACTTCAATATTCTCGGCCGTTCCTATCGTGTGGTCGCCCAGGCTGATTTGCCGTTCCGCCGCGAGACCACGGATCTCGCCAGGTTGCGAACCCGCAACACGGCGGGAGACATGGTGCTGCTTGGAAGCGTCGTCGACTTCCGCGATACGTCAGGGCCTGACCGGGTCGCGCGTTACAATCTTTACCCCGCTGCCGAATTGCAGGGCGATACCCTTCCGGGAACGAGTTCTGCAACGGCGATCGATACGGTGCGAGCGCTGGCTGTCCAGACGCTGCCGAGCGGGTTCGGATTCGAGTGGACCGATCTGTCGTATCAGCAGGTGACGGGAGGCAATACGGGGCTTTACGTTTTCCCGATCTGCGTGCTGTTCGTATATCTCGTGCTTGCCGCGCAGTACGGCAGCTGGACCCTTCCATTCGCCGTGATCCTGATTGTGCCGATGTGTCTGCTCGCCGCGACAATCGGCGTGCGCATCATGGGACAGGATATCAACATCCTGACCCAGATCGGTTTCGTCGTGCTGGTGGGGCTGGCGGCCAAGAACGCCATCCTGATCGTCGAGTTTGCCCGCGACATTGAACGCGAGGGGCGCGATCAGCTTGAAGCTGTTATCGAGGCGTGCCGGTTGCGATTGCGGCCGATCCTGATGACTTCGTTCGCTTTCATTCTTGGCGTGCTCCCGCTGGTGATTTCATCGGGATCCGGATCGGAAATGCGTCAGGCGGTCGGTGTCGCTGTGTTCTTCGGCATGCTTGGCGTCACGTTGTTCGGCCTGATCTTCACACCGATCTTCTATATTCTGGTGCGCAGGCTGTTCCCCGGCAGTGTTGAAATGGAGCCCCGGACCACGGAAAGTGTTCCAGGCTAGTCTGTCTGCTGCTTCATTCTGTCGACAAGCAGTTCCGCGACGCGGAGGCTGGAGGGCGTGGTGTTGCGGGCCGCAAGTTGCACCAGCGTGACCTGCGTTGCCTCCAGCCGCTTGTCGCGCAGAGGAATTGCGACCAGTGTCCCTGCGACCAGCTCGGGCATCGCCGCATTTCGTGGCAGGAAAGTTCCGAGGCCAGTTTTGGAAGCTATCGTTCGTAAGAAGGCGATGGAGTTGGTGTCACCGTAGATATCGAGTTCGATGTTGGCCTTGGCGCAGGCGCGATCGATTTCCTGGCGGATACCGAACGACGGATCGGGTAAGATCACACGCAGTCCTGCAAGGTCTTTTATTGTGCAGCTAGCCTTGCCGGCCATCGAATGTTGCGGCGCGACCATCAGGCACAGCGATTGCCGCATCCGGGCCAGTTCGATCAGGTCGCGGCGTGGGGCGCGGCCGAAGACAAGTCCAAGATCGACCTCGTGCCGTCCGACCATTTCGGCGACACCGCGCGATCCGACGGTGGTCACCGCGATCGAAATGCCGGGGTAGTCCCTCGAAAGATCGACCACAAAGTCCGACACGAAGCTCGCCAGCAGGCCCTCAACGGTCGCGAGCTTGACGTGACCGCGCTGCAGCGAATCGAATTCCTCGACCTGCGCGCGGACCCGGTCGAGTTTGACTTGGCTCTCTTGTGCATAGCGGTAGAGCAGGTGGCCGGCATTGGTCAGATTCATTCCCCGCGCGCCGCGCTCGAACAATTTGACCGAAAGCTCCTCTTCGAGCCCCTGCACCTGCCGGCTGATGGCACTGGGAGCAATCCGCAGGGATTCCGCAGCCCGCTTGATCGAGCCGCGCATCGTGACCTCGCGAAAGTACCGAATAGCCGTGGATTCAATCATGTGTTTGGGCCCAATCGTTTGGATAAGGGGGATGCTTTGAAATCAAGCAGGTCGTGCATAGCGATCTAATTTTCAGACCGTTCGCATCGAAATTCAATGCTTTTATTCGATCTCTTATTTTGCCAAGATTTCGACAGATCGCACCCTTGGTCCTTGATGGAGAATCTGGATGGCTCACTCCCGGCTCGTCTCGCGTGGTTTGAATTCGCTCTTGATTGTCGCGTCCTTGGGGTTGTCCGCTTCGGTGGCGACCGCACAGGATGTCATCAAGTTTGGTGCGCCGCTTCCGCTCACCGGGCCGCTCGCGCCCGAGGCCATCAAGCAGCAGCAGGGATATGACCTGTGGGCCGAGCAGGCCAACAAGGCAGGCGGCATCTCGGTCGGCGGCAAGAAGTACAAGGTCGAGATCGTCTACACCGACTACCAGTCGAACACGCCGCGCGCGGTGCAGACCACCGAGCAGATGATTACGCAGAACAACGTCAACTTCCTGTTTGGCCCGTTCGGATCGGGCGCGGCGAAGGCCGGCAGCAGCGTCTCCGAGAAGTACAAGGTGCCGACCATTGCCGCGACGGCTTCGTCATCGCAGGTCTACGATCAGGGATACAAATACCTGTTCGGCACTTTCACGCCGAACGACACGCTGACCACGCCGCTCACCCAGATGGTGAAGGCGAAGGCGCCTGATGTGAAGAAGGTCGCGATTCTGGCGCGGAACGATCTGTTCCCCCTCGCCATCGCGCAGGAAATGGAAAAGTCGGCGAAGGGCAACGGCCTCGAAGTTGCGTACTTCGAGAAGTATGCGATCGGGACACTCGATCACTCTGCCACGCTGTCGCAGATCAAGTCGCTGGCTCCGCAGTGGATCTTCGTGACCGGCTACATCAACGATCTGCTGCTCGTGAAAAAGCAGATGGCTGATCAGCAGATCAAGGCCACGGTGGTTTCGATGATCGCGGGCCCGGCCTATCAGGAATTCATCGACGCTGCCGGTGCAGGCGGAGAAAACATCACCAGCGCCGCCTGGTGGCATCCTGCTGCACAGTATTCCGGCAAGGACATCTTCGGCACCACGGCAAACTACGTGAAGCTGTTCAAGGAAAAGTTCAAATCCGAACCGGACTATGCGCAGGCGTCGGCTTCGGTCGCTGGAGCGTTGTTCCAGATGGCGATCGAGAAAGCGGGATCGCTCGACAAGGACAAGGTGCGCGACGAACTGGCCAAGATGGATGTCATGACGTTCTTCGGACCCGTGAAGTTCGGACCGACGGGGCAGATCAACTCACTGGAGCCGCCGGTATTCCAGCTTCAGGGCGGCAAGCCTGTCGTGCTCTCGCCTGCGCTGATCAAGCAGGGCGAATTCAAGCTCGGCGTGAACTGATCAACTGCGCGGAGGCGAGGACATCACATGCTGGCGGCCCAGGTTCTGATCAATGCTTTAGTGCTGGGCTGCCTTTACGCATGTATTGCGATCGGCTTCTCGCTGGTTTGGGGCGTTCTGAACGTCATCAATCTGATCCATGGCTCGTTCATCGTTCTCGGCGCCTATCTGGCCTGGGGACTTTATCAGTCGCTTCATGTTTCGCCGTGGTACGCGCTTCTCATCGCGGCGCCGTTGTTCTTTGCGTTCGGTTACCTCATTCAACGCATCATTCTTAACCGCGTGATCACTGCGCCGGTGCTGGTGACGCTGACGCTGACATTCGGCCTCGATCTGATTCTCAACAACGCGATGATCTACTATTTCAAGGCGGACTACCGGAAGTTGACGCTGACGCCGCCGATGGGATCGATCTCGTTCTTCGACGTTGTCGTGCCCGTAGATCGTTTGATTGCGACCGCGTCCGCGCTGGCGCTAACGGGGGTGCTCTATCTGATCCTGCGCCGGTTACGTGTCGGGCGAGCTATCGTTGCGGTGAGGCTTGATCGTGACGCTGCCACGCTGATGGGTGTCGATGTCAAGTCGATCTACGCGATTGCCTTCGGCCTCGGTGCGGCACTGGCCGGGTGTGCTGGTGTGCTGATGGCGCTGATCTTCCCGATCTCGCCGCTCACCTCCACGGCTTATCTCGGCAAGGCTTTCGTTGTCTGCGTGCTCGGCGGCCTTGGCAGTGTGTCCGGTGCGCTGGCCGGTGGCATCCTGCTGGCGCTGATCGAAGGCATCGGCTCCACGCTAATCGGTCCGGCACATGCGACGACGTTGTCATTCGTTTTGCTGATCATCTTCCTGATCGTCCGCCCCCAGGGCCTGCTTGGCCGAAAGGGCTTCGAATGACCCGGTCGAATCTGATCCTGCTTATACTGGTCGCTTGCATCGCTGCGCTGCCGATGTTCGGTGGAGCGTATGCACTAAGGCTTGGCACGATCGCCTGCATGTACGCGATCCTCGCTTTGTCATGGAATATTGTCGGTGGTTTCGCGGGCTACCCGTCGTTCGCCACGGCAGCGTTCTTTGGCCTGGGGGCCTACACAACCGGCGTTTTGATGTCGCGGGGCGTGCCTATCGGTGTTGCGGTTGCTGCCGCATGGGTGGGATCGTTTGTGGTTGCAGCCCTTCTTGGAGCCGCGCTGCTCCGTCTGCGCGGACATTACTTTGCGATCGCCAGCCTTTCGCTGATCGAGGTGTTTCGCGAGCTTGTCAACAATGCCACCGATCTCACCGGTGGCGGCATGGGCCTGAACATCCCGCTAACATCCGCAGCCGGTGTGATATCGGACGCGACCTTCTTCTTTTATGCGATGTGGGCATTACTGCTCGGGACCGCTTTGATGGTGCTCGTCGTCTCGGGGTCAAAGCTTGGCTTTGGACTTGCCTGCATCCGGCAAAATGAAACTGCCGCAAATATGATCGGCCTCAATGCCACGCTCTACAAGAGTGTCGCGTTTGGTCTGTCGGCATGCTTCGTCAGTGCGGCGGGTGGCATCTATGCCGCATGGGTTCATTACATCGATCCGTCCGACGTGTTCGACATCCTCTATTCGGTCAAACCGATCGTGATGGCGCTGATCGGGGGGCTCGGTTCGCCGCTCGGCGTTGTTATCGGCGCGCTCGTCTATCTCGGCTTGGAGGAGGTGGTCTGGCGCAACTACATCCAGATCCACAGTGGCGTCCTCGGCGTTCTTATCGTCGCACTGCTGCTGTTCCTCCCGCACGGGTTGATGTCGCTGCGTGATCGACTTCTTGCATGGAGGCCGAAGCGTGTCTGAGATTCTCCGGCTTCAGTCAGTCTCCCGTCATTTCAGTGGCCTCAAGGCGCTTAGCGACGTGTCGCTCGGCATCAACAAGGGCGAGGTGCTCGGTCTGATCGGCCCGAACGGCGCCGGCAAGACCACACTCGTCAATGTCGTCACCGGCGTTACCCCGGCAAGCTCGGGAACAGTGACATTCGCGGGTCAGGACATCACGCGCGTGAAGACCTATCAGTCTGCGCGTCTCGGACTGTCTCGCACCTTTCAGATCGTACAGCCCTTCGCCGAGCTTTCTGCCCTCGATAACGTGGCTGCCGCGGCGCTGTTTTCGCAGCCCAATGAAAGTTTGAAGTCGGCGCGTGAGGCGGCTCGTGAACGGCTGGCGTTCGTTGGTCTCGAAGCGCAGTCCGACCAGCCAGCGGCGACGCTGACGCTGGCGATGCGCAAGCGGCTTGAACTCGCAAAAGCGCTGGCGATGAAGCCGAAACTGCTGTTTCTGGACGAGGTCAATGCTGGATTGAATAGCGCCGAAGTAGAGCGTGCGACGCGGCTCATTCACGAGCTTGCCGCCAGCGGCATTACCATCGTGATGATCGAGCATCTGATGAAGGTCGTGCTGAATGTTTGTACGCGCATTGTCGTATTGCACAACGGGCGACTGATTGCAGATGGTTTGCCGCGCGATGTGATCAAGAACCCGGCGGTCGTCGAAGCCTATCTCGGTCAGCAGTATGCCCAGAGGTCTGCCGCCAATGGCTGATGTTGCTCCCATTCTCGAATTGCAGGGTCTGCGCGCCGGCTATGGCGAGGTGCAGGTGCTGTGGGGCATCGATCTCGCGGTGCGCAGGGGTGAAATTACGGCCCTGATTGGCTCCAACGGTGCAGGCAAGACCACGCTGATGCGCGCGCTGTCAGGCCTGATTCCGGTTGAGTCAGGCTCCTATCGATCTGATGGCGAGGATCTTGCTGGCGCTACCGCTGCCCGGATTCTTTCACGCGGGATTGTCCATGTGCCTGAAGGAAGGCGTTTGTTCGGCGCAATGAGCATCGAAGACAATCTGTTGATGGGCGCCTATTCGCGCACTGCGTCGCGCGCTGAGATCAGCCGCGATATGGACAGGGTCTACACGACGTTTCCGAAACTGTCCGAACGGCGCAATCAGGCCGCGGCGACGCTCTCCGGGGGAGAGCAGCAGATGTGCGCCATTGGACGTGGTCTGATGAGTGCGCCGAAGCTGCTGATGATTGACGAACTGTCGTTGGGGCTCTCGCCGTTGCTGGTGGAGCAACTCGTCGCCGCGCTCCGTACGCTCAATGCCGAGGGCATGTCGATCCTGCTGGTCGAGCAGGATGTCACGACGGCGCTGGATTTGTGCCACGCCGCCTTTGTCATGGACATGGGCCGGATCGTGAGATCGGGCTCGGGTGCCGAACTGTTGGCGGACCCGATCATTCGCGACGCCTATCTCGGCGTTCTGGAAGAATAATCCTCGCCAAAACCACAACTCAACTCTGAGAACTAAGAAGAGGTATCATGATGAAGACCGTTGAAGCGCCCGACAGTGGCTATCGTTTCATACCGGGCGTTAGTCAGTATTCGGCAGGCGTTGGCGCGCTTCCGGGATTTGCGCTGGAACGGGTGCGGTTCGCAAACCCGGTGCCGTTGCGTCAGGGATTTGAGAAGATCGCACAGGTTTTGAAAGCAGCGGGCCGCCCGTTGTCGGCGTTCGCGGCGTGCGAGTTGCGCTCACCTGCCCCCTTTACTGAAAGCGGGTTTGTGAGCTTCAACGCGGAGTACACCGGCTTTCTGAAGGAATGGGGGGTGATGCGGGACGGTGCTGACAATCCGGTCGCGCGCAGCAACGTCTGCCCGAAAATCGATCCGCCATCGACGCCCAGTTTCCATGCTTTTACCTACACCGTTGTCGCGGCGAACGCGCCGGCGTCGTTCGTTGTCGCCGGAAGCGGAGAGGCCCCGGAAGGCAAGGGGAATTATCGCGATCACGCGGTGCGGCTCGGGGACATCTCACCGTCAGCGATGCTGGAGAAGGCGAAATGGGTTCTGGGCGAGATGGAGCGCCGCATGGGTGCGTTCGGTGGCGACTGGAGCCAGCTCACGGCAACGCAGCTTTACACCGTTCATGATATCTTTCCGTTCATCGAAAGCGAACTCGGCAAGCGCGGCATCTTCCGGCAAGGCCTGACATGGCATCTGAATCGGCCCCCGGTGCAGGATCTTGAATATGAGATGGATTGCCGCCGTATTCACACAGAACGCGTGATCGAGGTTTGAACTCGGTCACACGCATTCGTTAAAGCCCTATAGCGTTCTTGCGGTGTTGCCCTTGAACAGGATCGGACCGGTGGGTCGCCCGATGGGCGATCCACCTTCGGGCTCAAGGGTGATTTCGAACAGCTGATTGGCTACAGTTTCGGGCAGGGACTCGAGATTGAGTTGCAGCGTGCGCGACTGGCCCATGATTCCGATCGATTTCGGGCCGACGGCGCGATCCCACAATGTCCACACCTGCAAGGTGCGTCCGGGAGGCACGTCGATGGCCTTGAGCGGGATCAGTTCAACGCGGCCGTTGGCGAAAGCATTGACCACCGCCCCGGCTTCCTTGGTGGTGTCATTGACGAGGATCGCAACGTAGACCGGCTTGCTTTGCGCCAATGCAACCAGATCGCGGCGCAACTCTTTTGACGTCGTCAACGCACCGAGCGCGATGACTGCAAACAGCAATGCGGCGACACTGGCAGTCAGGCCGGTTGCACGCCAGAAGCGGATGTTATCCCAAACCGTTGCCCCGAGCATGGCGTTACGTGCGCCGGGTAGCGCCGAGATAGTTTCCTTCTTCGTCGTCTCAGCGATTCTGCGCCATAGGTCCGGACTGGGCGTAACGGGTTCAGCGGACGTATCGAAACCGGACAACCGTTCACGCCACGCACTCACTGCTGCAGCGAAAGCCGGGTCGCTCTCAAGCCGCTTTGCCGCAGCAGCTTCGTCCGCTGTGTCGAGCAGACCCATCACGTAGTCCGCCGCTGTCGTATCGTGCTCGTCCTGCATGCTCATCCCATGCACTCCTGCAACGACATCAGCCCACGGCGCACCCAGCTCTTGATGGTGCCGAGTGGCACCTTAAGTCGGCCTGCCATTTCGCCATGACTCATGCCGTGCACATAGGCGAGGACGACCACGTCGCGTCGGGGTCGCTCGATGCGCTCAAGGCAGCGGCGCAATGCGCTGGTTTCCGGAAGACGGGCTATCGAGTCATCCGGAGCAATGTCCTGAATGTCGTTGGGGTCATCGTGGTCGTAACGATGCTCCCCCCGATAGATGGTCAGCGCGCGGTTTCTTACGATGGCATAAAGCCAGCCGATGGCACTGCCGCGTTGCGGATCGAAACCGCGAGCGCCATTCCATATGCGCACGAAGGCGTCGTGGACGGCTTCCTCAGCAAGATCCTGACGAATGAGAATGCGGCGCGCCACACCGACCATGCGTGCTGCTTCGCAATCATAGATCATCTGAAGCGCAGTGCGATCGCCCACGGTACAGCGCGCCAGCGCGGCTGCCAGTTGCGCGTCGCGCTCCCGGTCGAGCTGGGACTTGTCTGTTTGGACGTCCAAAGTGGGAACCTCGGGAGCCTGGGCCATGTGTAGAGATTGCATAGCCTTTATACCCGTCCCGTGCGGCATTTGGATGCACCGGGGTCGAAAATAATTTGGCCGCTGCTGCATCCATTCGGCGTCGCCGCCGGTATCGCCTGTATCGGTCCGAAGGGGATCGTCGAGATACAGGGAGTTTTGCCATGAAGTTAAGCACGATTTTCGCCGCATCCACGCTACTTTTGATGACCTCGGCCGCTGCAAATGCTGCGCAAGTCGCAGCGCTGGTCGGTAACGACACCATCGCAACGGTCGATACAGCGCAGAAGAAGGCTACCGGTTCCGTCAAGGTGACCGGGATTTCCGGCGCACTGGTCGGTATCGACGTTCGCCCTGCCGACGGAATGCTTTATGGCCTCGTCGATGACGGTACCGTCGTCACGATCGCCAAGGATGGCAAGGCGACGATGAAATCCAAGCTGGAAACGATGATCGCGAAGGGCGTGCTCGTGACGGTCGATTTCAATCCGGTCGCCGACCGCCTCCGCGTGATGGGCGCTGACGGCATGAGTCTCCGCGCCAATGTCGATGACGGCAAGGTCACCAAGGACGGCGATCATAAGTATGCCGAGACCGACGCCAGCAAGGGTGCAAAGCCAAATGTGATCGCCGGTGCCTACACCAACTCGGTGAAGGGTACCAAGGAAACGGCGCTGTTCAACATCGATGCGACCGCCGGTACGCTCGTGAAACAGGCTCCTCCCAATGATGGCATTCTCGGCACCATTGGCAAGCTTGGCGTCAAGGCTGACAGCGCATCGTTCGATATCTGGTCGGATGGCAACGGAAAGAACGAGGCCTGGCTGATGGCAGGCGACACGCTCTACAGCGTCGATCTCGCGACAGGCAAAGCGACTGAAGCCGCCAAGATTTCCGGCGTCACCGGTCCGGTGAAGGACATCGCGATCCTTGGTATGTGATGCAGCAGGGACTGGTTCATAGCTGGTCCTACGACTACTGACGGCGCTGCACTCTCCCGTGCGGCGCCGTTATCTTTGGCGGCATCTACCGGCGTCTTGTCTTGTCCAACAAAGTCGACAGCAGCCAAATCGCGGGTTAACAATTCAAGCAAGAAGGATAACAACGTCCGCAAGAGCCTTGGGGAGGATCATGCCAGTCACACTCGATCCCGATGCCGCCGCCGTTCTCCACGCCTTTCGCGAGGCTGGACGTCCGCCGTATGAAACGCTGTCTCCGGTGGAGGCCCGCCAGATGTATTTGGCAGGCCGTGTCGTCTCGAATCCTGAGCCGCCCCAAATTGCTTCAATGGAATCCCTGACGATACCGGGGCCGGCCGGCCCAATTCCCGCACGCCTCTACAAGCCGTTCAAGCTGCGGCAGGCCGATGGCCTCTCGCCGTGCCTGGTCTTTTTTCATGGCGGCGGCTGGGTGATCGGTGATCTCGACTCCCATGATGTGGTTTGCCGGACGCTGGCCGACGAAGGTCAGCTCATCGTGGTCTCGGTTGATTATCGTCTGGCGCCGGAGCATCGGTTTCCGGCGGCGGTCGATGACGCGATTGCCGCGACGGAATGGATTTCGAAGAACGCTCTTTCCTTGGGGATCGATGCAGCGCGGTTGCTCGTGGGGGGCGACAGCGCAGGCGGCAACCTTGCCGCCGTCGTATCGATTAACGCACGGGCTACGGGGCCGAAGATTGCAGGCCAGGTCCTGATCTATCCTGCGACCGATTTTGCGATGAACCACCCTTCGCATAGTGAGCCGGAGACCAGCGCACTGCTGACGCATTCCGTGATCCGGTGGTTTCGCGATCACTATCTCAACGGTGCCTCCGGAGTTGACGACTGGCGCGCGTCTCCTGCGCGCGTGCAAGATCTCTCCGGATTGCCGCCCGCGTTTGTGTTGACCGCAGGTGCCGATCCTTTGCGAGACGAAGGCGATCAGTTTGCAAAGCGCCTCAGCGATGCAGGTGTCCCGGTGATACACCGGACATATCCCGGTCAGTTCCATGGATTTATTACTATGGGGAAGCTGCTCCCGAAGGCGAATGACGCAATGCGCGAAATCGGTAATTGGCTCAGGGCCATGGGATAGAGCGTCCAGCCGCCGAATCAGCGATGTGGCTTGCGGCGGGTCTGGCTTCAGTTCGCAGATGCGTTGACTTGCAAAATGCAAGTCATTTGCAGTATGCTGACAAAATGGACTTCTAAGTCCTCTTCAGAAATTACGGAGGAACTGTTCGGTGAAGCTTGCAACATGCCGTCTGAATGACAAAGAGCGGGTCGCGATCGTTTATAACGGCGACAACAATCTGTTCGATCTCGCCGCTGCGTCGCTCCGTGCGGGAAATGCCAATCCGGAGTTCAATACAATGCTGGCGCTGATCGATGGCGGGGATGCTGCGCTCGATCAGGCACGCGAGTTATTCGAGCGCTATGGCCAAGATGCGGATTTGTCGACGGCCGTAGCAGGTGCGGAGATTTTGGCACCCGTGCCGGAGCCGCGCCAGATGCGGGATGGCATGTCGTTTCCGCTGCACATCCGTCAGTCGCCCCGTGGCCAGTTGAAGCTGAAGGCGCGCGCGGAAGGAAATGCAGCAGAACTGGCGCGGCTGGAGGCTGAGCCTTTACCCGAACTGCCGGAGATCTATCGCAAGCAGCCGATCTACTACATCACCAACCGCTTCAGCGTGAAGGGGACCAATACGACCGTCAAATGGCCGCGTTACAGCAAAGTGATGGATTACGAACTCGAATTCGGCGTCATCACGAAAGGAAGAGCTGCGAACATCTCGGCTGCAAAAGCGCGCGATCACATCTTCGGCTACACGATCTTCAACGATTTCTCCGCGCGCGATGCACAGCGGATCGAGATGGAAGGCCGGCTGGGTCCTGCGAAGGGCAAAAGCTTTGACGGCGGCAACGTGCTGGGCCCCTGGGTCGTGACACCGGACGAGATCGGTGATCCGTACAAGCTGAACATGGAAGTCCGCGTGAACGGCAAAGTTCGCTCGAAAGGTGTGAGCGACGGCATGCTGTTTTCGTTCGAGGAAATCATCGCGCACGTCACGCAAGATGAGACCCTGATGCCGGGTGAGTTTATCGGGTCGGGCACCGTAGGTAACGGATGTGGCCTTGAACTGGGCTGGTACCTCGAGCATGGCGATAGCATTGAGCTGGAAGTCGAGAAAATCGGCGTTCTGCGAAATCGGGTCGAGCGGCAGGATGTCTGATCTGCGCGGATAATGACTTGCAAAATGCAAGTCATTAGATAGTCTGCTCCTGTAACAAGGCCGGCGTGAATGAACGCGCCGGCAAACAGGAGGTAGGCCTTGTCCGAGGAAGCACTGGTCACGCGCGAGCAGCGCGGAAATATCGCCATTATCACGATGGTTTACAGGCCCTACAATCTGTTGGGCCCGAAGCTCATCAATGCAATCGTTGGGCAGATCGAGGAAGCGCAGAAGGCCGGGAGTCGTGCGATCATACTCCGCAGCGGCTTGCGGCATTTCTCGGCCGGCGCCGATCTGGATATTTTCGACAAGCGGGTTGCTCAAGGCAATGCAGGTTCCGATGGTGAAAGCCGTCGGCTGACCGGTGTCGAATTCCTTCGCTTTATGGAATTGCTGCCGATCCCGATCATTGCAAGCGTGCATGGTGTCTGCCTCGGCGGTGGGCTCGAGCTTGCGCTGTGTTGCGACTACATCATCGCTGCTTCGTCAGCGAAGATCGGCTCGGTTGAGGCGACCCTTGGGCTTCATCCTTTGCTGGGCGGTATTCAACGCCAGGTGCAGCGTATTGGTACCTTGCGCGCCAAGGAGATGTCCATGCTCGCGCGACGTTACGATGCGCCGACGCTGGAGAAATGGGGCCTGATCAATCTCACGGTGCCGGAAGAGTCGCTGGAAAAGGCGACGATGGCGATCGCCGAGGAATTCGCGCAGGGGCCGACATTGGCTCACGCCGCGACCAAGGAGTTGGCTCACATCGCTGCCAGCGAGGGCGTCGCCGCCGCCGACGAGGCGATGGCGCGGGTGCAGGCGCCGATCTGGGCGTCCGAGGATCTGAAGAGCGGTCTTGCATCATTCCGCAAGAACGGTCCCGGCCTCGCCAAGTTCGCGGGGCGCTGACATGAGTGGTCCTCTCAGCGGAATTCGTGTCGTCGATTTCTCCCGAGTGCTCGCCGGTCCCTTGTGCGCGCGCACGCTGCAGGATCTCGGCGCCGAGGTCATCAAGGTCGAACCGCCAAGCCCGGACGTATCGCGCTTCGCGTTTCCATCGACTGACGGTATGTCTGGCTATTACGCCCAGCAGAATGCCGGCAAGCGCAACGTCAGCATCAATCTCAATGTGCCCGGCGCTTATGATCTGGCGCTAAAGCTTTGCGATACGGCTGACATCGTGGTCGAGAATTTCCGGGCTGGAACGCTCGGGTTTTTTGGTCTGGATTATGAGACGTTGTCGAAGCGCAACCCACGTCTGATCTATGCCTCGATCACAGGATACGGACAGGGTGGCCCCTGGCGGAGCCGGATGGCCTATGCGCCAACGGTGCAGGCGGAGGCAGGGTTCACGGAAAACAGCGTGCGTCACTATGGCGAAGCGCTAACCGAGCCGCGCACGGACAGTCTCTCGCACGCCGACGTTTATGCCGGCTTGCAGGCAGTCATCGCGATCCTCGCCGCGCTTAACAGCCGTCAGACCAGCGGCAAAGGCCAATACATCGATGTCGCGATGGCCGCGACCTTGCTGGCAGTCAATGAGCGCGCTCATGTCGATCTTTCCGATGATGACATTGGCGCGGAGCCTGCTGTCCTCGGGGCGACCGATTGCTCGTTCTTTACCGGTCCCCAAGGCGAGCATTTCACCGTCGCCACAAGCATCATAGGAAGCCGCACGTTTCCATCGTGGCTGCGCGCGATGCGGCGGGTCGATCTGATGGAAGATCCGCGGTTCTCGTCTGCTGCTGCGCGTCGGCTGAATTTCGGCGTGTTGCATCAGATCATCCAGTCCTGGATGCTGACGTTTCCCGATATGGCGACGCTTGACGCCCAGTTCGATGAAGCCAAGATCGCCATGGGCGAAATCCGCTCGATCAAGGATCTGACCAAATCGGAATGGAGCGACTATTGGGGCGCCGTGCAGCATGTGCCGGATCGCAGCGGCGGCGAATATCGTCTGCCGGGGCGTCCCTGGCATTTTTCGGGAGAGGAACTGACACCGATTGGCACGCCCGCATTCCAAGGCGAGCATAATCGTGTCGTGTTCAGCGAGCTCGGCATCAGCCAATCAGAGTTGGATCGTCTGACGGAAGCCGGCGTGCTTGTGGCACATCGCCGGGCTCTTGAGCCTGACGTGGTGACAAAGCCTCCCGAGGAATCCGGCCAAGCCGCCTGATTCAATTTGAATAGTACGACTGCATGAGCGGCCGCGAGTTCTCGCGGCCGCAACGAGAAACTGTATCCGGAGGAACCTCGAGATGCGTGCGATACTCAATTTTTCATCCATGACTTTTGCCGCCATGATTGCTTTTGCTTCCAGCGCCGCTGTGGCGGGAGAGAAAAAGTACGATACCGGAGCGACTGATACTGAAATCAAGATCGGCAACACCATGCCCTATAGCGGTCAAGGGTCTGCGTGGGGATTGCTTGGAAAGGCCGAAGCGGCCTATTTCGATAAAGTGAATTCTGAGGGCGGCGTCAATGGTCGCAAGATCAAGTTCATCAGTTACGACGATGCCTATAGCCCGCCTAAGACGGTCGAGCAGGCGCGCCGTCTCGTGGAAAATGATGAAGTGCTTCTGCTATTCAGCACGTTCGGCGTTCCCACCAACACGGCGATCCACAAATACATGAACGCCAGGAAGGTGCCGCAACTGTTTGTGGGAGGCGGTGGGTCGAAATGGAACGATCCGAAGAATTTTCCCTGGACCATGGGTTTCCAGCCATCGTTTCTCAACGAAGGCAGGGTCTACGGCCAGTATCTTGCCGCCAATCATCCGGGTGGAAAGATTGCGGTGCTGTACCAGAACGACGATTACGGTAAGGACATCCTGAACGGCTTGAAACAGGGTCTCGGCGCGAAAGCCTCGATGATTATTGCGGAATCGAGCTACGAAGTGTCCGTACCGACGGTCGATTCTCAGGTCGTTGGGCTGAAGGCCAGCGGCGCAGATATCTTCATGAATTTTGCCGGGCCCAAATTCGCAGCCCAGGCCATTCGGAAGATCGCCGAACTGGACTGGAAGCCGATCCACATTCTCAATATTCCAGCCGCTTCGATTGGCAGCGTCATCAAGCCTGCGGGTTTCGACATTTCCCAAGGCATCATCAGCGGCGGCTTTCTCAAGGACGCAACCGATCCCGCTATGGCCAGCGATCCCGGTGTCAAAGCCTACCTCGCCTTTCTCGAAAAGTACTATCCTGGCGCCGATGTCACCGCGACGGGCAACACGCAAGGCTATGTCATGGCGCAAGCCATGGTGCAGGTTCTGAAGCAGGCCGGCGATAACCTGACTCGGGAAAACGTGATGCGGCAGGCTGCCAGTATTAAAGGTCTGGAACTCGACATGCTGATGCCGGGCATCAAGATCAGCACGAGCCCCGATGACTTCGCGCCAATTAAATCCGTACAGTTGCGTCGGCTGGCGGGCGAGCGGTGGCAGCCGTTCGGGCAGGTTATCGAGGCCAATTCCGGCCCATAAATGGGGGCGCTGGACAGACGTGCATCCGGCTCTGATATATAGCGTGTATGACAGAGCCGGATTCGAGGATTGAAGGTTTGCGATGGCGGATGTGAAGCGGAGCCGTATAGCCAACAAGGAATGTTCGGTCGCGCGCGCCATGGAGGCAGTGGGGGACCGGTGGTCGATCCTGCTGCTGCGGGAAGCGTACTACGGCGTCAAACGGTTCGATGAATTTCAGTATTACGTCGGAATAGCGCCGAACATCCTCAGTACCCGTCTGAAGAAACTTGTCGATGCCGGCATTATGGCCCGGGTTCCGTTACCCGAGCACGCGGGCCGATATGAGTATGTATTGACCGAGAAGGGCCGGGATTTTTTTCCGACCTATCTGGCGCTGAAGAAATGGGGCGACGACTGGCTGGCCGAGCCCGCAGGGCCGCAGGTCGTCTTCAACGACCGCGCCAATGGGCAGGAGATTCAGTATCCCGAACTCTTGACCGCCCGGGGCAAACCGCTCCGTCTCGAGGACATCGAAATCGTTCCCGGAGCTGGCGCTGTTCCATTCAACCGGAAAAGATTTGGCGGGGACGGCTCCGGCTCAGATGTCGACCGGACGAAGGCTGGCCCCAAGTCGCGCGTGGCGTCGAAGCGAAAGAGCAAATAACACACGGCCATGATGGGGCGATGATGTCGCTTCCAGGGTTATGGTGCTTTGACCAGGGATGCCAGGGCCCTTGCGGCCTCAGTCTTAACGAGATGCTTGCGGTATTCGGCAGACGCATAGTGATCCGAAAGGCATTCAGCCTGTTCGCTCGCGAGCCGTGCAGCCTCTTCAATAGTTTCGCGCGTCAGCGCTTTCTCGATCAGAAATTCCGTTGCGGGCTCGGCTGCGAAAGCGTGTCCGGCGGCGCCGGTGACGCCGATCGTGGCATGCGAGACGACTCCGTTCTTCAGGCATATGGCCACCGCTACACCGACCACCGCGTAACCGCTCGCCGGATGCCGGATCTTCCGGTACCTGAATTGCGTTCCTGAGATGGGACGAGCGATGTGGATCGCCGCAAGCACTTCGCCGGCTTCCAACGTGGTCGTGAAAATATCGACGAAGAAATCCTTCGCGGCGACGCGCCTGCGGCCATTTGGACCTGCGATCTCCAGTTCGGCATTCAGCGCAACGACAACGGCGGGCCAGTCGGCCGCCGGGTCCGCGTTGGCCAATGAGCCGCCGATGGTGCCGCGGTTGCGCACCTGCGGATCGGCGATCATATCGGCGGCTTGGTGGAAGATTGGAACCACGTCATCCAACTCATTGGATGCGAGGAGTTCAGCATGCGTGGTCAGCGCACCGATCCTGATCCGCTCGCCAATCTCGATCCCCTTCAGTTCTCCGATGCCGCCGATGTCGATCAAAAGCGCGGGCGACGCCAGCCGCAACTTCAATGTGGGGATCAGGGTATGGCCGCCGGCAACAAGCTTGGTGCCATCCGGATCGTCCTGCATCAGGCCGATGGCCTGTGAAAGCGAGGTGGCCCGAACGTAATCGAATGATGCCGGGATCATTGGCTTGCTCCTGCACGGGCTTTCTGAACTGCGGACCAGATGCGCGGCGGCGTCATCGGCATGTCGAGATGCGGAATTCCGAACGGCGATAATGCGTCGAGCACAGCATGAACCATGCAGGGCGGAGCGGCGATCGATCCGCTTTCGCCGATGCCCTTGACCCCGATTGGATTGGTGGGAGACGGCGTCTCCTGAAACGACGATCGTATGCTGGGGACATGCTCCGCGCGTGGGACAGCGTAATCCAGCAGCGAGCCGGTCATAAGCTGCCCGGTATCGGGATCGTAGCTGACTTCCTCATAAAGGGCTTGCGCGATGCCCTGAACGACGCCGCCGTGAATTTGTCCGGCGGCGAGCAGGGGATTGATGATTGTGCCGACATCGTCCACGGCCACATAGTCGAGAATGTCGACGATACCGGTTTCAGGATCGACATCGATGTAGGCCATATGGATTCCCGACGGAGACCCCATCCCGGTCGGATCGTAGAACAGCGTTTCGTCAAGACCGGGCTCCATGCCATCGGGCAGCTTGTGGCCGACATAGGCCATGCGCGCGACCTTGCCGAAGCTCAACGGCGCGATATCCGTGCCGGGCACGCTGAATTGTCCGGCCCGGTATGAGACGTCCTTCTCATCCACCTCCAGCATGCCCGCTGCAATCCTTTTGGCTTTGGCGACGATGCGCTGTGACGAGACGTGTACGCTCGATCCGCCGACAGCCATGGAGCGGGAGTTGAAAGTGCCGTGCCCGGCCTGAACTTGACGCGTGTCGCCTTGCACGATGTCGATGTTCTCGATGGGAATCTGAAGAACGTCGGCCGCGATCTGGGCCAGCGACGTGTTGTGGCCGTGACCCTGGCTCATGGAGCCCGAAAAAATCGTGGCGCGCCCGCTCGAATCGATGCTCACCCGTGCACTCTCCCAGCCTCCGCGATTAAAGCCCATCAGCGACAAGCGGCGTGAAGGCGCCATTCCGCACATGTGGGTATAGGCCGCGACACCGATACCGCGATAACGTCCCTGGCTGCGCAATTGATCGCGTTCGGCGATCCGCTCGTCATATCTGAAGGCTTCCAGAGCCTTTGCCAGTAAGCCCTCGTAGTTGCCGCTATCGTAGATCACCGCCGGACCGTTATAGGGACGGTGCGGGAAGTCGGCGCGCTGAATGAAATTGCGCCTGCGCACTTCGACCTGATCGAGCTTGAGATGGCGCGCGACCGCGTCGATTGCGCGCTCCGCGATGTATCCGGCTTCGGGACGGCCATAGCCTCGATAGGCATCGACCGGAACGGTGTTCGTCACCACGACCTTCGAGAATGCTTCGTAGTTGTCGATCTTGTAGGTGCCGGTCCCAAAATTGATCGTATTCACCGTTGGACCGCCCGACGCCATGTTCGACAGATAGGCGCCGACGTTGCCGAGCGTCTCGACCCTTAGTCCGAGAATTTTTCCATCGTTCCGGAATGCGACTTCGATGGTCTCGGTATGAGCGCGTCCGTGACTTGTGGACTGATGACTCTCCGAACGGGACTCCCACCATTTGACGGGTGCGCCGAGCTGGCGCGCCAGATAAGGACAGAGCAATTCCTCCGGATAAAGGTGCATCTTCGCACCGAATCCGCCGCCAATGTCGGGCGCGACAATTCTGAGCTGGTGCTCGGGAATGCCGACGGTTTCGGCGATCCAGCGCCGATGCATGTGAGGCACCTGACTCTGAATGTTGACGGTCAGCGTGCCGTCGACGTTCGGCTCGGCAAGAATGGAGCGCGTCTCCATGCAGGTCGGTATCAGGCGGTTGTTGATCACACGAAGCTTGATGACATGATCTGCTTCGCTCGCGGCCTTCTTGTAGTCACCGCCGCCAACCTTATAGAGCGTCGTAATGTTCTTCGGAACGTTGTCATGGAGTTGCGGGGCGCCTTCGCGGATCGCAGCCTCTTCATCGACCACGGCGGGCAGTGTTTCGTAATCGACCTCGATCAATCCCACAGCATCGTGAGCCTGAGCTTGTGTTTCGGCGACCACGACCGCGACGCATTCACCAACGAAACGAACCCGATCCACAGCCACGACCGGACGGTCGGGGACCTTGGTTCCCGGGATGATCCAGTTGGGAACGATCGATCCGATCTTGCCGATGAGATCCGCGCCGGACAAAACGAGGCGAACGCCTGGCGAAGCTTGAGCCGCCGACAGATCGACGTGCTTGATGATGGCGTGGGCATGCTGCGATCGCAGGACCGCCATATGAAGCATGCCCGGCGACTTCATGTCGTCCGTGTAACGTCCCTTGCCGGTGATGAACTTGAAGTCTTCGCGCCGCCGCAGCGGCTGACCCATGTACTTGATGGCGGCTGCTTCAGTCATGAGCATGTGCCCCCGCTGCGAGCGACTCAACTGCGCGCACGATATTGTGGTAGCCGGTGCAACGGCAGATGTTGCCGGTGAGGTTGTGGCGGATTTCGTCTTCGGTCGGGTTCGGGTGCTGCTTGAGTAACTGGCGCACGCTCATGATCATTCCCGGTGTGCAGAAACCGCACTGCAAGGCGTGATGTTCGTGAAAGGCCGCTTGAATCGGATGCAGTGCGCCGCCGGCCGGCGCGAGGCCCTCGATCGTTGTGATCGACGATCCGTCAGCCATGACAGCCAGAACCGTGCAGGATTTGACCGCTTGCCCGTCGATATCGACGGTGCAAGCGCCGCACTGCGAGGTATCGCAACCGACATGCGTGCCGGTCAGGTTCAGATCGTCGCGGAGCAGATGAACCAGCAATTTTCGCGCTTCAACTGAGGCGGTCTGGCGTATGCCGTTGACGGTCACCGTTACGACGTGACGTTTTTCATCAGTATCGACCACTTGTTCCTCCGATATGTTGCTGCTGCCTTTAGCCGGCTGCTTGATTTGCGCTAAGCTAGTTGCTTCACGACAAGCTGATGTTGGCTATGTCGATAGCGACGGCGACAGGTGTGGGCACTGCAGTGCCGTCTGGGTTGCGGCGGAGCGCGCGTCGCTTGGTTGCGATCTTGATTCCGTCGAACGTCTTGTAGTCCTCGACATAATGAGCTGTTGGAATATTGCCGGTGACTGCCGCGCTGTAATCCAAGCGGCAGACCAGGCCATCGCCGTTGATATGAAAGATCTGTTCGGGACAGTGGGTGGCAATGGTGTTAGGGAAAGTCACCTTGAGCCGGCGACGCTGTTCGCCGTGCTCGTCCCACGGTTCGATTTCTTCGGTCTTGAATCCCGGCAACGCGAACATGAAGGGCGTGCAGAGGTAATTCCACATTGCGTAGCCGCTGAAGTACGCGAGATGGAGCGCATCCCATGGTGTTTCCGGCTTGTGGCTTTCGAATGCGGAACGGGGATTACGCCGTTCCTCTAATATTTGCCCGTCAAGGGTCGCAACAACCGTATGGTCCGGCCGATAGATGCTGCGTTTGTTCGGTTCTGTGAACGGCCGATAGCTGGTCGATTGAACCTTGGTATCAACGGTGACATGGACGACCTTCAAGGCATCAGGCCAGCCCTTTCTCGCCCAAAGCAGGCCGGTGATGGACATGTCGCCGTCGATCGCCTTCACTTTGTTCCAACGCTCGATGCCGCCATGTGCATCGATGACAAGGTCACGAAGCTCGCTCATGTTTAACGTCCTCAACTTGCTATTCTGCGATGTCGCCGTGTCGAAACGTTTCGTTCCAGCAATGAGAAGACTGGACGATTAGTCACTCTAATGATAAGAGTTACAAGGAGGCAAGTCCTTTATGCGATCAAAAGGCTTTGATGGAATGGCGTGCTCGATCGCCGGCGTATTGGCCGCGATCGGTGACCGCTGGGCTGTGCTGATCTTGCGAGACCTGTCGCTCGGGCTCAGCAAGTACGAGGATTTGCGCCGCTCGACCGGCGTGACGAATGCGACGTTGTCCGACCGCCTGAAGCATCTTGAAGACAACGAACTGATCGAGCGGCGGCGCTATCAGGTCAATCCCGAACGCTACGAGTATGTTCTGACCCGAAAGGGCAGGGATACGATCTTGCTGACCCAGGCGCTTGTTCAGGTCGGGGACAAGTGGGCGGTTTCTGGAAACGCGGGTCCGCCGCTCAAGTTCACCAATCGAAAAACCGGTGCCACCGTGAAGCTTGCGCTGGTCGATCAGAAAACCGGTGAAACAGTCCAGTTGAACGACTTGCAGCCGCAGGAAGGTCCCGGAGCCGACGATCTTGTCCGCTGGCGGTTGACCTATTTGCGCACCTAAGCCGTTCGCGCGAAGCAGGGCGGACCGGTAATGCGAGCCACCGCCCGATTTGTTAAAATATGAGCAGCTAAATTTTTCAGCTCAATTCTTATGCAAATGATCTGCTTTGTATGCAATGGCAGCACTTGCAAGAACGGCCGGTGTTTCTAATAACTCCAGTTTTTTCAACACCTTGTTTTCATTTTAACACTTCGTTCAGGCTTGGCACAAAGCTTGCGATGTCTTCTCCAGCGAAGTCTCAACGGGCTGGAGAACATCATGAAGCGTCGCGATTTTCTGAAGACTGTCACAGGAGCGGCCGCTGGTGCGGCAATACCGGGTCCCGCGATCTGGTCTGCGGCCAAGGCAGATGCGCGATCCGAATCGCTGCTGATCGTTTCCGAAAGTGGTCCGAACAATCTCGACATTCACGGCGTCGGCACCAACGTGCCCGGCTATGAGGTGTCGTGGAATTGCTACGACCGTCTGATCACCCATGAAATGAAAACCGGCGCCAACGGTGTGCCGTACTACGACCGCGACAAGTTCAAACCTGAACTCGCCGAAGACATGAACGTTGGCGACATGTCGGTCACGTTCAAGCTGAAAAAGAAGGCGACCTTCCACGACGGTGCGCCGGTGACGGCGAAAGACGTCAAATGGTCGCTGGATCGCGCGGTCAGCGTTGGCGGCTTTCCCACATTCCAGATGGCTGCCGGATCATTGACCAAGCCGGAGCAGTTTGTCGTCGTGGACGACAACACAGTGCGCGTGGATTTCGCGAAGAAGGATCGCCTGACGATTCCGGATCTCGCGGTGATCGTTCCCTGCATCGTCAATTCCGAATTGGTGAAGAAGAGCGCGACCGAGAAAGACCCCTGGGGTCTCGAGTACACCAAGCAGAACACGGCTGGCTCCGGCGCATATCAGGTCAAGAGCTGGACAGCCGGCACCGAAGTGGTGATGGAGCGTAACGAGAACTGGGTCGGCGGCCCGATGCCGAAGATCAAGCGCGTGATCTGGCGCATGGTTCCGCAATCCGGCAATCGGCGCGCATTGCTGGAGCGTGGCGATGCTGACATCTCATACGATCTGCCAAACAAGGATTTCGTCGAGCTGAAGGATTCCGGCAAGCTCAAAATCGTGTCTACGCCGTATTCGAATGGCGTGCAGTACATCGGCATGAACGTCAAGAATCCGCCGTTCGACAATCCGAAGGTCCGTCAGGCGGTGGCCTATGCGCTGCCGTATCAGAAGATCATGGATGCGGTGCTGTTCGGTCTCGCCAAGCCGATGTTCGGCGGGAACGGAGCGACCGAGGTGGCCTGGCCGCAGCCGCACAAATACAACACGGATATCGCCAAAGCCAAGGCGTTACTCGCAGAGGCTGGCTATCCAAACGGATTCGAGACCACGCTGTCTTTCGACCTCGGCTTCGCCGGTGTGAACGAACCGCTGTGTATCCTCGTACAGGAGAGCCTCGGCCAGATCGGTATCAAGGTCACCATCAACAAAATTCCAGGCGCCAACTGGCGTACAGAACTCAACAAGAAGGTGTTGCCGCTCTACACAAATGTGTTCTCCGGCTGGCTCGACTATCCCGAATACTTTTTCATCTGGTGCTACAGCGGCAAAAACTCGGTCTTCAATACGATGAGCTATCAGTCCAAGGAGATGGACGCGTTCATTGACGGCTCAGTGACCGCTGCTGCGATCGGCGACAAGGCCAACTACGACAAGGACGTGAAGGGATTCGTCGATCTGGCATTCAATGATATCCCGCGCATCCCTCTGTATCAGCCTTACGTCAACGTCGCGATGCAGAAGAACATCTCTGGTTATCAGTACTGGTTCCATCGCCGTCTCGATTACCGCGCTCTCGTGAAGGCGTAACAGGGCGGGGGGAAGTATCGTGCTCGGCATGATCGGCAAAAGACTGGCGTTCGCGATCCCGAGCTTGATCGGGGTTGTGATCGTCACGTTTCTTCTGACGCGGGCGCTGCCGGGCGATCCGGCGGCGTACTTTGCGGGGCCCGCGGCGACCAAGGAGGCGGTCGAGCAAATCCGCAAGCAGCTTGGGCTCGACAAACCGCTTGTCGAGCAATTCGTCCGCTACACTGTCGATCTGTCGAAAGGCAATTTCGGCAATTCGCTCACAACCGGTCAGCCGGTGGCGACGGAAATTCGCAATCGCCTCCCGGCATCTGCGGAACTGACGTTGACCGGGCTGCTGATTGCAATCTCGATTGCAATTCCTCTCGGCATCCTCGCCGCGACCCGCCCCGGTTCGTGGGTCGATCATCTGTGTCGCGTGCTGACCACGGCCGGCGTTTCATTGCCGGTATTTTTTACCGGTCTCGTGCTTGTTTACGTCTTCTATTTCAAGCTCGGGTGGTCGCCCGCGCCGCTGGGACGACTTGACGTGTTCGCGAGCGCGCCACCGGCTATTACCGGCTTCTATCTGATCGACAGCCTGTTCGCGCGCAATTTTGAGACATTCCGCTCGGCGTTCAGTCAGCTCATTCTACCTGCATTGACGCTGGCGATTTTCTCGCTGGCGCCGATTGCGCGCATGACGCGTGCTTCGATGCTCGCTGTGCTCGCGTCGGATTTCGTGCGCACCGCGCGCGCCAGCGGTTTGTCGCCGTCCAAGGTCATCGTCACATACGCCTTCCGTAACGCGATGCTGCCGGTGATTACCACTCTGAGCATGGTGTTCTCGTTTCTGCTGGGCGCCAACGTGCTGGTGGAGAAGGTGTTCGCATGGCCCGGTATTGGATCTTACGCCGTTGAAGCGCTGATCTCGTCCGACTTCGCACCGGTGCAGGGCTTCGTGCTGACCATGGCCGTAATGTACGTCATGCTCAATCTCATCATCGACATTCTTTATGGAGTCATCGACCCACGAGTGAGGTTGGAAGGATGAGTACTGCCGCACCAGCCGCCGACGCGCCTTCAACGTCGCAGGCATCAGGTTTGAGGGCAACGCTGCAGCACGCGCGCTATATTCTGGGTGAAAACCTTGTCACGGCGTTCGCGTTTGGGCTTCTCATTCTCATTATCTTCGCCGCAGTGTTTGGTCCGTGGATCGTGCCTTACGATCCGCTGGCCAGCAACACCGCACAGGCCTTGAAGCCTCCGTCAGCGGCGCATTGGTTTGGAACTGATCAACTCGGCCGGGACATTCTGAGCCGTGTCGTGGTTGCGACCCGGCTCGATTTCTTCATCGCGGCAGCCTCGGTGGTTCTGGTGTTCTTCATGGGAGGGATCGCGGGCATTGCGGCGGGTTACTTCGGCGGCTGGACTGACCGGATCGTCGGGCGGATTGCGGACACCATCATGGCGTTTCCGCTGTTCGTACTGGCGATGGGTATTGTTGCGGCGCTCGGCAATACCGTGCAGAACATCATTATCGCCACAGCTATCGTGAACTTCCCGCTTTATGTTCGTGTCGCGCGCGCCGAGGCGAACGTTCGCCGCGATGCCGGTTTCGTGCAGGCTGCACGGCTGTCCGGCAACAGCGAATATCGCATTCTGCTTGGGCACATTCTGCCAAACATTATGCCGATCATGATTGTGCAAATGTCGCTGACCATGGGTTACGCCATTCTCAATGCTGCAGGACTGTCGTTCATTGGCCTTGGCGTGAGGCCGCCGACGCCGGAGTGGGGGATCATGGTCGCGGAAGGCGCGACCTTCATGGTTTCGGGAGAATGGTGGATTGCATTCTTTCCTGGCCTTGCCCTGATGACTGCAGTGTTCTGCTTCAATCTGCTCGGCGACGGGTTGCGTGACATCGTCGATCCCCAGCGGAGGACATAATACATGACCGCGAAACCGCTGCTCGACGTCACCGATCTCACTGTTGAATTCGCGACCCGGCGCGGCATCGTACAGGCTGTGAAGCACGTCAATATTTCCCTCGCCAAGGGCGAGACGCTCGGCATCGTGGGGGAATCCGGGTCCGGCAAGTCGGTGACATCCTATGCCGTGATGCGAATTCTCGACCGCGCCGGAAAGATCGCGGATGGCTCGATCATGTTTTCCGGGATCGATGTCAAGAATGCCTCTGAATCAGAGATGCGCGACCTCCGCGGTCGTGAAATCTCGATGATCTTCCAGAATCCGCGCGCGGCGCTGAACCCGATCCGCAAGGTCGGCGACCAGATCGAAGATGTGTTGCGGCAGCACGTCCAGTCCACGGTCAATGATCGCGGTGAGAAAGCGATCGAGGCGCTGGAGCAAGTCAAAATCGCCCGGCCGCGCGAGCGGTATCACGCTTATCCGTTCGAATTGTCCGGCGGGATGTGCCAGCGCGTGGTGATTGCTCTCGCACTGGCCTGCAATCCGCAGCTTCTGATCGCGGACGAACCCACCACCGGTCTCGATGTCACCACGCAGAAGGCGGTGATGGATCTGATCGTGGAACTCACCAAAAGCCGCGGCATGTCCACGATCCTCATTACGCACGATCTGGGTCTGGCTGCCGCCTATTGCGACCGCGTCGTGGTCATGGAAAAGGGCAACGTAGTTGAGACGGCGTTGTCCAAGGATATCTTTGCCAAGCCCGAGCATCCCTATACGCGCAAGCTGATGCGCGCGACGCCGCGGCTTGGCGTGTCGCTACGTGATTTGTTGCCTGATGAAGACAGAGCAGCGGCACCAGCGATCGTCGCGACAACGTCAGCAGCAAGTGAAGCGCCGCTTCTGGTGGTCGAAAAATTGGTGAAGGAGTATCCGCGTCAGGGCGTGACCAGCACGCTTTCGTCTTTGTTTGGCCGTAAGCCGCCGGTTGAGCCGGAACAATTTCGCGCCGTCGATGGCATCAGTTTCACAGTTGCGCGCGGCGAAAGTGTTGGTCTGGTCGGCGAGTCCGGCTGCGGAAAGTCTACGACATCGATGATGGTTATGCGGCTACTCGATCAGACGTCGGGCCGGATTATGTTCGACGGCGAGGAGATCGGTGCGATTCTCCCTAACGCGTTTGCGAGGCTGCCGCTGCGCAAGCGAATTCAGATGGTTTTTCAGGATCCGACCGACAGTCTCAACCCGCGCTTCACGGCGGCACGGGCCATCGCCGATCCGATTATGCAACTTGGTGACATCAAGGGAAGCGCAGCTCTGCGCGCGCGATGCGAGGAACTGGCGCGTCAGGTCGGTCTGCCGCTGCCGCTGCTGGATCGGTTTCCGCATCAGATGTCCGGTGGTCAGAAGGCGCGTGTCGGGATCGCGCGAGCTATTGCGCTTAAACCCGATCTGATCATCCTGGATGAGCCGACGGCCGCGCTCGATGTGTCCGTGCAGGCTGTGGTTCTGAATTTGCTGCAGGATCTCAAGCAGTCGATGGGGATGAGTTACCTGTTCGTGTCGCACGATCTGAATGTGGTGCGGCTATTGTGCGATCGCGTCATAGTGATGCGAAGCGGACGAATTGTGGAGCAGGGGGCGACCGAGGCTGTGCTGGATGCGCCGCAGGATGCCTATACGCGCGAACTGTTGTCGGCGATCCCGCATCCGCCGCTTGCCGTGAGCTGAGTTACAAACGTCGTTTGAGGTAGAGGGAGAACAATGTCGTCGTCCGATCCGTTAGACAATTACATTGATGCTGCGGCCACAACGCTTGGGCTCGGTATCGAGCCTGCCTGGAAGCCTGCTGTCCGTGCAAACCTCGATGTTTCACTGAGGATGGCGCGCATGGTTCAGGAATTTCCGCTGCCCGATGAGATCGAACCGGCAACCATCTATGAAGCCTGAAACCATTGCGATGCCTGATATCGAATGGTCCTCAGCCTCGGCGATTTCCGATGCTGTTTCCTCGCGCAGGATCTCGGCGCTGGACGCAACCAACCACGCGCTGGCCCGCATTGAATCCGACGACACAAAGCTGAATGCGTTTACCGATGTGGTCGCCGAGCGTGCACGGGCGACAGCCCGGAGTATTGATGCGACGATCGCAACTGGTGGCAAGGTCGGCCCGCTCGCGGGTGTACCGTTCGCAGTCAAGAACCTTTTCGATGTTTCAGGTTTGCCGACCCGGGCGGGTTCAAAAATCAACCGTGAACGCACGCCCGCGATGCGCGACGCGACGTTGATCGAAAGGCTGGAGGCTTCCGGCGCGGTGCTGGTTGGCGCACTCAATATGGGCGAGTACGCTTACGATTTCACCGGCGAAAATGTGCACGACGGCCCCTCGCGCAATCCGCACGATCTCACGCGGATGACCGGCGGTTCTTCCGGCGGGTCGGGGGGGGCCGTCAGTGGCGGGCTTGTCCCGTTGGCGCTTGGCTCCGATACCAATGGATCGATCCGTGTGCCGTCGTCGTTTTGCGGCATCTTCGGCTTGAAGCCTACATACGGGCGGCTATCCCGCGCACGGTCATTCCCCTTCGTCACGAGCTTCGATCATCTCGGACCTTTTGCTCGAACCACACGCGACCTGGCGCTTGCCTACGACGTGATGCAGGGACCGGATGCAGAAGATGCTGCCTGTGTCGATCGTCCTGTCGAGCCTGTCACATCGTCCCTCGCGAAGGGAGTGGATGGCCTGCGCATCGCTGTTGCTGGCGGCTACTTCAAGACATCGCTTTCCTTCGAAGCGCGGGAAGCGATGTCGCTTGTCGCTAAAGCCTTGTCGGTGACGCGAGAAGTCGAAATTCCGGAAGCCGCGCGTGCCCGCGCAGCTGCCTATGTGATCACGACGTGCGAGGGGGCATCGCTGCACCTCGATCGGCTGCGGACCCGACCGAGCGATTTCGATCCGGCGGTGCGCGATCGCCTTCTTGCGGGAGCGATGATCCCCTTGGTGTTCGTCGATCGCGCGCAGAAATTTCGCAGTTGGTACAAGGCGCGCGTCATGGAATTATTCCAGACTGTTGACGTGATTCTGGCACCATCGACGCCTTGCGTGGCGCCGAAAATTGGCCAAACCACCTTCGTTCTGGATGGAAGAGAAATGCTGGTCCGGCCTAATATCGGAATTCACACCCAGCCGATTTCGTTCATCGGGCTTCCCGTTGTGGCGGTGCCGGTTCCACTCGATCCGATGCCGATAGGTATCCAGGTGATTGCAGCGCCCTGGCGCGAAGATATCGCGTTGCGCGTCGCTCACACACTGGAGCAAGCCGGCGTCGTGAGCGCGCCGCATCCCAAAGGTTTCTAAAAATGACGGTGGAAGTCGATTTTCCGGATGTCGTCGCGGAAGTCAGCGAGGCCTTCGCGGCTTATGAAAAAGCGCTGACGTCCAATGACGTTGCCGCCCTGGATATGCTGTTCCGCAAGGATTCCAGGACACTTCGTTATGGTATCGGCGAGAATCTTTATGGCTACGACGCCATTGCTGCGTTCCGCGCGGCGCGAAATCCCGCGGGCTTGATGCGTGATTTGTCGAAAACCGTCATTACCGCCTATGGCCGCGATACTGCTGTCGCCTCTACGCTGTTCCACCGCGCGTCTACTCCCGGGAGGGTCGGGCGGCAGATGCAGACATGGGTTCGGTTCGCGGAAGGCTGGCGGATCGTTGCGGCGCATGTCAGTTTGATCGACTCGCCGAACGAGGAATCATGATCTTTGGGCCCGGCATGTCACGAATTTCGACTGACGAGACATCTGGCGTCAATGAAACAGGCTCGACTTTCGCGCGCGGGGTTGTCCAGCCCGCGAAGCGCACACTCGCGGAAGAACTGCGGCTGCAACTGGCCGACGATATCGTGCGCGGAGCGCTTGAACCCGGATCGTCGCTTGATGAGTCCGAGATTGCGCGGCGGTTCAACGTTTCACGTACGCCGGTCCGCGAGGCACTTCGCCAACTGGTCGCCAGCGGCCTCGTTAATTCACGAGCGCACCGTAGCGCCGTGGTCGCGCGGCCGACTGTCGAACAGCTCAACAGCATGTTTGAAGCCATGGCCGAGCTTGAAGCTTTATGCGCGGGGCTTGCTGCCGAGCGGATGCCTGTGATCCAGCGGCGTGAACTGGAAGCTTTGCACGAGCGGCTACGGATTTTGAGCTATGATGGTAATCCGCAGTTGTTTCACGAGGTGAATGAAGCCTTTCACAATGCGATCTATGCGGGATCGCAGAACGGCTATGTGGCGGACATGGCGCTGGCGACGCGGGTTCGTGTCCAGCCTTTCCGGCGCGCTCAGTTCCGGAATCTTGGCCGCCTCGCGAAATCATATGTTGAGCACGATAGGGTGGTCGTTGCCATCATGCGCGGCGACAAATCGGGCGCCGCGAACGCGATGCGTGACCATATCGAGACTGTTCGTGAGGAATACGAAGTTTACGCGGTGTCGCTGTAGATAGTCTGCCGTCTTCTCGCACTTTATTTCTTGGTCCCGCCAAGTCCGCCGAACATCTTGAACATATCGCCGATCTGTTCGGGATTGAATGACATCCAGTTGCGCAGGATTGCGTCGGGCGACATGCCTGCGACGCCTGAAAGCAGCTTTTCTTCAAGCTGCTTCATTGCTTTTTCCTGCATGGGCTGGATGTTTGGAAGTCCCAGGAATTCACGTGCTTCCTGTGGTGTGCAATCAATGTTGACCGTGATCTTCATCAAATCGTTCCTGTACTGGCGGCCCATCCATTCAGGACCACGATCCTGATTGGGGGGCAATCTACACATGACGATGCCAAATGGAAACGCTCCGGGCGAGCGTCTATACGTGGACCGCGCTGCGCACACGGCCTGCATTCCCGAAGACACGCAGGTAGCGCGCGATCTCGGTTGGGCTGCCCGTCGCCTTTTCAGGATTGTCCGAGAGTTTCACCGCCGGCTGTCCGTTGACAGCAGTTACCTTGCACACCAGCGAGATTGGATCGAGATCGGCGGTGCCGTCCGGGGCACATCCGACGAAGTCATTCGTGAGGTTGGTGCCCCAGCCGAAACTGGTCCTGACGCGTCCGGCAAAATAGCGGTGTGTCTCCTCGATCGACCCGACATCCATGCCGTCGGAGAAAATCAGAAGTTTCTCCTTCGGATCGCGCCCTTTTTCCTTCCACCATTTGATGATTTCTTCACCCGCGGCGATAGGTGGAGCGCTATCCGGACGAAAGCCGGTCCAGTCAGCCACCCATTCGGGCGCGTCCCGGAGAAATGCCTTGGTGCCGAAGGCATCGGGCAGGGCAATCAGAAGGTTTCCGTCATAGGTCTGACGCCACTGATCGAGGATAAGGTAGGGCGCCCACCGCAGTTCGTTGTCGTCCTTCGCCAATGCCGCTGCCACCATCGGCAGTTCATGTGCGTTGGTGCCGATGGCTTCCAGATCGTTGTCCATCGCCAGCAGGACGTTCGAGGTTCCGGTGAATGCCGGGCCAAGCCCTTCCTTGACGGCCTCGACGCACCAGCGCTGCCAGAGAAAGCCGTGCCGTCGCCGCGTCCCGAAGTCTGAAAGCCGCAGGCCATCCAGCTTGCGCAGCCGTTCGACTTTGGTCCAGAGTTTGGCCTTGGCGCGTGCATAGAGGACGTCGAGAACGAACCGGCCTTGCCCCTTCATGGCCTGCCGCGAACGCAGCTCGTTGATAATGGCAAGCGCCGGAATTTCCCACATGGTCGTGTGGGTCCATGGTCCATGGAAGTGCAGTTCGTACTGCCCATCGACGGTATGCAGTTCGTATTCCGGGAGCTGGAACGTCGCGAGCCAGCTGATGAAGCCTGGCGAGAACATCTGGGTCTTGCCATAGAACGTGTTACCGGCGAGCCAGATCAATTCCTTCTTGGTGAAGCGAACCGTGCGGGCATGATCGAGCTGCGCGCGAAGCTCCCCCTCGTCGATGACTTCGCCGAGGCGAACATGATGCGTGCGATTGATCACCGAGAACGTCACATGCTCGTCCGGATAGAACCTCCGGATCATCTGAAGCATCAGGAGCTTGTAAAAGTCGGTATCGAGCAGGCTGCGCACGATCGGATCGAGCCGCCAGCCGTGATTGTAGGTTCGCGAAGCAATGTCTGTAATAGCCATGCCGGGATCATATCCGGCTCCGGCTTGGCCAACCAGCCACCCGGCGCGATTTTATGGTCTGGCTGCGCGCCGGACCCGGCCGATCGCGGCGGCAACATCGGTCCAGGACGCCTTGTCCGGAGCGAACTGCTGCCGGAGATAGGATACCAGCTCCGAGACCTGTTCATCATTCAGGCTGTTCTTGAAGGCCGGCATATAGCCAAGATCGCTCGAAACCGGCATTTCGATCCCGTGCAGGATCACCTGAATCAGGTTGTCGGGCAGGGCACTGTGCAGATTGCTGTTGAGCGCCAACGATGGCCTGCTGCCAAACAATACGGGACCGCCGACCTGATGGCAGACCGCGCAAGCGCCATCATAGATGCGTGCGCCCAAAGCTGACGCAGGCGACGTCTTCACGCTTGTTGTGGTTTCCAGCCGAACTGCCAGTGTTTCCTGCGCCTCGGGCGTGATCGCGGTCTCATTTAAGGATGCGAGATAAACTGCCATGGCACGAATGTCGCCGTCCGGTACGGCCTTAAGATCTTTGATGATCGGCGCCATTGGACCGGCTGCGACGCCGTGGAAGCGGGAGATGCCTGTGCGCAAATAGGTAAAGAGTTCGTCCTCGCTCCACGGGATCGGTGCGTGCGACAGCGACGTCAGCGGCGGCGCTTCCCATCCGTCTGCCATTCCGCCCGCGAGGTAAGCCTTGGCATTTTTCTCTGCCCCCAAAGCGTTGCGCGGCGTGTGACACGCGCCGCAATGACCGAGACTTTCGACCAGATAAGCTCCGCGATTCCAGACGGCTGATTTTGCGGGATCGGCCTTGAAGACGACGGCCGGCTTGTGAAACAGCGCATTCCAGCCTGCGAGCAGCGGACGGAGACCAAAGGGGAACGCCAGAGCGGTTTCGCGGTTGACGGCGTGCACCGGCTCCTGCGCCATCAGGTAAGCGTAGAGCGCCTGCAAATCTGCGTCGGTCGTCTTCGCGAAATGATTATAGGGGAATGCCGGGTAAAGTTGCCGGCCATCGCGGTGGATGCCCTCGCGCATTGATCGCTCGAACGCCGGATACGACCACGCGCCGATGCCTGTTTCCACATCCGGCGTGATGTTGGTGCTGTAAACGACGCCGAAAGGCGTATCGAGCGCGCGTCCACCGGCATTGACGACACCACTGGCCTCGGTGTGGCACACGGCGCAATTGCCGAGTGCTGCGAGTTGCTGGCCGCGGGCGATGGTCGCTGCTGAATACGTCGATACATCGGGTCGCGCGATCGGTGCAATTGATCGCCACGGCAACATCGCTGCGGCGATTCCGACAGCCGCCGTGCAAATCGCGGCGATGCCCGCAAGCGTATTGCGGCGCTTGAAGAACGGACTTGGCGTATCCGGAATTCGTTCCTGCGGCCTGGGACTGGCTTCCGGTAACAATGCTTGCGGCGCGGGAGCTTCGCCGCGCAGTCCCGCGAGAATGCGCTCGGGTGTGAACGGTAGTTCGCGAAAGCGCACGCCGGTCGCATCGAAGATCGCGTTCGCTATTGCCGCTGCACTCGGAACCGACGCGGATTCCCCGGCTCCGCGCGGCTCTTCGTTCTGGCGCGGCAGGAGCAGGACATCGATTTTGGGCAGATCGGGAAACTTGATGATCGGATAGGAGCCCCATTCACGGCTCACCACTCCTTTGCCGTCAAAAGTTACTTCTTCCATCAGGGCGCGGCTGGTGGACTGGATCACGTTGCCTGTCAATTGATGCCGGACACCATCCGGATTTATCATCATCCCGGTGTCCTGTCCGGCGACGACGCGAGTGACGGCAATATCGCCAGTCGCTTTGTTCACAGCGACGTCGGTGATCCAGGCCGACCACGCAGCCGGTTTGCCGGGAAATGGCCCATGCACATAGAGCGCGTAAGCGAAGCCACGTCCACGCACGACATCGCCTTCGGCTTCTGGCTCCTTCCAGATCGGCCGTGGCCGCCAGTCGGCTCGTTCCGCGACGGCATTGACGAGATCGATGGCGCGTGGATCTTTCAGATAACGCAGGCGGTATTCGATCGGATCGACACCGGCCTCGGTCGCGAGTTCGTCGATATAGGACTCATGTGCGAATGTGTTAGGCAATGCCGAGACGCCGCGAAACCACGATGCGCGCACGATCGGCGGCATGTCGTGGGCGGTCACCCGCATCGCATCGTAATCGTAAGGCGGGATCGCTGTGCGGTCGCCCATCTCAAAGACCGCCGGGACAGGCGGAATGGTTCCGGTCAGCAGCAGCGCCAGCGTCGGCGCGCCGTTCGATGGATAGCGCGTCGCGAAATCGTAAGCCGCAACGGTGCCGTCGGCATGCAAGCCGCCATTGACGTCCATCAATTGTGCGGTGCCTTTGGGCTCCCAAGCGTGCTCCTGCTCACGGGTCAGTTGCACACGCACCGGCCGGCCGACCGCGCGCGACAGCAGCACTGCGTCGGCGGAGACATCATCAGCGCAGTTGCGGCCATAGCACCCGGCCGCTTCCAACCGCACTATGTCGATCTGCGATTCTGGCAGCGCGAGAAGAAGCGAGAGGTCAGTGCCAAGGATGTGGGGATTCTGGGTGCCGGACCACACCCGCACAATATCGTCCCGAACGTCAGCAACCGAACACGATGGTCCGATTGAGCCGTGCATCTGGTAGGGCCAGATATAGGTCCGCTGCATCGGCTTTGCGGCATTTGCGATGGCGGCATCGACGTCGCCCCTGTCGAGCAATGTGCGCGGTGTACTCGGATTGGCGCGCAGTGCATTCTCGATGTTCTTGAGATCGGGCAGCGTCGGCGTTGGCTTCCACGTTACCTTGAGCAGCGCGGCAGCCTTAATCGCGTTTTCCTCGCGCTCGGCAACGACACCGACGAAGTCGCCGATCTGCACAACCGACACCAGGCCCGGAATGTCGCTAAGCGACGACTCATCGACAGCAATTAAGCTGGTCCCGACGAAACTTCCGGCATCGACACCTGCGTAGGGAGGTCGTACCACGCGCCCATGCAGCATGCCCGGCACGCGCACATCGTGTACATAGACCAGTTCGCCAGTTGCCTTGGCCGGAAGATCGACGCGTGGAGTTGATTGCCCGACAATCTTGTAGGCATCGACCGCCTTGACCGGCACGTCTTCGGCGAGATCGAGCCGGATGGTGTCATCTCCAATCAACTCGCCGTAGCTGACGCTGCGATTGTCCCGGCCCCGGATCAGGCCGTCCTCTACCGCCAATTCGCTTTCCGGCAACTCAAGCCTTTGCGCGGCGCGCGCGATCAGGAAATGACGCGCCTGAGCAGCGGCCTTGCGTAGTGGAACGGCGGTGATCTGGATAGTCTCGCTGGCAATGGTCGCACCCTGATTGGGCACGCGAGAGGTGTCGCCCAGCACGACGACGACACGCGCGAAAGATACATCGAGTTCTTCCGCGACGATTTGCCCAAGTGCCGTGCGGATGCCGGTTCCGAGATCGACATGACCATTGAACGCCGTAATCGTTCCGTTTGCGGTGATCCTGATGAAGGTCTCGAAGGCCGAGTCTGTGCTGCTGGAAGACGCTGGACGAACGACGGACAGCGATCCGGAAAGAAGACGTCCTCGATCCGTCTGGGAATCCGCTGCCATTACTCTCGTTCCTCAACGGCATGACCAGCCGCCCGCATCACGGCGCGCAGGATTTCGAGGTGCGCGCCGCACCGGCACAGATTGTATCGCAAGGCCTGCAGCACTTCCGTTTCCGAGGGACGCGGATTGTGCATGAGCAGCGCCTTCGTCGTCATGATCATGCCGTTAAGGCAGTAGCCACATTGCGCGGCCTGTTCTTCAATGAAGGCTTTTTGCACGGGGTCGAGATGCTCACGTGACCCGAGGCCTTCGAGTGTCAGTATGCTTCGCTGCGCACAGCCGCTCACCGGTATCACGCAGGAGCGGGCTGCAACGCCGTCGATAATGACCGTGCATGCGCCGCATTCGCCGAGCCCGCAGCCGAACTTTGGGCTGTTCAGTTCAAGATCGTTACGCAGCACATAAAGCAACGGGGTATCGGGCGCGGCACCGACATCGTGGACCTTGCCGTTCACTGTGAGGCGGATCGCTTGCTGCGTTATGTTCATCGTCACGGTCGATCTGCTGCGCTGCAAAAGGTCGGCAATGTCTCACCGCGACGATACCGTTTGTATACAAACGTGCAAGCGCATGATGCGCCTGCGGCGCCGGGTGTCCCGTGCGATGATGCATTGCACGATTTGTGGACACAAACGGGAGGCAATTGAGTTTTTATTCGGCAGTCCCGGTTTTCGCGCGCGACGGCGCTTGACAGCTTTCGGGACTGCGCGCAACATCATTCGTATACGAACAAAATGCCGAATGCGGACTGACTGGATTCAATTCTCGCGGCATCGGGTGCCGCTCGTCAGTTCACATTGGCTCGTGCGCGAGTTTGGTTATGCTGACTGAGACAACCTCTGTTACAGCGGCCGGCAGCGCGGACAAGATCCGCTGCGATGCGTGCCCGGTGATGTGTTACATCAAGCCCGGCTCGGCAGGCGCGTGCGATCGCTATGCCAACAACAACGGCGAACTGGTACGCGTCGATCCGCATGTCGTGCTTGAGCGCACGGTTTCGCATGGCGGCCGGTTGGTTCCGTTTCAGGCTGGCGGCGACTGGGACGGAAAGATCGTCCACGAGTCTGGCGTTTTCGTCACGGCCATCGGCGCCGGCACAACCTATCCCGATTACAAGCCCGCACCGTTTATCGTGTCATCTGAAGTCGACGGCGTCGATATGGTCACCGTGGTGACCGAAGGCATCTTCAGCTATTGCGGCATCAAGGTGAAGATCGACACCGATCGTTATCTCGGGCCTGAAACCGCGACGGTGCGCGTTCAGGGCGAAGCGATAGGACACGTCACGACCGGCGAATATGGCTCGCAGATGTTGTCCCTCGGCGGGGTGCATCACCTGACCGGAGGATCGAAGAAAGAAGGCCGCGTGACTTGCGACGCGCTGATGGATCTGTCCAACGGCAAACCCGTCGAACTCGCAATCGACGGTGGCGCGACGGTCGTGGTGCAGGCTGGTTGCCCGCCGATCGTCAACGGTGTGACAGAGGAGCGGATGCGTGTTGGCTGCGGCTCCGCAACCATCGGCATGTTTGCCAAGCAGTGGCACGGCAAGGTTGATGAAGTTGTTGTGGTGGATGATCACATCACCGGCGTCCTGTCCGAGCATCAGGCTGGAAAACTTCTCGATATTCCCGACACCGGAATCAAAATGAAAGGCCGCCGCTCGACCCCCGGACGTTATTTCCAGGTCGCTGAGCCCGGCACCGGTTGGGGTGGAACCAACATCTCGGATCCACTTTCGGTGCTAGGGCCATTCGATCCCAAAGCTGCTCGCCCTGGCATGCGGATCATGATGGTCAGCACCACCGGCGAACACGCCGCCTATTTCGAACTCGACGACGCCCTGAAGCCCGTCGAGAAAGAGATGCCAACCGATCTCAAGCTGTCGGTTGAGCGGATTCAGGAAAATTGCGAACCGGCTCTCTGTACGGTGCTGTTCATGGGCGGCGCGGGCGGCTCGCTCAGGGCGGGCGTCACCGACAATCCCGTGCGGCTCACGCGGTCCGTGAAGGACGCGCTGACTTCGGTGACCTGCGGCGGCGCACCGGTTTATGTCTGGCCGGGCGGTGGCATCACCTTCATGGTCGATGTCACGCAAGTTCCGGAAGGTGCTTTTGGCTATGTGCCGACTCCGGCGCTGGTCGCACCCATCGAGTTCACCCTGCGGCTATCGGATTATGCCGCGCTCGGTGGCCACATGGATCATGTGCGGCCATTGGCGTCATTGAAGGACAGTACGGAAATTCGTCAACTCCCTCGACAACCCTCTGAGCCGAGATCACGCCCATGACACGGCTCCCACAGATCGGATGGCTGGCAGACGGCAGGCGGCTTCACCTGCAGGATGGTCCAATCGATCTGATTGTGGAGGCGCGCGGCGCGATGGCTGATGTTCGTGCGGCGTATGAAGCTGCCATTCGGCGATTCACCGGACTTCTCGACGAGCTTTGTGAAGAACTGCCGGAGTTGCGCAAGGCAACGCGGCCAAGTTTTTGTTTAAAGGGTGGTGTTGCGCGCCGTATGCATGATGCGGTCGAGCCGTTTGCTGTGGATCATTTCATTACGCCGATGGCGGCGGTTGCTGGTTCCGTCGCCGAGGAAATTCTCGGTGTAATGACGCAGGCGGCCGCCCTTGATCGCGCCTACGTCAATAATGGCGGGGACATCGCACTGCATCTTGCCGATGGTGAAAGCTTCACGGTCGGTCTCGTGGATCGACCCGATACGCCTGGCTTGATCGGGACGACGGTTATCGCGGCCAGCGATCCGACGCGCGGCATCGCGACCAGCGGATGGCGCGGGCGCAGCTTCTCATGCGGCATTGCCGATGCAGTCACGGTTCTGGCGCGGACTGCCGCGATGGCGGATGCAGCGGCGACCATCGTTGCCAACGCGGTTGATCTGCCGGGGCATCCGGCCGTTCGTCGTTGCCCGGCCAATGATATTCAGCCTGAGAGCGATCTCGGTTCGCGTCTTGTTACGCGCGACGTTGGCAAATTGCCGCCGGACGATGCTGCAGCCGCTCTTGAGGCCGGTGCGGACTGCGCACGTATGCTGCTCGACGCCGGATTGATCGATGCCGCGACACTTCATCTGCAGGGCGAGACGCGTAGTGTTGCGCTGAAGACTATCAATGATGTTGCGAAGCCATGCGTGCAACGCGTGGCCGCCCGTCCCGAAGCCGGAAGCCTGATGCATGCCTGAGATCGTGATCCGCAAGCGCGCTACTGTGATCGAGGAGATTTTCCACGAAGGCGGAAAGCCGGCAGCGCTGCCGCTCCGCCGCGGCGCGATTTTGTGTGTGATCCGCAATCCGTTCGCCGGCCGCTATGTGGAAGACATTGCCGGATTCATGGATGATTTGACGCCGCTTGGAATTGCTATGGCAAGTTCTTTACTCGAAGCTCTCGGTGGTGATCCTGCCGTTGTTCAGGGCTATGGCAAGGGAGCGATCATTGGCTCGGCGGGTGAGCTTGAACACGGCGCGCTATGGCATGTGCCTGGTGGCTATGCGATGCGCGAGATTCTCGGTGAAGCAAAGGCGATCGTGCCGTCTGCCAAGAAGGTTGGCGGTCCGGGGGCGAGACTCGACGTGCCGGTGACTCACATCAATGCATCTTATGTGCGGTCGCATTTCGATGCGATGGAAGTCGGTATTTCCGACGCACCGCGCGCTGACGAATTGCTCCTCGCGCTTGTGATGACCACGGGCTCGCGGATTCACGCCCGGGTCGGCGGCCTCGAAGCCAGTGAGATCAATGGAGAGGATGGATTGCGATGAGTGCTGTCATTCGCAAGATCGTAACTGTTGTCGAGGAAACGCTGATGGAGGGTGGGCGAGATGTCTCGCCACCGACTCGTCGTGCGGCTGCGATTGCTGTGATTGAAAATCCTTTTTCTGGAAAGTTTGTCGATGATCTCGCGCCGCTGATCGCCATTGGCGAGGAACTCGGCGAATTGCTGGCTGCGCGGGCGGTGACGGCGCTGGGCATCGAAGGCAGCAAGGCGCAAAGCTACGGCAAGGCGGCTGCGGTTGGCGAGAATGGCGAGCTTGAGCATGCGGCAGCGATCTTGCATCCGAAAATGGGTGCGCCGGTGCGCAAGGTGCTGGGCAAGGGTGCTGCGTTGATACCGTCTTCCAAGAAGCGCGGAGGTTTAGGGACGGTGCTCGACATTCCGCTTGGCCACAAGGACGCAGCGTTCGTACGAAGTCATTTCGACGGTATGGAAGTGCAGATCAACGACGCGCCACGCGCCAACGAAATAATGGTCGCGGTTGCCGTGACCGATAGCGGGCGGCCGTTGCCGCGTGTCGGCGGTCTGACGATTGGAGAAATCAAGGGTGAGGACGGCCTTCGGTAGTCGTCTGATTCCTAAAGTAACGTGCGAGAGAATTGCCGGACCGTCCCCAAGTGAGGGAAGGGATGGACGGATGTCACGGCGGAGCGAACGCTCTCGCCAACATTGGAGGTCTGGGATGCAACGAAAACGTGTCTTGAAGGGTCTGTTGGGAGCGGGTCTTGGCGTGATGCTCAGCAGCATGGCGACATCCGCCATGGCGCAGAGCGGCGAAATCAAGATTGGTGAGATCAACAGTTACTCGCTGCTGCCGGCGTTCACCGAGCCGTATCGCAAGGGCTGGCAGCTTGCGGTCGAGGAAGTCAATGCGGCGGGCGGGATCAACGGCAAGAAGCTGGTTGTCGTCTCCAAGGATGACAGCGGCAAGCCGGCTGACGCGCAGACCGCCGCGAACGAACTGGTGTCGAACGAGAACGTAGTGATGTTGACCGGCACGTTCCTGTCCAACATCGGTCTGGCGGTCAGCGATTTTGCGAAGCAGAAGAAGGTGTTTTTCCTGGCTGCCGAGCCTTTGACCGACGCGATCACATGGTCGAAGGGCAATCGCTATACGTTCCGCCTGCGTCCGTCGAATTACATGCAGGCGGCGATGCTGGTCGATGAGGCCGCCAAGCTGCCTGCGAAGCGCTGGGCGACCATCGCGCCGAACTACGAGTACGGCCAGTCCGCAGTTGGTATTTTCAAGAAACTGCTGTCGGAGAAGCGACCCGACATCCAGTGGGTCGACGAGCAGTGGCCGCCGCAGGGCAAGATCGATGCGGGCCCGATCGTGCAAGCGCTTGCGAACTCCAATCCTGAGGCCATTCTCAACGTGACCTTCGGCGCGGATCTGGTGAAATTCGTCCGCGAGGGCAACACCCGCGGCCTGTTCAAGGATCGGTCGGTGGTGAGCTTCCTCACCGGCGAGCCGGAATATCTCGATCCGCTGAAGGAAGAAACACCATCGGGCTGGATCGTGACCGGGTATCCCTGGTACAGCATCAAGACGCCGGAGCATGATGCGTTCCTGAAAGCCTATCAGGGCAAGTTCAACGACTACCCGCGACTCGGCTCCATCGTTGGCTATCAGACGATCAAGGCTGCGGCGGCGATTCTCATCAAGGCCAATTCGACCGATCCGGAAAAGATGATTGCTGCGGCGGAAGGCCTGTCGATGCCGTCGCCGTTCGGTCAGATCACCTTCCGCAAGAACGATCATCAATCGACGCTCGGAGCCTATGTCGGCAAAACTGCGCTCAAGGACGGCAAGGGCGTGATGGTCGATTCTGTTTATCGCAAGGGCGAGGATTTCCTGCCGAGCGACGCGGAAGTTGAGAAGCTACGCCCGAAGGACTGATGTTAACGACCGCGGGCGTGCATGCGCCCGCGGCATTTTTCCCAGCCGTGGATCGCACATGAGCTTCTACTTTGTTCAGTTCCTGACCGGTCTTGCGAGCGCTGCGTCGCTGTTCCTCGTGGCATCGGGGCTGTCGATTATCTTTGGCGTGACGCGGATCGTGAATTTCGCGCACGGTGCTTTCTACATGCTGGGCGCCTATGTTGCGTTCACCCTGACCGAGCGGCTGTCCGGCACGCTGGGTTTCTGGGGTGGCATTGTCGTCGCGGCACTCGTCGTTGCAGTTCTGGGTGTGCTGGTCGAAATGGTGCTGCTGCGGCGGATTTATAAGTCGCCGGAGCTGTTTCAGCTTCTCGCCACCTTCGGCCTGACCTTGATGGTTCAGGATATCGTGGTTCTGATCTGGGGGTCGGATGATCTGGTGGGTCGCCGTGCACCCGGATTTCGCGGTGCGGTCGATTTCTTCGGCCAGAGCGTTCCCACCTATGATCTCTTCCTGATTGTGCTTAGCCCTGTTGTGCTGGGCGGGCTGTGGCTGCTGTTCCGCCGTACGCGCTGGGGCATTCTGGTTCGCGCGGCGACGCAGGATCGCGATATGGTGGCCGCGCTCGGTGTCAACCAGAAGTGGCTGTTCACCAGCGTGTTCGCGCTCGGTGTATTTCTGGCTGCTCTCGGCGGCGCGCTGCAAATTCCGCGCGATGCCGTTCATCACGCGATGGATCTGCGCATCATCGTTGATGTTTTCGTGGTGGTCGTGATCGGCGGTCTCGGCAGTATCATTGGTGCATTCGTTGCGGCAGTGCTGGTGTCCGAACTCAACGCGTTCGGAATCCTGATATTTCCGAAAATCTCGATCATTCTTGTGTTCCTCGTGATGGCCGCGGTCCTGATCGTCCGGCCGTGGGGCTTGTTCGGAAAGCCGGAAGCGCCGGCGCGCAAGACGCCGGGCCTGACAGTTCGTCCATGGCGGCCTCTGACGATGAACGAACGGTTTGCGACGCTGGCCGTGTTGATTGTGGCCGCCGCGCTTCCGCTGTTTGGCGGAAATTACGCGCTCACGGTGGGGGCAGAGATCGCGATCTTCGTGATCTTCGCCGCCAGCCTGCATTTCCTGATGTCGGTCGGCGGTCTCGCGTCCTTTGGCCATGCGGCCTATTTTGGTCTTGGGGCTTATGGCGTGGCATTTTTTGCCAAGGCCGCGGGCTTGCCGATGATTGGGTGTCTGTTGCTCGGGCCGCTGTTTGGACTGTTCGGCGCAGCGATTTTCGGATTCTTCGCGGTCCAGTTGTCCGGCGTCTATTTCGCGATGCTGACACTGGCCTTTGCGCAGATCGTCTGGTCGATTGCGTTCCAGTGGGTCAGCGTGACCGGCGGCGACAACGGGATACTGGGAGTCTGGCCCGCGGCATGGGCGGCGGGGCCTGCCAGTTTTTACTGGCTCTCCCTTGGCATTGCGACGCTGGCAGTGGTGGTGCTTCGCATCATTGTATTTTCGCCGTTCGGTTACGCGCTACGCGCGACACGTGATTCCATCCTGCGGAGCGAAGCGATTGGTATCGATGGAAAACGCATTCAATGGACCGCGTTCGTGATCGCGGGCACTGTCGCAGGTGTCGCCGGTGCGTTGTTTGCATATCTCAAAGGCAGCGTGTTTCCCGATAGTCTCGGTATCTCGCTTTCGGTCGATGCATTGGTGATGGTGCTGCTTGGCGGCGTCGAGACGGTGTCAGGCGCGGTGGTTGGTGCCATCATCTTCAAGGCGCTCAACATCTGGCTGGTGAGCCAGACCGATCTTTCCAAGCTGGTGCTTGGCGCAATTATCGTGCTGATCGTGGTTGCCTTCCCGAAGGGCATCGTCGGCATGATCGAAACCATTCGCGCGCGGCGTCAGTCGCAATCGTCGAAGTCTGCCATTCTGGCATCACGGATCGAGACAGCGGAATGAGTGACGCACCCACGCTGCTTGCAGTCGAAGGCCTGACCAAATCCTATGGCGGCGTGCATGCCGTGCGTGGCGTGTCGTTTTCTCTCGCGGCAGGTGAGATCCTGGCGCTGATCGGTCCCAATGGGGCAGGCAAGAGCACATGTTTCGACATGCTGAACGGCCAGAACATTCCCGATAGCGGCAAGATCAATTTGCTTGGTCATGACACCGTTGGGAAAAAGCCGCGCACGATCTGGCGGCTCGGGGTCGGGCGCACCTTCCAGATTACGGCGACGTTTCCCACCATGACTGTACGCGAGAACGTCCAGGTTCCGTTGGTATCTTACAATTCCCAACTCTTTAATATGTGGCGCTCGACCGCCGGATTTGAGCGCACTGAAGCGGACCGGCTGCTCGATCTCGTCGGGATGAGCGGCTATGCGGACCGGCCATGCGGAGAACTTGCCTATGGAGACCTCAAGCGGCTTGAACTTGCCATCGCGCTCGCCAATCAGCCAAAACTGCTTTTAATGGATGAGCCGACCGCTGGTATGGCGCCGCGCGAGCGCGTCGAGTTGATGCGTCTCACGGCACAGATCGCAAGAGAGAAGTCGATCGGAGTTCTGTTTACGGAGCACGATATGGATGTGGTGTTCGAACACGCCGACCGTATTCTTGTGCTCAATCGCGGCTCGTTGATTGCGGAGGGCTCGCCAGAAGAAGTTCGCCGCAATCCGCAGGTTCGTGCGATCTATCTTGGCGAAGGCCTTGTCTATGATGCGCGCCATCGCGAGGGAGCATAGGCATGAAGCTCTCGGTTCAGGGACTCAACAGTTATTACGGGCCGGCGCATATCCTGTTCGATGTGGCACTTGAGGTCGGCGAAGGAGAAGTCGTTGCGCTTCTTGGCCGCAACGGCGCTGGCAAGTCGACCACATTCCGCTCGATCGTTGGTCTGGTCGAACAACGGGAAGGTCAGATTATTTTCGAAGGGCAGGATGTTTCTAACCAGCCCACCCACGCCATCGTTCGCAACGGGCTCGGCTATGTCCCGGAAGAGCGCCGCATCTTTACGGACCTGACGGTTGAAGAAAATCTTGAAGTGGGGCGCCAGCCGCCGAGATCAAACGCACCGCAATGGACCCGTGAAAAACTATTCACGTTGTTTCCGAATCTTGGTGAAATGCGCGGTCGCATGGGTGGGCGCATGAGCGGCGGCGAGCAACAGATGCTGACCATTGCACGGACCCTGATGGGCAACCCGTCGCTGGTGTTACTGGATGAGCCATCTGAGGGACTATCGCCCAAGATTGTTGAGCAAATGGTGGGCGCGATTCTGGCCATGAAGAAGGAGGGCGTCAGTATCGTCGTCTCCGAGCAGAATCTCCACTTTGCGAATCTGATATCAGACCGTGCCTACATCATTGAGCGCGGCCGTATCTGCTTCAGCGGCACCATGGGTGAACTCGAGGCTCGCCCGGATATTCGCGACGCGCATCTGGCTGTGTAACTAGGGGCGGATTTCCGCCGGACAAGAACAAATCCGAGGGGAACGGGAATGGCCAAAGCCGCTCTGAACAAGGTTGCTGTTCAAAACAAGATAGCGGCTGTCGGCAAGGGAGCTACTCCCAGGCGGAGCGCCAAGACTTCAAAGCCATCTTATGTCCTTGAGGATCAGATTGGATTCATCCTGCGCCAGGTCTGGCAGCGCCACGCCACGATCTTCGCAAAAGAAATCGGGATCAATCTGACGCCGACTCAATGGGCTGCGCTGGCGAAACTTACCGAGACGGGGCCATGCTCACAGAACCAGCTCGGGCGCTTGACCGCGATGGATGTTGCCACCATCAAGGGCGTCATTGATCGGCTCACGGCGCGCGGCCTGACCGAAACCAGCTCCGATCCGCAGGACGGCCGCCGGCTTCTGGTCAGCCTGACCCGCGCCGGGCAGGCGATGGCTGAAAAGGCCGCGCCCAATGCGCTGGCCATCACCAAGGAAACGCTTGCTCCGCTCGATGCAAAGGAGCGCGAAACCTTTGTCACGCTGCTGAGTAAGCTGCGTTGATTTGCTTTTGATTAGTGCGCGACGATCTCCGGCACGTTGGTTGCCGGCGGTGTGTTTCGGCTGCGCTGCGTGCGGACGATGCCGTCGATGATGGTCATGCCAATGCCGGGCAGATCGCCGAGCTGAACGCTCTCCAGAATGTTCTTTCCGGCTGAGTGCTGCGCCCTGTCCATGATGACGAAGTCCGCCGCGCGGCCGACTTCGATGATGCCGCAATCGAGCGCGCGCATCCGCGCGGTGTTGCCCGTTGCGAAGCAGAACGCGATTTCCGCAGGCACGTCGCCAAGCGACGATAACAATGACACCATGCGCAAGATGCCGAGCGGCTGCACGCCTGAACCCGCAGGGGCGTCGGTGCCCAGAATAACCCGGTTCAGTTCCTTTATCTCGCGGGCAATCCGCAGCGTATAGAGCGCGGCGCGTTCATTGCCGTTATGAACCAGTTCGAGACCGCGCTTGCAGCCTTCGCAGATGCAGCGGATTTGTCCATCGGGCAGGGCCGTGTGGCCGCCATTGATGTGGCCAATGACGTCGGTGTCGGCCTCTAGCACCACGTCGGCATCGATCAGGCCGGAGCCAGGAATGGACGGTCCACCGGTGTGGATCGTGCTTTGAATACCGTATTTGCGCGCCCATGCGACCATCTTGCGCGCGGTCGGGCCGTCCTTGACGCCGCCGAGACCGACTTCGCCGAGCAGTCTGACGCCGGCTGCGGCCAATTCCTTGAAATCCTCTTCTGTCATGCCCGGTTCGATTACCGGTGCTCCGGCATGAACCTTGACGCCGCCGGGGCGCAGATTGTCGAACGCACGCTGGGCGAAAATCGCCATAGCCTTGACGCCGACCACGTCACGCGGACGGCCCGGCATATGGACCTCGCCCGCCGAGATCATGGTGGTCACGCCGCCGTTCAGGAAACTGTCGATCCAGCCGATCTGATTCTGGCGCGGCGTCCAGTCGCCGGCCACGGGATGAACGTGACTGTCGATCAGCCCGGGGGTCACCGTCGTGCCGTTGGCATCGATGGTGGTGGTCGCGCCTTCCACGTTGATGTCCTTGGCCCGCCCGATTGCGGTGATCTTGCCGTTCTCCGCGACGATGGTGTCGGCGTCCAGGATCGGCTTTTCCATCGCCCCGCTCAGGATCAGACCGATGTTGCGGATCACCAGCTTGGTCGGGCCGGTGGTGCCCTGGGGCGCGTCGTGGGACATGGATTGTTCCTTTTTGTTCAAGGTCTTCTCTGCGGGTCGGCGCCAACTTGAGCGCGGCTTGACGGCTGGATCAAGTTGGATTATTCATTAGTATACAAATGAAATTTGGCGAGGCAATCTGGTCTCCGCGTTTTTGATTTTGCCCCGCGATCGGACCCGCACATCGGATCGAGCGATATGAGCAACTTCAATCAGGAAAGCGTCCTCAGCGTCCATCATTGGACCGATACGCTGTTCAGCTTCACCACCACACGCGACCCGTCATTTCGATTTCGAAACGGCGAGTTCACCATGATCGGCTTGAAGGTCGGCGAAAAGCCGCTGCTGCGCGCTTACAGCGTGGCCAGCGCCAACTACGAAGACCGTCTCGAGTTCTTTTCGATCAAGGTGCCGGACGGTCCGCTGACATCGCGGCTTCAGCATTTGAAGGAAGGCGACGAGATTATCGTCGGCCGCAAAGCCACCGGTACGCTTGTCATCGACAATCTGAAGGATGGCCGGAATCTTTATCTGGTCGGTACCGGCACCGGGCTGGCGCCGTTCCTGAGCGTCATCAAGGATCCGGAAACCTACGATCGCTTCGAGAAGGTGGTGCTGCTGCACGGTTGCCGCCATGTCGCGGAACTGGCCTATGGCGAGATGATCAACGAGCATTTGCCGAAGGACGATCTGATCGGAGAACTGGTGCGCAACCAGTTGATCTACTATCCGACGGTCACCCGCGATCCGTTCCGCAATCGCGGCCGAATCACCGATCTGATGACGTCAGGGAAGCTGTTCAGCGATGCAGGTCTCGCGCCGCTCGAGGCCGCTCACGATCGCGTCATGATTTGCGGAAGCCCTGCGTTGTTGCAGGACACCCGTACGTTGTTGCTCGACAAAGGCTTTACCGAAGGCAACCACGGCGAGCCGGGCGAATTCGTGATCGAGAAAGCATTCGTTGAACGCTAGTCCGGCTAACGTCGCGTCACGCTGCCGCAGGTAGGTACAGGCCTACGTCACGCGGCTTGGCAACAATGCCCCGGTGCGCTCCAGCACCGGATATGCGGCTGCAGCGACAATATGTGAATTGATCAGCTTCATGTCGCGCAGCAAGTCGAGATGGATCGAACTGGCCTGGGCGGTCTGAAGGTCGCTGTCCCGGAGTCTGTCGAAATGCGAAGCTGTCGCCTTTGATTCCGCATCCCTGAACACTGCCTTTTCATCGGCCAGCAGCCGTGCAGTTCGTGGGTCTTCAGTGACGAAGAGTGATGCCGCCGTTTTGAGATTGGCGGCTAGACGCCCGATCATCGCACTGATGTCGTTCTGCTCTTCGTTGGAGAAAACAAGGCCGCGCTTCAGTCTCTTGGAAGCGTGAGGCAGGAAATTCCGGTCGACCACATCGCCGGCCTGTTCGATGTTCATTGTAAAGGTGAGAATTTCGTTCAGCCGCCGCTGATCGGCTTCATTCAGTTCGTCGGGATCGAGCGACGTTAGATAAGACTTGATTGCAATGTTGAGCTTGTCGAGGACGTCTTCGCGCCGGCGGGTTTCAACGAGCAATCGGCGGTCTCCCTTTGCGAGCCCGGCATTCACGCCCAGCAACATCTCTTCCAGCACATCCGCCAGACGCAGTGCTTCACGCGAAGCGGCGCCGAGCGCGACGATGGGAGTCTCTTTTGCAGCCGGATCAAGGTAGAGCGGCCGCGCCGGATCAGCCGGATCGGCGCGGTCAGGAAGCAGGCGGCGCAGTAGCGATGCATAAGGTGTCAGCAGTGGCAGTGACACCACCGCGACGGCGAGATTAAAAAGCGTGTGAAAATCAGCGACAGCGCGTGCCTTGTTTGGTTCTATCGCCATGATGAACTGACTGACCGGCCCCAGAAAGCCGATCATCACGGCTACGCCGACAAGGCGGCCGATCAGGTTTCCCAGCGCGGGACGTTTGGCTGCCGGATCGTCGCCTGCCGGACCTTCAATCAGGGGATTGATAGCCGTTCCGATGTTTGCACCGAGAACCAGCGCAAATGCCGCGTCCGGGGGCACGATCCCTTTCGTCGCCAGCGACATGATGAGCAGGACGATGGCGACGCTCGAATGGGCGGCCCATGTCAATGCGGCCGCAAGACACACATCCAGCAGCCATGATGACGAGATAAGGCCTAGCAGCGCGGCCAAGGTCGGAGAACTTTCGTAACCCGTCATAAGATCGAGGAGATGGCGCAACGCAAGAAGCATCAATCCGAGACCGATGAACACGCGGCCAAGATCGTGGGCCTGCGTTCGCGAATCCCTGCGAAACATCAGCATGCCGATCAGGACGAGGGCAGGTGCGACCAGTGTCACGTCGAACGAGAGAATTTGGACGATCAAGGTTGTCCCGACATTGGCGCCGAGCATGACGGCGAGGGCGGGCACCAACCCCATAAAGCCGCCCGCTGCGAAACCGGCCGTCATCAGTCCGGTGGCGGTGCTGCTTTGAAGGACCGCTGTGACACCCATGCCGGCGAGAAAAGCGCGGAAACGATTGCGCAAGGCGCTGCCGAGAATGGTACGCAATTTCGAACCGAAGGCGCGCTGGATGCCGGTTTGCACCATGTGGGTGCCCCACAGCAGCAAGGCGATAAACCCGGCAAGGTCGATCAGGTTGATGGCCAGGGTCATGAACGAATCCCTCTAGCGCGGAAGCGAGTCTAGGCGGCCTGCACGCGGCCATCGCCCGCGACGCGGATCCTGTCGCCATATTGTTCGGCGATCCGCTGAAAATCAGCAGGAAGCGGCTTGTCCGTAAAAAGACGATGACAGTCGCTGACGTGTCCGCCGCGCACTGTGGCGCTGCGGCCAAACTTGCTGGCGTCGGCGACGAGCAGGGCGGTCCGGCAATTTGCGACGATGGCTTGGCGGGCCTGGACCTCGCCGGAGTAGAAATCGAGCAGCGTGCCTTCCTCGTCGATGCCGCCGACGCCGAAGATCCCGACGTCCACCTTGAAGCGCGAGAAGAAGCGAACTGCCGCATCACCGATGATGTCGCGGTCGAGCGGACGTAGTGTTCCGCCCGCGATCGTGATCTCCACATCGGGGTTGCGTGCGAACGCAGACGCCACATTCAGATTGTTGGTGATGACCCGCAGATTTTTGCGATCTGCGAGCGCCCGCGCGACAAATTCGGGCGTCGTTCCGAGCCCGATCATGATCGACGCGCCATCGGGAATGAAATTGAAGACCGCCTGCGCAATCTGCCGCTTGGCCTCGAAATTCAGGCCCTGCCGGCTTTCATAGGCGAGATTCTGGTTCGAGACCGGCAGACCGACACCGCCATGGATGCGGCGCAGCAAGCCCTGATCGCAGAGTTGGTTCACGATCCGGCGTGCGGTCTGCTGCGTCACATCGAAATGCGCAGCAAGGTGCTCGATCGACGCGAAACCCTTTTCGCGCACGATTTCGAGGATCAGCGTCTGTCGCTTGTTTGTCATCTTGAGCATGTATCTGATTGAAATATTATCATCTGAACACGAAACGTGCAATTTCTTATTTCGTTTGATCATAATTTATGTTCGAATGAACATATGGAGAGCTTTTGAATGTTGCCACGGGCTGGAGCAAAGCGTTCTTTTGATGTGAGCAGCTTGTCGCTGTCTCGGGTCGACGGGATGACGCAGCCAGCACGCCCGTGCGCACGGAACGGCTTTCGCACCTCCCAATTTGTTCGGGCCAGGTAGGTTCATGTCGGCGATCACTCTCGATCATATCTCCAAGAACTGGGGCCCGATGCGCGCCGTTGACGACGTGAGTCTCACGGCGGAGCAGGGTTCGCTGCTGGTTCTTCTGGGACCCTCGGGTTGCGGAAAATCCACCACGTTGCGATTGATTGCGGGCCTTGAGCAGCCGGACGGCGGCACCGTTACAATCGGCGGGGCGGATGTAACGGCTCTGACGCCGGCTCAGCGCAAGATCTCGATGGTCTTTCAGTCCTACGCGCTGTTTCCGCACCTGAGCGTCGGGGAAAACATCGTCTTCGGCTTGCGTGTACGTCGCGTGTCCCGCGCCGAGCGTGATGCGCGGCTCAAGCGCGTCGCGGACATCGTCGGTCTCGGCCATCTGCTGGAGCGCAAACCGTCGCAGCTTTCCGGCGGCCAGCGTCAGCGCGTCGCGCTCGGCCGCGCCATCATCGCCGAGGCGAAAGTGTGCCTAATGGATGAACCTCTCTCCAATCTCGATGCCAAGCTGCGGCACGAAATGCGCACCGAAATCCGTTCGCTTCAGCAGCGTCTCGGCATGACGATGGTTTACGTGACCCACGATCAGACTGAAGCCATGACCATGGCGGATCGTGTCGTGCTGATGCGCGATGGCCGCATCGAGCAGAACGGCACGCCGGAAGAGCTTTACAACCGGCCGGCAACTGCTTTCACGGCGCGCTTCATCGGAACGCCGCCGATGAATCTGATTGCGCGAGGCGACCGATTGCTCGGCATTCGTCCAGAACATATTCGCATCGTGTCGCATGACGGTCATCCGGCGCGCGTAAAGGCGGTTGAGCATCTCGGCGCCGACAGCATCATTCTTTGTGAGATCGACGGACAGCCGGTTTCGGTGCGGCAGGACGGTTTCAGCAAATCACAGCCGGGAGACGACGTCCGGCTCGCGTGGGATGCGGGTTTCGAGCATCAGTTCGACAAGACATCAGAGCGGCGGTTTGAATCCGCCGCCGGTGAGACGAAAAGAGTTGCTGCTGTCTGAGGCCGTAACGGTGCGTCAGACAGTCAAACGATAACAAGGGGAGGATAGTATGAAATTCTTTGGGCGAACGATGCTTGCGGCGGCCGCGATTGTGGCTCTGTCTTTCGGAGCGCGGCCTGCGGCTGCGGTTGATCTCACCATGTATTATCCGGTCGCGGTCGGTGGTCCGGTGACCAAGATCATCGACGATATGGTGGCGCGTTTCGAGAAGGAAAACGCGGACATCAAGGTGACCGCAGTTTATGCCGGCAACTACACCGATACGATGACCAAGGCGATGACGGCGATGAAGGGTGGCCAGCCGCCGCAACTGTCGGTGTTGCTCTCCACCGACGTCTTCACGCTGATGGATGAAAAAGCCATCGTGCCGATGGACGACCTCGTTGCCGATAAGGCGTGGTTCAAGGAATTCTATCCAGCATTCATGGCGAACGGGCAGGTCGACGGCAAGACCTGGAGCATTCCGTTCCAGCGTTCGACCATCGTGCTGTACTGGAACAAGGATGCCTTCAAGGAAGCCGGGCTCGATCCGGAAAAGGCGCCCGCAAGCTGGGACGAAATGACCGAGATGAGCAAGAAGCTCGTCAAGAAGGATGCCTCCGGAAACACCACCCGCTGGGGCGTCGAAATTCCAACGACAGGCTACGGTTACTGGATGCTTCAGGCGCTGGCGATCGAAAACGGCCAGAGGCTGATGAACGAAGCGGGCAATGAGGTCTATCTCACCGCGCCGAAGACCGTCGGCGCGCTGGATTACTGGGTCGATCTGTCGCGCAAGCAGGCGGTGATGCCTCCGGGCAGCATCGACTGGGCGACGCTGCGTACCGATTTTCTCGAAGGCAAGACGGCAATGATGTGGCACACCACGGGCAATCTGACCGCGGTGAAGGATGGCGCCAAGTTCAACTTCGGTGTCGCCATGCTGCCTGCCAAGGAGCGCCGCGGCTCGCCAACTGGTGGCGGCAGCTTCTATATCTTCAAGGGCGCATCGCCTGAACAGCAGAAGGCGGCAGTGAAGTTCATCCAGTGGATGACGACGCCCGAGCGCGCGGCTGAATGGAGCATCAAGACCGGCTATGCCGCCGTGTCGCCCGCAGCTTACAAGACACCGGTGATGGAAGCGTACGCGAAGGGCTTCCCGGCAGCTCTCGTCGCCCGCGATCAGCTCGAACATGCGGTCCCTGAGCTGTCCGTTCACGAGAACGGCCGCATCTACAAGTTCGTCAATGACGCCATTCAGGCGGCGGTGACGGGTACGCAGAAGCCGTCGGAAGCCCTCGCTGCTGCCCAGCAGCAGGCCGACCGTGTGTTGCGCGCGTACAAGTAAAGAAAGGGCCGGGTGGCGGTTCGCCGCCATCCGGCCAATTGTCCGATGACAGACCAAGCCGCCGCCATGTCAGTCGCCACACGCAGGCCGAAGTCGCACGCCTGGTGGAATGCTGTGAACGCGTGGCTCCTGTTGTTGCCGGCCTTCGTGTTGCTGATTGCATTCACGCATTACCCGATCCTCGCGACGATCCGGCATTCGTTCTTCATCACACGGCGGAACGGTACGGAAGTTTTTGTCGGTCTCGAAAGCTACCAGTCGATGGCAGCTGACCCGATTTTCTGGAAGGCGCTGGTCAATAATTTCTGGTTCGCGCTCGGCACCATACCGACGTCGATTGCTCTCGCCTTGCTGATGGCGATGTGGGTCAACCGCAACATGCGCGGTCGCGGGTTTCTGCGGCTCGCCTTCTTCACGCCGACCGTGCTCCCGATGATCGCTGTCGCGAACATTTGGCTGTTTTTCTACACGCCGGATTACGGATTGCTCGATCAGTTGCGTGGGGTTTTCGGGCTTGCAGGTTGGAACTGGCTCGGCGATCCGAGCACGGTGATGGGCTGTCTTGTTGTGATGGTGATCTGGAAGGAAGCCGGGTTTTTCATGATCTTCTATCTGGCCGCGCTTCAGCAGTTGTCGCCCGATCTTGAAGAGGCGGCGTCAGTTGAGGGCGCGAGCCGCTGGTACACCTTCCGCCGTATCACCTTTCCGCTGCTGATGCCGACAACGCTGTTCGTGGCGATCAACGCCGTCATCAATTCGTTCAAGCTGGTGGACCATCTCGTTATCATGACCAAGGGCGGACCCAACAACGCCAGTACGTTGTTGCTGTACTATGTCTATGAAGTTGCCTTCACGTTCCAGGATTCCGCTTATGCGGCCACTCTGACGGTGGTGCTTCTGGTCCTGCTCAGCGCAGTCGCGCTGATCAAGTTCGGCTATCTCGATCGCAGGATTCACTATCAATGAACGGCCGCACGCATCCTCTTGAAGCGGTTGCCGCGTGGCTGCTGGCGCTCTTGTGGCTCGCGCCGCTGGTCTATGCATTCTGGAGCGCGCTGCATCCAGCGGCTTACGCGACATCGTTCAGTCTGTCCGCACCGTGGACACTGGAAAATTTCGCGCGCGCTTGGAATCAGGCTCCCTTCGGTCGGTACTACATCAACACTGTTGTGCTTGTCGTGATCATCCTGATCGGACAGCTCATACTCTCGACGCTGGCGGCTTATGCCTTTGCACGCTTTACGTTCCGGGGAAGCGGGATCGCATTCGCACTGGTACTATTGCAGTTGATGATCATGCCGGACGTGCTAATCGTCGAGAATTATCGCATGATCGGGAAGCTCGGGCTGCTCGATACAATTCCGGCGATTGCGCTGCCTTATCTTGCGAGCGCGTTCGGCATCTTCCTGTTGCGGCAGACATTCAAGAGCGTGCCGCAGGAACTGGTCGAAGCTGCGCGCGTAGAAGGGGCAGGGCCGCTGCAAATCCTTTGGAAGGTCTATGTCCCTTTGGCGCGGCCGACCTATGTGGCTTTCGGCCTCGTGTCCGTTAGCTATCACTGGAACAATTTCTTGTGGCCGTTGATCGTGACCAATTCCGTCGAAAGCCGGCCGCTCACCGTCGGCCTTGCAGTGTTCGGTGCGCCTGAAACCGGAGTGGACTGGTCGATCATCACGGCGGCGACGGTGATGACCATGGCGCCGTTGCTGATTGCGTTCCTCCTGTTCCAGCGGCAGTTCGTGCAATCCTTCATGCGCGCAGGCATTCGCTGATGCGGTTGCTGACCTGGAATATTCAATGCGGCAAGGGCTGTGATGGCGTGACCGATCTGGCGCGGATCGTGTCCGTCGCAAAGGAGCTGGCTGACGCGGACGTCTACTGCTTTCAGGAAGTCTCCGACAATTTTGCCAATCTCGACGATGACGCCGATCAAAGCGCGCAGCTGGCATCCTTGCTGACGGGATACGTGCCGGTTTTTCGTCCGGCGATTGAAGCCGTCGATGGCGACGGACGAATGCACCGGTTCGGGAACATGACGTTGTCGCGTTTGCCGGTGATGCAGATTTCAAATCATTTGCTGCCGTGGCCGGGAGCTGCGGCTGTCCGCAGTATGCGGCGTCACGCGCTCGATGTGACGGTTCAAACCGCGTTCGGCGCGCTGCGTGTCGTCAACACCCACCTTGAGTATCATTCAGCCGCTCAGCGCGAAGCCCAGATCAGGCGGTTGCTCGATCTACAGGAAGAGGCGTCGACAAGCTCCAAAGCAAGCGGCTCCCACAATGAGCCCTATGCAGCCCAGACGCTGGCGGCGTCGAGTTTGCTTTGCGGTGATTTCAATTTCGATGTCTCGGATCCTCAGCACGCGCTGATCGATGAATCAGATCGTCCGGGATTGAACTATCGCGATGCCTGGCCGACGTGCCATCCCGGCCAGCCTCGCGCGCTGACATGCGGGCTATACGATCGCGTGCAGTGGTCGGACGGCCCTGACTGCCGCGATTTCATCTTCACGACGGAAGATTTGAGTGGCCGGATTCGCCGCGTCGAGGTGGACACCAAGACCGCAGCTTCGGACCACCAGCCGATCCTTATCGAACTCGCGGACTAACGCGTATATCCGGGTCATCGTGACGTTTGCGGCTCCAGCCCCCTGGTGCGGGTGCCTTCCGGAAGCCGGTTTGAGGGCGGATTTTGTTCAATCCTTGAGCAAAGATGTCTCCCCGGGGGCCGCGGAGAGAGTCTAAACTGCCCCCTTGGATTGTACCGCGTAGGGTCGTTGACAGATGGCGATTTCCGAGAGCGACAGGCACGACGCGTACCTGCCGCGCATTCAGGCACCAGCCCTGGATGTGGATGGTATCGCGTCGATGTTGCGCCGCCGGGCCACCTTCATAGCGGCGGTGACGCTTGCATGCGTAGGCATTTGCCTTGCCTGGATATTGCTGTCGGCTCCCAGATATGTCGCATCCGGCCGGATTTTGCTCGACCTGCCGGGCGCCCAGGTCGGGGGCGGCGCTTCGGCAGGATCCGGAGAGACCAGTACGACAGCTGTTGAAAACCAGATCTACGTTCTGACGTCGCGCAGCGTTTACGACCGGGTCATCGCGCGGGAAAAGCTCGAAGCCGATCCGCTCTTTGGTGGCAAGTCGAAGGGTATCCTCTCCACACTTCTGGCCGGTGTCGGACTCGCCCGCGCCGTCGATCCGCACGTGATGGCGTTGCGCCAGCTCGACCGTGCCGTCAGCATCGTGCGCAATTCGGGTTCTCACACCGTAGATGTCAATGTTGTCACGCCAGATCGCGATATGTCCGCGAGGATCGCCAATGCGGTGATGGATGGCTATGTCGAGGAGCAAGCGTCCGCTGGCAGGCAAACGCCGCCCGGCACCGCTGCGCCTCTTGGCGCGCGGCTGGAAACGCTTCAGGCCCGATTGCGCGATGCCGAACAGCGCTATGAGGCGTTTCGCAGCGAGAACCGGGCGATTGTCGCGAGCGGTCCAACCAACACCGAAAAGCAGGTGAGCGAGCTTTCCGGTCAGACGGGCGCTGCCGAGGCCAAGGTCAACGGTCTGCGTTCGACGCTTGCCCAGCTTCAGCGCGCCAGGAAGACTTTGGATGCCGGGGGAATCCCGAACGTGGGTCGCGGAGGAGAAATTGGCGCGCTCGGTAACCGCTACGCGTCGGCAAAGCAGCTCGAACTCGATCTGTCCGAAACGCTTGGGCCCCGTCATCCCGATCTCGTCATTGCGCGGATGCGGGCTGCCGAAGCAAAGCGGTTGCTGGAGCAATCGATCCGGGACACGGTTCAGTCAACAACAGCGGAACTGGAACAGGCGCGGTCTGGTGCGAACCAACTCAAGGGACGCCTTGAAGCGTCGAAACAGGATCAGGTGAAATCCACCGATACCGTCGCGCGTCTCAAGGAACTCGAACGGGATGTCGAGGCAAGCCGTGTTGCCTATCAAGCCGTTCTGGCCCGGTCCCGCGATCTCGGCGGCCAACAGCAACCCGACAGATCGAATGCCCGGATACTCAGTCGCGCGACAGCACCGCTTGAGCCCAGCGGGACGTTTCCCTTTGGCGCGCTGCTTACCAGCTTGCTGCTTGGGCTAGGCCTCGGCGTCAGCCTTGCTTGGCTATTGGAGCTAATAGACGAGGAAAAAGGATCCGTTACCGCCCCTTGAAGTTGCCGTCGCGCCGTTCTGCCGTCGCCTTGATGCCTTCCTGGAAGTCTTCGGTCTCGCGCAGCCACGTTTGCTCGGCGAGTTCGTGATCGGTTTGCGCCTTCACGCGCTCTGCCAGCCCTGCGCGCATGGTAGCGCGGGTCGACATCAAGCCGAGCGGCGAATTCTCAGCGATCTCGTGCGCGAGCTTGAACGCCTCAGCGCGCACCTGATCCTGTGGCACCAGCACGTTCGCGAGCCCCATGTTGAAAGCTTCCTCTCCGGTGACGCGGCGGCTGGTATAGAACATCAGCGCGGCGTTGTTCTTTCCGACCACTTCGGGAAGTGTCACGGTCAATCCGAAGCCGGGATGAAATCCAAGTTTGGTGAAATTCGCGGCGAAGCGCGCCTCGGGGCAGGTGACGCGGAAGTCCGCAGAGACCGCAAGGCCTAGTCCGCCGCCGATGGCAGCGCCCTGGACTGCGGCAATGATCGGCTTCTTGTTGCTGAAGATGCGCACAGCCTCGCGATAAAGATCGCCGGTGGTGCCGTCGCCGGACGCAGCGTCGCCATCGAAGCCCGCAGGGCGATTGAAGTTCGCACCAGCGCAAAATGCCTTGCCCTGTGAGGCGAGCACCACGGCGCGGCTATCCATGTCGTTGTCGATCTGCCCGAGCGCATCGGCGATCTGGCGGATCAGGGAGAGATCGAAAAAATTCAGCGGCGGGCGTCGAATTTCGATCAGCGTGACGTGACCATGTTTCTCGACGCCGATATCGGTGAAGCCGCTCATGAATTTTCCTCTTTCGATGCTTGTTGTTGTTTCAACGCAACCCAAGTCCACGCGCAATGATACCGCGCAGGACTTCGGTGGTACCGCCCTGAATGGTGAGTTTCGGCGCGATCTTGATGGCAAAGGCGAGCTGGTCTTCCAGCGTGTGGTGATTGGAGGCATCAGCATCGATGAAGGCGGCGAGGTCGCGCACCCGGTGTGGCAGTTGCTGCTCCCAGATGGTGCCGATGTCCTTGACGATGGAGGCCTCGACGACGGGCTCCTTGCCGGCCTGCAGCATGCCCGCGACCGAGACCGACATGCGGCGCATGGTGTGCAACTGGGCGACGAGCCGGCCGATACCTTCCGCGCCGCGCGTATCGGGATTTGGCCCGAGCGCACGCACGAGTTCGGTCAGCACATAGTAAGTCTCGAGGAATCGCTCGGGTCCGCTGCGCTCATAGGCCAACTCGCTGGTGGCCTGTTTCCACGCGCCGTCGATCTCGCCCAGTACATGATCGTCCGGCATGAAGGCGTCCTGGAACACCACCTCATTGAATTCCTTCAGCCCGCTGATCTGCTCAATCGGATTGACGGTGATGCCCGGCGTCTTCATGTCGACCAGGAATTGGGTCAGGCCGTGGCGGCGATTTTCCTTGGTCGGTGGCGAGGTGCGAAAGATCGCCAGCATGTAGTCGGCCATGTGCGCCGAGGTGGTCCAGATCTTGGTGCCGTTGATCAGCCAGCCGCCGTCAGTCTTGGTGGCCTTGGTCTTGGCGGCGAACAGGTCCGAGCCGGAATTCGGTTCGCTCATACCGATGGCAAAGCAGACCTCGCCGCGGCAGATCCGCGGGACGATGTCCATTTTGATCCTCTCGTTGGCGTACTTGAGCAGCACCGGACCGCTCTGGCGGTCGGCGACGAAAAAGCGGCGGGTCGGCGCATTGGCGACGCGCATCTCCTCGGTGACGACATAGCGCTCCAGGAAGGTGCGCTCGTGACCGCCGTATTGCTTGGGCCAGGTCATGCCGATCCAGCCGCGTTCGCCGACCCGGCGGCTGAACTCGGGGATATCGGTGTCCTCGCGTTGTGGCTCATGCGGATTGAAGGTGCCGGCGGCGATCTCTTCTGCGAGGAACGCGCGCACCTCGCGCCGCAGCGTCTCGCATTCTTCCGGCAAACGGATCTGGTCGAAACGAAGCGCTGCGGTCATCTCATGTTTCCTGAAAATCCGGTGGTGGTTTGCTTATCGCGACGCGACCAGTGGCCACAGTTCATCTGCGCCGCGAGCGGCGACGAACTTGCCAAGCTCGGTGGCCCAGTAACTCTCGTGGCCAAAATCGTCGCGCCAGCCCAGCGCACGCAGTGTGTAGCGATGCAGGATGTGCTCCATCGAGAAGCCGATGGCGCCGTGCACCTGGTGCGCGATCGCGGCGCCTTTCTCAGCCGCTTCCGCACAGCGGACCTTGGCCGATGCAACCTCAAGGAACACCGCGTCATCGAATGACGTGCTGTTCGCAATTGCGTCGGCGGCCGATCCCGCTGCGGCGACGGCGGCAGCGACTTCACCCGCGAGCCGAGCGAGATTGTGCTGCACCGCCTGGAATTTCGAGATCTGCTTCTCGAACGCCACACGCTCGTTCGAGTAGCGCACCGTGATCTCGAGCATCGTCTCCAGTGCTCCCGCGATCTGCAGGCTGCGCACGGCAGCGCCCATCTGCATCAGCGAGGTTTGCGTCACGCCCGCAGACGCGGGCTTTGCCGCAAGCGGCCTGGCATTGTCGAGCGTTACGGTGTTCGATGCGTCACTGCCGAGGCTTTCGCCGGCTTCGATCCGGCAGGCCGATGCCTCCACTAGTGCAATGGAATATCCCTTCGCGCCCTGCGCGATCACGGCGATATGCGCGGCCTCGGACGCGAACGGCACCCCGCGAGCCGGTCCGCTGAGCGTACCGTCGGCGTTGAGCGCGATGCGATCCTGCGGTCGCGTCGGAGCAATGGTCATTTTCCCCGCAGGCGAGGGAAGTCCAGCCTGCGCCAGCAGCCAGCCTGCCAGCATGGTTTCGACCAGCGGAACAGACACTGCGAACTTCCCGGCGGAAGCGGCAACCGCAAAACCATCCGCGAGGCTTGCGCCGGAGCCGTCGCATTCCTCCGGCACCCACGACAGCGGCAGGCCTGCATCGCTCAGCGCGGTCCACAGCGGCATCTTCCAGCCATCATTCGCAGCGCCGTTGATGCTCTGCGCGTCCGCTAGATCCGCAAAAATCCGGTCCGCCGTCTCCGCAACAATGTTCTCGCTCACGCTAAATGGCCTTTTCCAATTGTCCGGAGGGGCTGATCGTCGATCATCATAGTCCTGCAGATTCTTTTGCCCAGCCATCCAGCCGGGATGTTGTTTTTGCAACGCAACGTGCGCCGATTTCGGGTGTCCAACGCGACTGAAAGTCGTGGGAATGACGTCGCCGGAACGCTATCCCTTCGTTCCGAACGGTGTCAAATCAGGCCAGATTTTCAGAAACAGGGCGGCAGAAGCCGTTCAAGCGGCCGGAACTGGCCGCCGAAGCTCAGCAACCTCGCGTTTCAATGCGAGTTTCTCTGCGAAGCTCTTGGTCACGTCGCGCAAGATGGACACCGTTCCATCAGGCCGGCCGCCTCCGTCGCTCAACATTGTAATCGTGAATTCGACGGAGATGCGTTGACCACTCTTGGTCAAGGCCGGAACAGACAGCAGATCTCCCGCGCCGTAGCGGCTCTCGCCGGTCGTCATTGTGTGCCGATATCCAGCCCAATGCCGCGCCCTGAGATTCTTGGGAATGATGAAATCGAGCGGCTGTCCCATTGCCTCATCGGACGAGAAGCCGAAAATTCGCACAGCGCCGGGATTCCAGAAAGTGACGACGCCGTCACGATCGGTCGCGATAATGGCATCCGACGCCGATGCCAGCAGAGCATCCACAAGACCGGCGGGAACTGCCGTCATAGCTTTTTGTCCCGCTGAGTCTCGAAAGAATCGGGCGGCGGAGAGAAGGCCGTTGTTTCGCAGGACGTTGGCTGCTCAGTGCCGGTGTCACGAGGCCAGCAAGCAGAGGCAATGCTTTTCCGGATCATGATGGCGAGATCAGATTCCTGTCCGGACGGCGTTCGATACATCATGGATCCGTTGCGCGTGGGAGTATTCGTTATCCTCGCCCGGAGAGGGTGATTGGCAAGCGATAAATAGTGGCCGGATGTATCGAAAAACCGGATATATCGTCGCCGCATCAAAAATGCTTACCGCTTTGTGCGCCTGACCGGTTTTACCGCAGCCTTGCTTTTCGTCGCTGAACTGGCCAGCCGGTGCATGATGTCGATCGCGCTCGCAATCACCTCGCGTTCGCTATCGACGGGATAGACAACATAGGCGGGCACGGAAAATTCAGGTGCACCTGCGACAAGATGCAACCGTTTCACGGCGATGTGGGGAAGGACAATCCGCATCGGGAAATAGCCGGACCCTCCGCTCTTCATCACATGTTGCAGTCCCAGCCAGCCGATGTTCGCTGTCAGCGACGGCCCTCCGAAATTCGGAAAGCTGGCGCTGTGCCGCGCGTAAAATTCCGGACCCCAATCCACGTAAACATACCCGGCCTGCGGCTCCGGCGCGTTCCTGGCGCTGGTCGAGACCATCACAAGGCGCTCGTCGAACAACTGTTCAACCTTCAGGCCGGGACGGCTTTGCGGCGTGTACATCACGCCGATATCGATCCGGCCCTCGATCAACCCCTGCATGATTTCAGGTTCGAGGCTGCTTTCGGCACGAATGGAGATTGTGGGTGTCGCCTTTTGCATGAGCGGTAGCCATTGCAGCAGGAATTCTTCCCACAGCCCAATGCGGCCGCCGATCACCAGTGTGCCGCTGAAGCCTTCGGGAAGGCCGATATCGTGGCGTGCCTGGGCGACTGTCCTGACCAGTGCGGTCGCGTGCCTCTGAAACTGACGGCCGGCGGGCGTAAGTGTGGTCCCGGCCTTGTTACGCACGAACAGGGTGCAGCCAAGCAGGTTCTCCAGCGTGTGGATTCGCGTGCTGACGGTCGACTGGCTCACATGAAGTCGTTCAGCGGCGCTGACGAAATTGCCTGCCTCGACGACTGTCAGAAAAGTCCTGGCCAGCTCCGTGTCCATGGCTGTCTCTCATATCTGAAAGATAGATACTAACATCATATAGTATGTTATTATCAAAATGATCGCTGCGGGTCAAAATCTCCTCATGGCCGGCGATGTTGTCGCATCCCGTCGCATGAAACCTGAAAGCTCAAAGAAGAACGCATGCCTCGCATGCACTGCAGCAGCACAACATGAGAAACGGCCGGGATGGCCTTTCGCTTCCGCGGCAAGAGCGGTACGATCCCGATATGCCGGCGAGGGCCGGTCTGCTAATTCACCGATCGCACGATCGATTCCATCAATATCTACGCACGAACGCGGCCAGTAAGGGAAACGTCATGACCAATCGTATGCAGTTCTATATCGACGGTAGCTGGGTGGATCCCGCCGTCAAAAAGTCCATTCCTGTGGTCAATCCGGCGACGGAAGAAGCGATCTATGAAATAGCGGTTGGATCGAAAGCCGACGTCGACAAGGCAGTCGATGCCGCGCGCCGCGCGTTCGAAACCTTCTCGCAGACCAGCCGCGAAGAGCGCGTTGCGCTGCTCGAAAAGATCATCGCGGTCTACAAGACCCGGATGAAGGATATCGGTGCCGCTGTGTCCGATGAAATGGGCGCGCCGCTGCCGATGGCAGAGAAGATGCAGGCAGGCGCCGGCCTCGGCCACCTCGCATCGACGCTCGAAGTTCTCAAGAACTACCAGTTCGAAGAGCCGATCGGCTCCGCCGTCGTCGTCCGGGAACCGGTGGGCGTCATCGGCATGATCACGCCATGGAACTGGCCGCTCAACCAGATCGCTTGCAAGGTCGCGCCCGCGATCGCCGCCGGCTGCACCATGATCCTGAAGCCATCGGAATACACGCCGTCGTCGGCGTTGATCTTCGCGGAAATCCTGCATGAAGCAGGCGTGCCCAAGGGTGTGTTCAACCTGATCAACGGCCTCGGTCCGGATGTCGGCGTCGCCATGAGCGAACATCCCGGGATCGACATGATCTCGTTCACCGGTTCGACCCGCGCCGGAATCGATGTTGCCAAGCGCGCAGCAAACACCGTGAAGCGCGTCAGCCAGGAACTGGGCGGCAAATCGCCGAACATCATTCTCGATGACGCAGACTTCACGAAGGCTGTGACCGGCGGCGTTGCGCACATGTTCAACAACTCCGGCCAGTCCTGCAACGCGCCGTCGCGCATGATCGTGCCGCAGGCGAAGATCAAGGAGATCGCAGCGATCGCCAAGGCCGTCGCCGACAAGACTAAGGCGGGCGATCCGCGCGCCGAGGGCACGACCATCGGTCCGGTCGTCAACCGCACGCAGTGGGACAAGATCCAGAGCCTGATTCAGAAGGGCATCGACGAGGGCGCGACCTTGGTCGCCGGCGGCGTCGGACTTCCGGAAGGAGTCAACAAGGGCTTCTACGTTCGCCCGACGGTGTTCTCCGACGTCACCGATGAAATGACTATCGCCCGCGAAGAAATCTTCGGGCCGGTGCTGGTTATCATGGGTGCGAAGGACGAAGCGGATGCGGTGAAGATCGCTAACGATACGCCCTACGGTCTTGCGGGTTACGTCTCGGCCGGGACGGTCGAGCGAGCGCGCAAGGTCGGTCGGCAGATCCGCGCCGGCAACGTCAACCTCAACGGCGTGCCGAACGAGCGCACTGCGCCATTCGGCGGCTACAAGCAGTCGGGCAACGGCCGCGAGTGGGGCAAGTTCGGCCTCGAGGAGTATCTCGAAGCAAAGGCGATCGCAGGCTTCAACGCAGCCTGAGATCGTTCGCTATGATTTTGCCGGCGCGGGGTTGCTCGCGCCGGCATATTTAATTCTAAGGCCAGCATGAATCGGTAAGCACCATGACCACATCCGACACTGTTGTTTTCGTTGGCCTCGGTCAAATGGGACTGCCCATGGCGAAGCGTTGTATCGCCGCCGGTTTCAAGGTTCGTGGTGCGGACCTGTCAGCGCCCGCGCGCGACGCGCTTGCTTCTGCGGGCGGAGAGGTTTTCGCGAGCGGACGCGAAGCCGCAAAAGATGCATCGATTCTGATCACCATGCTACCGGATAGCAGAATCGTGCGCGAGGCTGTGCTCGGCGATCAGGGCGTCGCTGAGGTTCTTGCGAAGAACGCGCTGATCATCGACATGAGTTCATCGGTTCCGGTCGATACGCAGTCGCTCGGCAAGGATCTTGCGGCGCGCGGGATTGGGCTGATCGATGCGCCGGTGTCCGGTGGTGTCAAGCGCGCCATCGACGGTACCCTATCGATCATGGCCGGAGGCGATGCCGCGCTGGTGGAGCGCGCAAAGCCGGTGCTGCAGGCCATGGCGAAATCGGTCTTCGCCACCGGGCCACTTGGCTCGGGCCATGCCATGAAGGCGCTGAACAATTACGTCTCTGCGGCGGGGCTTGTTGCCGCCTGCGAAGCATTGCTGGTGGGTCGCCGCTTTGGCCTGCAACCGGAGACGGTCATCGACGTACTCAATGCGTCGACGGGCAAGAACAATTCCACCGACGTCAAGATGAAGCAGTTCGTGATCTCGGAGACGTTCGCATCAGGCTTCTCCCTGGCCTTAATGGCCAAGGATCTGCGTATCGCCGCCGATCTGTCGAAGCTCGTCGGGCTCGATCCGTCAAATGCGGAGACGATCGCAGCGTTCTGGGAGAACGCCAAAGCTGCGCTCGACAAGAACGCCGATCACACCTACATCTATCGCTTCATCGCGTCAGCCGTAGAGGATCGCTAGGATAAATCCGAGCGATCCTTTGTCAGCGCTTACTTCAGGGCGCCTTGAACAGCTGCGCCGATGATCGCGAGTCCCTTCGCCACATCGCCCGTGATGTGAAGCCGCAACGCCCTTCTACCCCGTTCCGTCAGCACATCGAAATCGCCGCGCGCCTGCGCCGCTTCGATGACGCCGAAACTGGTCTTCTGGCCGGGCACGTCCAGGTCGGCGGCGTTGTCTGCCGTGATCTGCAGAAACACGCCATTGTTGGGCCCGCCTTTGTAAGCCTGTCCGGTGGAGTGCAGGAAACGCGGGCCGAACCCGACGCAGGTCGCAACGTGTTTGCTGTTGCGGATCGCCATGCGGATGCTCTGTATCGCAGCAATGTTGACATCGCTGCGGTCGAGATAGGCGAGGGTGGCCACGTAGTCATTCGTTTTGATGCGAGCGAGATGCGCCTTGAGCCATGACGCCAGATCGTTGCCCGCCCCTGCCTTACGCAACGCGTCGGCGTTCGCTGCATCGGTGTAAACCGCAATCGCGCCGTCGGTTGCGACGGCCGTCTCGGCAGGTAACGCGCCTGACGTCTCAAACGCAGATGTCAATTCGCGCGTCTTGATCTTCGTGGATTCCACGTCAGGCTGGTCGAACGGATTGATGCCCATGACTGCGCCCGTAACAGCGGTCGCGATCTCGAAACGGAAGAACTCCTGTCCGATGTGTGCCGGACTCGAAACGACGATGCGAACGACCGGATGCCCTGCTGCTTCCAATGTCGCCAGCGCTGTTTCACGCGCGTTGTCGCTGTCGTCCTTCAGCCGCAGGTCGATGAACACGCGATCCGCGCTGTAAATGTCGGGCCTGCCGAGAGGCTCGCCTTCAAGCGGGATCAGCGCCTTGCCGTTCTTGCCGGTGGATTCGGCGATTAACTGCTCAGCCCACGCGCCGAAATCGGCGATGCGCTTCGATCCGGTCAAGGTGAGTTTGTCGCGGCCATGCTTGGCGGCAGCGGCGAGCGCCAGTCCCAGTTGAACGCCCGGATTTTCTGCAGGCGGCGCATCGGGACCGCAGGAGCGCACCATCGCGGCGGCAAGGCCGAGAAACTCGGCCACATCGATTCCAGCCGCTGCCGCAGGTACAAGACCGAACGGCGACAGCACCGAGTAACGGCCGCCTATGGTCGGTTCGCCGTGAAAAATCTGCGCGAAGCCGCGCGCGGACGCGACTTTTTCAAGGGACGAGCCGGGATCGGTCACCGCGACAAAGCGCTCGGCCGCCTTTGCGCCGGCGCGAACGAAGAAATATTCCATCAATGCGTTCGGCTCGGTGGTGCCGCCGGATTTGCTCGACACGATGAACAGTGTCTTGTCGAGATTGATCGCGGCTTCAGTCCGGCGCACCTGCGCTGGATCGGTGGAGTCCACAATGCGCAGCTTCGGAAAGCCGTCGATCTGCCCAAAGGTTTCGGCAAGCACTTCCGGTCCGAGACTCGAACCGCCCATGCCGAGCACGACAACGTCGCTAAAGTTCTTGCTTTTCACCCATCCCGAAAACGCAACATAGCGCTCGATATCGCTTTGCTCGCGCGCCACGACATCAAGCCAACCCAGCCATTTGCTCTCATCAGCGCCGGTCCAGACCGACGCATCGTGCTGCCACAAGGCGCGAATGGTGCCGTTCGCACGCCAGCGCTCCGACAAAGCCTTGGCGTCCTTCTCGATCTCTGCAGGGAGTTTGATGGTCTGCGCGTCGATGCGCGAACCGAGAATTGCAGCACGCTTCTGCGCGACGGCGCCGAGCAGTTTGTCAAACGCTTCTGCGAACAGTTTTACGCCGTCGTCGACCAGCGCCTCGGTGATTGCGTCGAGCGAGATGCCGCTTTTCGCAAGGCCGGTGAGCACGTTCTCGGCGTCAGCAATATTTTCCTCGAGGCTGTCGCGCGGCTTGCCATGATCGCGGAAGGCATCGAGGGTCGCCGGCGGCACGGTGTTGACCGTGTCCTGGCCGATCAGTTCCTCGATATACAGCACGTCGCTGTAGGCCTTGTTCTTGGTGCCGGTCGAGGCCCACAGCAGACGCTGGACTTGCGCGCCTTTCGCGGCGAGCTTCTTCCAGCGCTCGCTTCCAATCACTTTCAGATAATGCTGATACGCGAGCTTGGCGTTGGCGATGGCGATCTTGCCCTTGAGCGCTTCGAGCTTTGCTTTCTCATCGCCATTCGCAGCGGCGATCTTACCGTCGAGTTGAGTGTCGACCGCGGTATCGATGCGGCTCACGAAGAAGCTGGCCACGCTGGCGATGCGCCTCGGATCGCCGCCACCCGCGATGAAGGCTTCGAGGCCGGAGATATAGGCTTCGAGAACTTCCGCGTACATTTTCTGCGAGAACAGCAGCGTCACATTGATGCTGATGCCTTGCGAGATCAGGGCGCGGATCGCCGGTACGCCTTCGCGCGTTCCCGGCACCTTTACCATCAGGTTGTCGCGGCCAACGTCTTTCCAGAGTCGCTGTGCTTCCGCGATGGTGCCCTCGGTGTCGCGCGCCAGATATGGCGACACTTCGAGGCTGACATAGCCGTCCGCGCCTTGAAGTTCGTCATAGACGGAGTGCAGCGCGTCCGCCGCCCGCTGAATGTCTTCCACGGCGAGAGCTTCATAAAGATCGGCCACCGGCCGGTCGCACTCCTTCAGGAGCGCGGACACAGCCCCATCGTACTCGTCGCTGCCGCCAATCGCCTTCTCGAAGATCGAGGGATTGGACGTGACGCCGCGCACGCCATCGCTGTCGACCAGCGCCTTGAGTTCGCCATTGGCGATGAAACCGCGTGCAAGGAAATCGAGCCAGATGGCCTGGCCATGAGTCGTGAGGGCTTTAACTGGGTTCATACCGTCTCTGGGGGATTTGGCGGGGGCGGGAAGGGGGACGTTCGAGTTCATGCGGCCAGAATAGACCGCCTATGGGGCAGGATTATAGAGAGTGCCGCCGGCAGCCGGCTTTTTTGCTGAAGCATGGGAGAAGGATTTCCGCCTGGCGCCTCTCAGAATAGGAGGACTCTCTACGTTTTGAAGTGCATGGGCAAGAATATCCTTAGTTTTTCAACGATATGGACCCTTTGCAGGCGGGAGAATAGATATTTGTTCTCCAAACGTTATCGATTGTGGTCAAGGAAACTCCGTCATGCCCGGTATCCCGGTCTCCGCTGGTTTTGCGATTGGTCTCGCCTTCGGCGTCGTGGGTCTTCTCAGCGGCTTCTGCCTGATGAGCAGCCTTCGCGACTGGTGGACTGCCAATGACGGCCGCAAGATTCGCAGTTATGCGGTGGCGCTGGCCGTAGCGATCCTCGGAACTCAATTCATCGCTGGCGCGGGCCTCGTCGATATTGCCAAGTCGATCTACCTGCAGCCCTCGTTCTCCGCCCCGCTGATTTTCGTGGGCGGCCTGCTGTTCGGCTTCGGCATGGTTCTGTCCAACGGCTGCGCTTCGCGCGCGCTGGTTCTGCTCGGCAAGGGTAATCTCCGCTCGCTAGTCGTGATCGCCATCATCGGCATCGCCGCGCAGATGACACTGAAGGGACTGATCGCGCCTGCGCGGCTCGCAGTCCTTCAGGCTACGCAGACCACACCGGCTGCCGTGTCTGCGCCCGCGCTGTTTGCCACCATGGGCATTGACGAGTTCGTGGCCCGCATCGCCGTGACGCTGATCGCGAGCGGCGCGCTGCTGATCTTCGCATTCTCCGACCGCCAGTTCCGCCGCGCTTACGGCCAGATCGCGGCCGGCCTCGCGGTCGGCCTTCTGGTCACCGCCGGCTGGCTCACCACCGGCTGGCTCGGCGCCGATGATTTCAACCCGATCCCGGTGACGTCGCTCTCCTTCGTTTCGCCGATCGCGGATTCGTTGCAGTACACGATGCTCTCCACCGGTCTGACGCTGAGCTTCGGCATCGCGCTTGTTGCCGGCGTACTCTCCGGCAGTCTTGTGACGGCGGTTGTGACCGGACGTTTCAAGCTTGAGGGCTACACATCGCCAAATCACATGGTGCGCTCGATCTCCGGCGCGGTATTCATGGGCATCGGCGGTGCCATGGCTTACGGCTGCTCGATCGGACAGGGACTGACCGGCTTGTCCACGCTCGGCATGCCGTCGTTCATCGCGGTCGCCGGGATCATTTCGGGCGCAGCGCTCGGCATTCGCGGACCGGTTATCATCCCGGCGTTGGCTACGCGCTAACGGGAACCGGCATTCACCGGAACGTTTGCGGCAAACACCTTGTCGTCCTGAAGGCGCTCCTGCATTCTCCGGCCGCGTCGTCGGCCGGAGAGGCAAGCCATCATGAATCGCCGTGAACTGTTTTACTCAGCCGCTCTTGCTGCGCTGGCCTCGGCCGTTTCGCGTCCGGCTGGCGCACAGACGAAAGCGAAACCTAAGCCATCCGAGGACAAACCGTTCGCGGAACATTTCATTGCGCTCCAACTATCGGACTCCGATCCGAAAAAGCAGCGGCTGGTCCTGAGCGTCGCGAGCAATCTTCAGAAGGCCTACGGGCAGGACAAGATCGCGATCGAGGTGGTGGCTTTCGGACCCGGTATCGATCTCCTGCGGGACACGAGCGAGAATCGGCAACTGGTCGACAGCCTCATCACGCAGGGCGTTCGCTTCGATGTCTGCGGCAACACGCTCGATACTGTCGAGCACGAGACCGGGACGCGTCCGAAGATTAATCCGCATGCCATCGAGGTTCAGGTCGGCGTCGGGCAACTGCTGACCCTGAGCGAGAGCGGCTACACCATCGTCCGTCCCTGATTATCGCTATTCCGCAGGGCCGCTTCTGCCGAGCAGGCTGGCCCAGCGGCGCTGAATGATGTCGCGCGGCGAGCCATCGACCAGAATTGCGATGCCGAGCCGCGCGCCGACGACCATGCCGCCAATCGCGAGCGGCGCGGATAGCGCCAGCATCGATCCTGCCGTCAGCCCCTGACCGATGGTGCAGCCGCCGGTGAGGATACCGCCGATTCCCATCAACACTGCGCCTGACAGATGCCGGCGCATTTCGTGGTCGTCATCGAATGCCTCCCAGCGCAATTCCGCAGCGCGCCACGCGGCGAGCCACGATCCGGCGATGACGCCGAACACGCTGGCGACACCGAAATCCGCGAAATTGGTCACGTTCAGCAGGCCCGCGTACAGCGCCTTGCCGACGGTGGAGACGAAGGTCAGGCTTTGCGGACGCGCCGGGCCCGCGAACTCGTCCACGACTGACACCGTCACGATCCATCCGGCGACGATCAGGACGCCGAGCACGATCCCGGCCGATAGAAGACGCGGTGCGCGCCTGAGCCGAGGATCGCGGAGTGCAAGCCAGCACAATCCGGCCCCTGCGATTGTTGCGAGGATAACGCGCGTATCGATGCCGAGAAATTGCGACGACAGCGATGCAATGTCGGCGCGCGTGCCGTTTGGCATCGGAAGCGACAGGGATTCCAGAAAGTCGATGCGGAATCCGGCAAAGATTCCGCGCAGCGTCGCATAGGCCGCTCCGCCCAGAACGAGGACCACGACAAGGCTTCGCAAGTCGCCGGTGCCGAGCCGCACCAGCGAGCCGAAACCGCAGGTGCCGACCATCGCCATGCCGATGCCGAACATCACGCTGCCGATGACAATCGCAACCAGAGGCAACGCAGTCGGCGTATAGGTCACCAATGAAGGATCGAGCACACCGCCGACGATCAGTGTCTGCGTTCCGAGAATGGCAATGCCGAGGGCCAGCCCGAACACGCGCAGCCGCCGGCTGTCGCCGCCCATCAATGCATCCTCGATGGCGCCGAACGTACACAGCCGCGCATGGCGCACGGCAAAGCCTGCCGCCGCGCCGATGGCGAAACCGCCCAGAGCTTGCATCCAGGCAGACATATTCTGCATGGCGGTTCTCCCGGATCGGCGTGACGTAAAGGCCTTGCGGGCCGCGTCGCGTCCGCCTGCCGTTGCGGCAGGATTATTTCTTGTCCGCGGCGTCGACCGGCGCGCAGAAAATATCGTAGACCACCGAGATCACCCGGCGGACGTCGTCATTGGCGAGGCTGTAGTAGATCGTTTTGCCGTCGCGCCGCGTATCGACCATGCCGTCGTAACGAAGCCGCGCGAGCTGCTGCGACACGGCGGACTGCCGCAGCGACAGGATGTTCTCGAGTTCGGTGACTGACCGTTCGCGCTCTGCAAGAAGACAAAGCAGCAGCAACCGGTTCTCATGCGACAACGCTTTGAGAAAATTGCTGGCCTTGCGCGCCTTGCGCATCAGCTGGTCGAGTTCGGGCGAATACTCAGCGCCGTCGCGAAGTTCGGTTTCCAGTTCGGATGAAAGGATCGATGTCATGGGCTTATCTTTTCATTCGGTGGACGAAGCATCGTCAGATTCGGTTTGGGTCGTGCGGGTGAGGGTGGCAGCTTCGCGGCGAGTGCGTCGAGCAATCCCCAGAATGCATTGTCATTGCTGTAGCCGGTGATGCGCCCAACTTCGCGGCCTTGATCGACGACCACGAAGGTTGGCGTGTAGCGGACTGGCGAGGCGAGAACGAAGCCGCTGGCTTTCTGGTTCTGGATATCGATGCGCCGGAGCGGCAACGCCTTGGCTTCATCGGTCCGCTCGTAGAGCGTGCCGACATCGCGGTCCCACCGCTGGCAATAGATGCAGCCGGCCTGCTCGAACATGATCAGTTCGGCGGCCTGCGCCATGCCCGCCCACAGCACGCTTGTTGAAAGTGCGGCCGCGGCGACGGTTTTTGCGAGCGTTTGTCCAGACATGTGATACATATACACGAATTCGCATGTATCTGCCAGAGCCGGAAAATCCGTGGTTTCTTCCATTTCCTTGATCGGCGCGCTGGGGGCGGGGCTGCTGTCGTTCCTCTCACCCTGCGTTTTGCCGCTGGTGCCGCCTTATCTCTGTTTCCTGGCTGGCATCAGCCTCGATGAACTGACGAAAGACGACAAAACGCGCGGCTGGCGGCCGGACTGGCGCGTGGTGGCGCTGTCCTTCGCCTTCGTGCTCGGCTTCGCCACGGTATTCGTCGCGCTCGGCGCGTCGGCCTCAGTGCTCGGAAAGACCATCACCGCGTATTTCGACACGCTCGCCATCGTCGCCGGCGTGATCATTATCATTCTCGGTCTGCATTTCCTTGGCCTGTTCCGAATCGGCCTGCTGTTTCGCGAGGCGCGGTTTCAAACCGTGTCGAAGCCCGCGGGATTTCTCGGCGCATATATTGTCGGTCTCGCTTTCGCGTTCGGCTGGACGCCCTGCGTCGGGCCGGTGCTGGCCGCGATCCTTGTGGTCGCCGGTGTCGAGGGATCGGCAACGCGCGGCGCGTCGCTGCTCGGGGCCTATGCGCTCGGGATCGGCATTCCGTTCATGCTGGCATCGCTGTTCTCCGCGCCGTTCATGCGGCTGATGGCGCGGCTGCGCGGCCATATGGGCACTATCGAAAAGGTGATCGGCGGCGCTCTTGTGCTGACCGGCGTGCTGTTTTTGACTGGCGGCATGCCGCGTATTGCGGGTTGGCTGCTGGAAACGTTTCCAGTGTTCGGATCGATCGGCTGACGCGGACGAGGGAGGTCTTCTTGCCCAGCAACAAAAAACTTCTGACCCGGCGGCACGCCATCGCGGCCCTCGGTATCGGCGCCCTCGGCCTGCGTGCTGCGCCGGCGGTCGCGAAGGCAAAGCTTGGCGACGACGGCATCTATCACATGGACTGGTATCTCGATAGCTTCCTTGATGTGTCCGAGGATCTCGCCGGCGCGACCGCAAAAGGCAAACGCTTCGCGATCATGTGGGGCCTGAAAGGCTGCCCGGCCTGCAAGCGCATGCACGAGGTGCATATGCTGGACCCGAAGATCGAAAGCTACGTCCGCGACAATTTCGAAATCCTCCATCTCAACCACATCGGCGCGCGCGAAGTGACCGACTTCGACGGACGCAAGCGCGGCGAAAAGGCGTTCGCTGAGGCTTACGGCGTTCGCTTCACGCCGACGATCCAGTTCTTTCCCGAGAAGGCCGATGGTCTTGCTGCCTTGAAAGGACAGGCGCGGGAAGTCGCCCGCCTGCCGGGACTGCTGGAGCCGACCGAGTTTCTCGCGATGTTTCGTTACGTCCGCGAGAAGGGTTACGAGTCATCACCGTTTCCGGAGTGGCTCAAGCGGCAGGCGTGAGGCACGCGCAATTTCTCTGAGTCATCGCTGGATCTCTCCCCGTCGTCCCGGCGAAGGCCGGGACCCATACTCCCTAAACTTTTCGATTTGGAAAGATGCTGAAGCAGTCTTCTCGCCATAGGCGCTAGACTTGGTGGTTATGGGTCCCGGCCTTCGCCGGGACGACGATTGAGTGTGATGCGACAGCATGCCACTTCGATTTTCCAGATTCAATTTTCAAACAGCCACTATCAAACAGCCACGCGCAATCGCTCTCGCGCGTCGCGCGAGTTGATCTCTGAGTCT
>JAZKDK010000002.1:97587-297232 GCA_040387615.1 Pseudomonadota bacterium | reverse complement strand
CTGACACCTTTCCCGCCGCGGCGAGTTCCATAACGAGAAAACCGCGACCGCTATCCGGCGAGCCATGTAGCTTCCCTGCACTTGCCGCCCTGTCATCGCTCGGCAACAATCCGCAAACGTTACCATTTGGGGACTGAGTCGATGCGCATCTCCCATTCAGCGAATGGCTCTGAAAGGCCGGCGTACACGATCAGAAATCTCGCGCTTGGAGTGGCGGCCAGTCTCGTTGCGATCGCTGGCGCATCGGCGGCAGATCTGCCGGTTGCAGCGAAGGCCATCCAGTATGTGAAGATCTGTTCCCTGTACGGGGCGGGCTATTACTACATGCCGGGCACCGACACCTGCATCAAGCTGAGTGGCTACGTGCGGGCCGATGCGAACTTCCTGGGCGGCAGCTTCAACAAACCCGGTTGGGATCAGACCGAAGGCCAAGGCACCAAATCCCGCGACCGCGATTATTTCACGACCCGCATGCGCACCGAGCTGCAGATCGATACCCGCACCATGACCGAGTACGGTGTGGTGCGCACCTACATGAATCCAAGATTCCAATTCACCACGCCCGCCGGACCCGAGACAGGCGTTCTCACACTCGACTACGGCTTCGTTCAGTTTGCCGGTTTTACATTCGGCAAGGCCGTGTCGGTCTTCCAGACCCCGTGGGGGTCATCCGGCGCAAACAGCAGCACGTCCTTCCTGATCGGCGGCTACGACAACATCAACGGCATCAGCCAGATCGCCTATACGTGGGAATTCGGCAACGGCATTTCGGCCCAGGTGGCCGTGGAAGACAACCGCGTCATCAACCGCGCTCCTTTGCTCAATGCCAGCCTGACGCAACCTGCCACGGGCGTGTTCAGCGGCGTCTTCACCAATTCCTACGGCGGCAATGTTGCTCCTGATTTCGTTGGCAACGTGCGGATCGACCAGAAATCCTTCACAGCGCAACTGTCCGCCGCTGCGCATAACGTTCATGCCAATTACTACGCCGGCCCCGCCGGCGCCGCTCCCGTGGAAACCAATGGTCACCCGTCCGATGTTTGGGGCTTCGCCGTCATGGGCGGCCTTCAATTGAAGGACCTGCCGACCGGCCCCGGCGACAAGCTCTCGCTGGATGTCACCTACTTCGACGGCGCCGCAAAGTATGTCATCGGCGGCGTGACTGGCAGCAGTTTCGATGTTTTCAGCGGCGGTACGAATTTCGCTGGCAGCTATAACGGCATGGCGGTGCTGTCGCTGCTCGACGGCGTTTACACAACGGGCAGCCGGATCGAGAAGACAACAGGCTGGGGCTTCCGCGGCGGCTTTCTGCACAATTGGTCGCCGACCTGGCAGACCGGCGTGTTCGGCAGCTACTCGCACATCGACTACAATGGGAACGCCACCGCGGCGTTCTGCGCCATGTTCACAGCCCTGTCTCCGAAGTCGAACGGCTTCACATGCAATCCGGACTTCAACATCTGGCAGATCGGCACGCGCACGGCATGGACCCCCGTCAAGAACCTGACGTTCGGCGTGGAGGTGATGTACACGGTGCTCGACCAGTCGCACACCGGCTCGCAAACGCTGACGAACCCCGGCGCATTGACCGGCACGTTCAAGCCGACCGCTGTCTATGACTTCAAGGATCAGGGTGTGATCTCAGGGACTGTCGGCGTTCGCCGCACGTTCTGAGCGATGACGGCATCTGAAAAGGCCGCCGCTCAAGGCAGCGCTATGACTGCAACGATTTCTTGCCGCGCCGGTTTTCCGGACGACGGAAGTCGCGCTTCTTCGGCTTCGGTGCCAACTCCGGCATCGTCGATTGAACCGCGCGATACTGCGTCAGCATCCGCTGGAATGTCGCGTTGAGTTCGGTCTCGATGTCAGGCCGCCCTTCAAGCCTGCTGAGCACCATTCCGGCGGCCTCGATGGTCGACAGTCCGTCGCGCCGCGGCTCCTTGCGCAGCTTGCCGTAAAGTGACGGCTGCGCCGGTCCAAGGATGATGCGTCGGCATTTCAACATCCACGCATTGCGCCACCACAGCGCCTTGGCCTGGCTCCACGTCCCGTCGAGCAGCACCACGCCCTCGATGTCTTTCAGGATAGATCGCTGGCTCTCCTCGAGCTCACCCTTGCGGTCGATGGCGACGATGTCCTTTTCGGTGGCCAGATCGGCGACCTTGGCCGAGCCGAGATAGAGGATCGCCCAGTCGAGCGGGTCGACGGAGCGGCCCAACGCCTTGGACAGGCTCGGCCACGACAGGCCGATCTTGTGGGTCACTTTCTGGAAATGCTGTGCCGTCAGGCGCGCTGTTCCGAGCGCCCTGTCCTGCTCCTGCGGATGCTGCAGGATCAGGAGTTCGATCCGGTTGGCGATGGGCGTGACGCTGTCGCAGATGCACAGCGGCAGCGGCTTGCCGCAACGGGGGCACTCTTCGATCTCGTCGATCTCTTGGGGCGCATCGGCGCCCGGCTTGGCTTTGGCGGCTTTTGACATGTGTCCGGCTATACGCTGCGCACCAGATCACGGCAACCTGCCGAGGCACTGTCAGGCGCGATAATTCCGTCAGGCTGCCGTGCTGGGCGGCTGAGATTTGCGCCGTCGTAGCCATCGGCCCAGCAAGCGCCGTTTGCCGTCGCGCGGGATGAGATCGATGTCGCTGACGAGCTTTGCGCCGCCCTTGCCCCGCTCAAGCGTGATCTTGCGGCTGTGAAATTCTTCCAGTTCGGCGCGGTGCGCGACGCTGATGATGGTCGCTTCCTTGAGTTCGTCCTGCAGCAACTGCATCATCTTGTCCTGCCCGGTCGCATCGAGCGCGGACGTCGCTTCATCGAGGACAATGATGTCCGGGCGATGCAGGAGCAGCCGCGCAAACGCCAGCCGCTGCTTTTCGCCGCCCGACAATGTCTGGTCCCACGGTGCGTCCTCTTCGATCTTCTCGTTCAAATGCGCCAGCCCGACTTTTTCCAGCGTCTCCGCCATATGCTCGACTGTCCAGTCGTCCGCCGCGCCGGGATAGGCAATCGCGCGCCGCAGCGTTCCGGACGGCACATACGGTTTTTGCGGCAACATGAAAATCCGGCGGTCCGGATGGAAATCGACGCTGCCGCCGCCCCACGGCCAGAGCCCGGCAATGGCGCGCACCAGCGTGCTCTTTCCGGTGCCGGATTCGCCGGCCACAAGGACACGTTCACCGGCCTCGATCACCACCTCTGACTGACCCACCACGGCGGTGCCGTCGTTCAGCGTCACGGAGAGATCATTGAGGCGCAGCATGGCATCGCCTTCGGTCTCTCCGCGCTCGATGCGATTGATCCCCTCGCCGGATTCGGCACGTTCGAGGCCGTCGAGCGACATCATCAGCGACGCGATGCGCCGTGCGCCCGCGTTCCATTCGGCAAGGCGCGGATAGTTGTCCACCAGCCAGCCGAATGCCGCCTGCACAATCGTGAACGCCGATGCGGCCTGCATGACCTGACCCAGCGACATGCTTCCATCCAGAAACTTCGGCGCGCACAGCAGGATCGGAATGACGGGCGCGATCAGGCTCGATCCCTGCGACACGACCGTGGTGCGCATATGCTGCCCGCACAGTCTCGCCCATTGCCGCAGGACATTGCCGAGCGACTTGTCGATCCCTGAGCGTTCTTCTTCCTCGCCGCCCAGCAACGCGATGCTTTCGCCATTCTCGCGCACGCGCGTCAACGCATAGCGATACTCGGCTTCCGCCTGGTTCTTGCCTTCAGACACCGAGACGAAGTTTCTGCCGATGATCGCCATCGAACTGCTGGCAATCGCCGCGTACAGAACGGCCGCGATCACGAGGAAGCCGGGAATGGTGACGGTGCTGCCCCCGACCGTCAGTGTGAGCGCGCCGCCAATCGTCCACAACACGACGATGAAGGTGGTCGCCGAGAGAAACGCCTGCGTGACGCCTGCGGCGAAATCCACCGGCGCGTCCGTCGCCACCCGCAGATCCTCCGCGATCCGGTATTCAGGATTCTGGTGATCGCCGTCGACCAGATTGAGCTGGTAGTAGCGGCCATTGGCCAGCCAACGCGACACGACGGAATTCGTCAGCCACGCACGCCAGCGCCGCTGGATGTTCATGCGGGTGAAGACCTGCACGACGCCAACGGCGACGCTGCCGATTGCCAACGGGAAAAAGACGCCGGTCAGATAGAACACCGTAGAGGCGTCCTTCTTCTCGATGGCGTCGAAGATCGCTCGGTTCCAGACGTTGATGCCGTATTGAAAGGAAATCTGCAGGATGATGAGTCCGAACAGACCGACACTCAGCACCCGCGACAGGCGGCCTCCCCCTGCGCCCCAAAACCCCCGCGCGCTGATCCAGAAACGAGTGAGGAGATAGTCGCGTTTGAGCTGTTCAACCTCCTCGGGCGACAGCCCAGGTTCGGGCTCAAGCATTTCAGGCGGGGGAGCCTCAACCGGCTTGCCGGTTTCTGCGACAACTTCTTGAATTGGCGGTCTATTCATACCGCCCCAACGCCAGTGGAACCACAAAGTTCCCGCGCAAAGTGCGCTGCCGCAAACCGGCTATTCGGCGGGTGAAGCCTCGGGTAACGGCCTCGGCCTCTCGCGTCCTCGCAACCGGTCGATCAGCAGGTAGATCACCGGCGTCGTGTAGAGCGTCAGGATCTGGGACACGATCAGCCCGCCGATGATGGTGATGCCGAGTGGCCTGCGCAGTTCTGTCCCCGGCCCCGTCGCAAGGACCAGCGGGACCGCCGCCAACAGCGCTGCCATGGTGGTCATCAGAATCGGACGGAAGCGTGCGAGGCAGGCCTCGAAGATCGCCTCCTCCGACCCCAGGCCACGGTGACGTTCCCCCTCGAGCGCAAAGTCGACGATCATGATGCCGTTCTTCTTCACGATGCCGATGAGAAGAATGATGCCGATAAACGCAATCACCGTGAGCGGCGTGTTGGTGATCTGCAGCGCCAGTAATGCACCGAGTCCCGCGGAGGGCAATGTCGAAATGATCGTCAGCGGATGCGCGAGGCTTTCGTACAGAACACCCAGAACGATGTAGACGGCAATCAACGCGCCGAGGATCAGCAATGGCTGCTTGCTCGCTGTCTTCTGGCTGTCCGCAGCGTTGCCCGCGAATTCACCCCGGATGCCCTCCGGCATATGAAGTTCCTCGACCGCACGCAGGATATTGTCGGTCGCGATTTGCAGCGGCACGCCGTCCGGCACGTTGAACGAAATGGTATTCGAGGGGAACGAGGCCTGATGATAGACGGAGAGCGGCGACAGGCCGCGCTCCATCCGCACCACGGCGGACAGCGGCACCTGCGCATCCCCCGCGCCGGCAACGTAGATATGGTCGAGCGCCGACGGATCGCCCTGCAATCGCGGATCGACCTCCAGAATAATCTTGTACTGGTTACGTTGCGTATAGATGGTCGATATCTGCCGCTGCGAGAAGGCATTGTTCAAGGCGTTATCGATGTCCTGAACCTGTACCCCGAGACTGGCGGCCGTTTTCCGGTCGATGGACAGGTTCAGCGCCAGACCGGCGGCGTCGCGATCGCTCGAAACATCCGTGATGCCTTCGACGGTTTCGAATCTCTTCGCGACAATGGGCGCCCACTTCCCCAGCAGGTCGAGGTCCGAACTGATCAGCGTGTACTGGTAGCTGGAGTCGCTCTGGCGCCCGCCTGCGCGTAAATCCTGAGCGGCGAACATGAACAGCCGGATGCCCGGCACGGTGCCGAGATTCCGCCGGAGCCGATCGATCACCTGCGTCGTCGTCAACCCGCCGCGCTGGTCGAGGTCCTTCAGGCTGATGAACATCGTGCCGCGATTGGCCCCGCCTCCGCCTGGCCCGCCGCTGCCGCCGAGGCTCGAGCCAACGCCCGCGACAGCAGGATCCGCCATTACGATATCCGCGATCCGTTGCTGGAGACCAAGCATGGCCTGGAAGGAGACATCGGGCGACGCGCGTGTAGACCCAATGACGAGGCCGCTGTCATCCGTCGGGAAATAACCCTTCGGCGTCTTGATGTAGAGGGTGACCGTCAGCGCGATGGTTGCGACGAACACCACCATGGTCAGGAACGGAAACCGCAACACGACATGCAGGGTCCGCTCGTAGAAACCGACAGTGCGCGACAGGCTGCCTTCGACCAGCCGGTCGAACCATGTTGCGTCCCGCGAGATCGTGGACTTGATGTAGTGCGCGCAGATCATCGGCGTCACGGTCAGCGACACCACCATCGATACCAGGATGGCGAAGGTCAGCGTCAATGAGAACTCGCGGAACAGGCGCCCGATGATGCCTTCCATGAAAATCAGCGGGATGAACGCCGCCACCAGCGAAATGCTGATCGACAGAACGGTGAATCCGATCTGCTTCGCGCCAAGCAATGCCGCCTGATACGGCTTCATGCCCTCCTCGAGATTGCGGTACATATTCTCGATCATGACGATGGCGTCATCGACCACGAAGCCCACTGAGACCGCCAGCGCCATTAGCGACAGGTTGTTGATCGAGAATCCCGCGACCCACATCATGGCGCATGTACCCGCCAGCGCCAGCGGCACGGAAATGCCCGCCGCAATGGTCGGCGTCATCCGGCGGACGAACACGAACACCACGAGCATGACGAGGACGGCGGTCGCCCCAAGCGTCCACTCCATGTCTTCGACGTTGGCGCGTATGGTTCCGGTGCGATCCGAGAGAATCGAAATCTCCACGCCGCCCGGAATCCATTGCTTCAGCTCCGGCAGCAGCGCCTTGACGCGATCCACTGTCTCGATGACGTTTGCGTCCTGCTGCTTGGTGATCAGGATCAGAACGGCGGGCTGCTTGTTGAACCATGCGATGGAGCGGCTGTTGCGCGTCGCATCGAGGACGGTGGCGACGTCAGAAAGCTTTACGAAATTTCCGTTGGAAGCCTTGATGACGATATCGCGGAACTGGGCCGCAGTGCGCATCTGTGGATTAGCTGCGAGCGTTTCGCCGAGTACCGGACCGTTAAAAGCTCCGACCGGGCCAATCGCATTGGCATTGATGATAGCGTTACGCACATCGTCGCTGGCAATGCCGGCAGTTGACAGCGCGCCGGGACGGAGCTGGACGCGTATTGCCGGTTGGTCCGCGCCGCTCACGGTCGCCTCGCCCACACCCGGCACTTGCGAAATGCGTTGGGCAATGACCGTGTCCGCGACGTCATAGATCGCGCTCGGCAGCATGGTTTTCGAGGTCAGCGCGATGATCAGCACTGGCGATGCGGCAGGATTGGCTTTGCGAAAATTCGGCAACGTGGGCAGATCGGTCGGCAGATCGGCGAGCGACGCGTTGATCGCGGCCTGCACGTCGCGCGCTGCACGATCGATGTTGCGGCCGATGGCGAACTGCAGCGAAATGCTGGTCGAGCCGAGCGAACTGGTCGACGTGATCTGATCGATGCCCGCGATCTCACCGAGGCGGCGCTCCAGCGGCGCCGCGACGGTGGACGACATGATCGTCGGATCAGCGCCGGGGCGCGATGCGCTGACCCGGATCGACGGGAAATCGACCGACGGAATGCTCGCGACCGGCAGGAAATTGTAGGCGACGGCTCCGATCAGAAACAGCCCGATCGCCAGCAATGTGGTGCCGACCGGCCTTCGGATGAACGGTTCGGAGAGAGACATTTACTAGTGTCCTGTATCCGACGTTTGCCTCTTTCCGCAGCGCCTTCCGAGCAAACGTCGGATACGAAAGGACACTAGCAACTATAATTCCAGTGATCCTTTGGTTCTGACATTCGTAAAAGTGCCTGCGGAAGAAATCATACGAATGTCAGAACCGGATCACTGGACGCCCTCCGTGGCTCCCGCGATCGGCGGCGACGGCTTGCCGGAGTCATCCGGCGGCACCGCAGCCTCGACCCGCCGATTGATCCGGTCGAGTGCGAGATAGATCACCGGAGTGGTGTAGAGCGTGAGGATCTGCGACACGATCAAGCCGCCGATGATCGAAACGCCAAGCGGAAACCGCAGTTCCGAACCCGTCCCGCTCTCGAGCGCCAGCGGCAACGCGCCGAACAGCGCCGCCAGCGTCGTCATCATGATCGGGCGGAACCGCAGCAGGCACGCTTTCACGATGGCATCGTAAGCCGACAGGCCCTGATGCCGCTCCGCTTCGAGCGCGAAGTCGATCATCATGATCGCGTTCTTCTTGACGATACCCATCAGCAAAATGATGCCGATCAGGCCAATCACCGACAGGTCCTGACCGCAGAGCATCAGCGCGAGGATCGCGCCGACGCCGGCGGACGGCAGCGTCGAGAGAATAGTGATTGGATGGATGTAGCTCTCGTACAGCACGCCCAGCACGATGTAGATCGTCACCAGCGCCGCGAGGATCAGCCAGGGTTGTCCCGACAGCGACTTGGAGAACTCGGCGGCGTCGCCCGAATAGAGGCCGACAATGTTGCCCGGCATACCGATGCGTTTCTCTATCTCGGCGACGCGCTCAACGGCATTCCCGAGCGCTTCGCCCGGCGCGAGATTGAACGACAGCGAGACCGACGGAAACTGCGACTGATGCGAGATCGACAGCGGCGCTGTCGTGCGGGTGACGGTAGCTACAGCGTCGATCGGCACCTGCGCCGTGGGCGCTCCAGAGACACCGGCGGCGCCGGGAACATACAGCTTCGACAGCACCGACGGATCGCGTTGATATTCCGGCAGCGCTTCAAGCACGACGCGATACTGGTTGGCCTGACCGAAGATCGTTGAAATCTGACGCTGAGCGAAGGCGTCGTTCAGCGTATCGTTGACCGCCTGCACGGAAACGCCAAGCTGGCCCGCGCGCTGACGATCGACATTGACCAACGCGCGAAGACCGCCCTCCTGCCCGTCCGACGACACATCGCGGAACATCGGATCGCGCCGCATCTCCTGCACCAGCTTGTTCGACCACTCGATGACCGACGGCGAGTCAGTCGCAGTCAGCGTGTACTGATATTGCGATCGGCTGGCCCGTGTACTGATCTGAACGTCCTGCACCGCCTGGAAATAAACCGTCATGCCGGGAATGGCGGCGACGCGCTGTTTCAATCGCTCGACAACCACGGCGATGTCCGTCTTGCGTTCGCCGCGTGGCTTCAGGGTCAGCACCAGACGTCCGACGTTGGTGGTGGGGTTCACCGATCCTGCACCGATCACGGAGACGACACCTACGATGTCAGGATCGGCTTTGATGGCATCGGCTACCTGGGTCTGCCGCAATCGCATATCTGCGAACGATACTTCGGGGCCGGCTTCGGTGATGGCGGTGATCGACGCCGTATCCTGCAGCGGCAGGAATCCTTTCGGCGCGACAACATAGAGCGCAAGGGTTGCGATGATGGTGAGGAAGGTGACAACCAGCGTCGCGCGCTGATGCTGCAGCACCCAGAGCAGTGTGCGCTCATAAAACGCCACCATCTTGTCGATCCAGCCGCTGATCGTGGCGAGCCCGGGAACCTTGAGTTCTTCGTCATGCCGCTTCAGCAACCGCGAGCACATCATTGGGGTCAGGGTTAGCGACACGACAGCCGATGTGACGACCGCAATTGTCAGCGTCAGCGCAAACTCCCGGAACATGCGCCCGACGAGCCCCGACATGAACAGCAGGGGAATGAACACCGCGATCAGCGAGACCGTCAGCGATATGACCGTGAATCCGATTTCGCTCGCGCCGCGCAGCGCGGCGTCCATCACCCCCTCGCCATCCTCCATATGCCGGACGATGTTCTCAATCATCACGATAGCGTCGTCGACCACGAATCCGGTGCCGATGGTGAGCGCCATCAGCGACAGGTTGTCGAGGCTGAAGCCGGCGAAGTACATCACGCCGAAACTGGTGATGAGCGACAGCGGCAGCGCCACACCCGCGATCAGCGTTGCACGCAGCGAACGCAGGAAGATCAGCACCACCAGCGTGACCAGAACGACGCTCAGCACCAGCGTGAACTGGACGTCGCGAACGGACGCCTTGATGGTGACGGTGCGGTCGCTGACAACTGCGAGATCAACACCGGCAGGAACCGCCTTCTGCAGCTTTGGGATTTCCTCGCGGATTTGCCGCACGACCTCGATGACATTCGCGCCCGGCTGGCGCTGGATCTCGATGACGACCGCGGGCTTGCCTTGATACCACGCGCCGGTCTTCTCGTTCTCCAGCCCGTCGACGATCCGGGCGACGTCGCCGATCGTGACAGGCGAGCCGTTGCGATAGGCGATGATGATCGGCCTGTAGGCGTCGGCGGTGGCGATCTGGTCGTTGGCCGCGATGGTGTAGGCCTGCTGCGCGCCGTCGAGCGATCCTTTCGGGCCGGAGACGTTTGCGCCTGCAATCGCGGTGCGCAGGTCTTCCATCGAGATGCCGTAAGCGGCGAGCCGGGCAAGATCGGCCTGCACGCGAACGGCGGGTTTCAATCCGCCCAAAATCGAAACACGGCCGACGCCGGAAATCTGCGCCAGCCGCTGCGCCATCATGGTGTCGGCAAGATCGCTCATCGCGCGCAGCGGCGATGTATCCGACGTCATCGCCAGCGTCAGCACCGGCGCATCGGCCGGATTCACTTTTGCATAGGTCGGCGGGTACGGCAGGTTCTTCGGCAACACGCCTGCTGCGGCATTGATCGCGGCCTGCACATCCTGCGTCGCGCCATCAATGTCACGGTTGAGATCGAACTGCAGCGAAATCTGGCTGACGCCGAACGAACTGGTCGAGGTCATCGATACCAGCGACGGGATTTGCCCGAGCTGCCGCTCGAGCGGCGCGGTGATCAGCGACGCAGCGACGTCCGGACTCGCGCCCGGCAACTGGGTCGTGACCTGAACCGTCGGAAAATCGACCTGCGGCAGGGCCGACACCGGCAGTGACCAATATCCGAGCGCGCCGCCGATCAGCAGCGCGATGCCGAGCAGCGACGTCGCGATCGGCCGATGGATAAATGGCTCAGAGACGCTCATCGATGCGCGCTCACAGGTTAGACACTAGTGTTCCGTATCCGACGTTTGCTTCACTCCGCAGCGCCTTCCGAGCAAACGTCGGATACGAAAGGACACTAGCAAATTATGATTCCAGTGATCCCTTGGTTCTGACATTCGTAAAGTGCCTGCGAAAGGGATCATACGAATGTCAGAACCGGATCACTGGGCGGATCACTGGGCGGTTCACTGCGGCGCTTTCGCGCCGCCGCCCGTTTGTTGCTGCCCGCCTTGTGGTGCAGCCCCCTGCTCCTTCTGGCCGCTGCGTCGTTCGCCCTTCTGGCCCTTCTCGCCGCCGCTCTGCCGCTTGCGTGGTGCGAGATCCGGCGTCGGGGCCTGATAGTCCTTGCTAATGGCGACCTTCGCGCCGTCGGACAGATTGGCGAACCCGGTCGTGACCACGCGGTCCTCGACCGTGATACCGGACGCGATCACAGCGTTGGTTTCGGTTTGCAGGGTCACTGCGACCGTCTTGGCAGTGACGATGTCGTTGTCGCCAATGACATAGACGAACGTGCCGGCGGGGCCGCGCTGAACCGCTGCTGTCGGAACGACAATGGCCTTGTCCAGGGTCTGCACCTTCAGGCGCACATTGATGAACTGTCCGGGCCACAGCTGGAAACTGGTGTTGGGAAACTCCGCCTTCACCTTCACGGTGCCGGTCGTCTGGTCGACCTGATTGTCGATGCCGGCCACCTTGCCGGTATCGACGACGGTCTTGCCGTCATTTCCGAACGCATCGACAGTCAATGCCCCTTTCGCAGAGGCTGTGTTGACGCGAAAAATCTGCTGTTGCGGAAGACTGAACTGAATGGCGATCGGCTGGAGTTGCGTGATCACCACAATGCCCGTCGCGTCCGACGTCTGGACGATGTTACCCTGATCGACCTGACGAAGTCCGGCACGGCCCGAAAGCGGCGCCACGATCTTGGTATAGCCAAGCGTGGCCTGCGCATTGTCGATCGCCGCCTGATCGGATTTCACCAGCGCCTCGAGCTGCGCAACCAGCGCCTTCTGGGTGTCCGCCTGCTGCGCGGAGCCTGCCTTGGCTGTCGCCAATTGCTGATAGCGGACCATATCCATGCGCGCGTTCGCGAGCGTTGCTTCGTCCTGCGCCTTCTTGGCCACGGCCTGATCGTATTGTGCCTGGTAGATCACCGGATCGATCTCGGCCAGCACGTCGCCTGCCTTGACGTCCTGACCTTCCTTGAAGTTCACCGACAGCAACTTGCCGCCCACCTGCGCGCGAACAGTCACGTTGTTCAGCGCGCGCACCGTACCGACACCATCAAGATAGACCGGCACGTCTTCGATGCGGGGCATCGCGGCAAGCACCGGGATTGCGAGATCGGGCCGCGTGCGGGTCGCGGTCTCGGTCTTCTTGAAATAGGTCCAGCCGAGATACCCAAGGCCGCCGATGATCAAGAGCCACACGGCAATGGAGACGGTTCGCCGCCGTGCGCCCGACGCTACGCGCGCGACTCCTTCGCCGGCCGCTTTGGCCTTTTCATTCAGCTCGGGCTTAAAGAGCATTCGCCGGCCCTTCCGTCCTTGGCGACCAACCACCGCCCAATGCCTGATAGAGAGTGACGACCGCCAGCAGCCGGGCGAGTTGGAACTGTGCCAGCGAATCTTCAGCCTGAAATAGCGTCAATTGCGTGTTTAGCACAGTTACGATGTCGGCTGTGCCGGCGCGGAGCTGCCGTTCCGACAGCTCGAACGCCCGCCGGGACGCCGCCACCACGATGCGCTGAAGACGCAGCCGCTCGTTCGCCTGCTTCAAGGTCGTCAGCGCCGTGTCTACATCGGCGAACGCCGACACCACGGTCTTGCGATAGGTTTGCAACAACTCGTCCTGCCGGGCCTGTTGCAGGTCGAAGTTGGCCTGGATCCGTCCGGCGTCGAAGATCGGCTGCGTCAGTCCGGCCGCGACGTTGAAGAACGCCGACTGCGGCGTGAACAGCATCATCAATTGCGCACTCTGATAGCCGCCCTGCCCGGTGAGCTGAATGCTCGGGAAGAACTGCGCGCGCGCGCTGCCGACATTCGCAGTTGCGGAGGCCAACTGGTTTTCCTGCCGCCGGATGTCAGGCCGCTGCGTCAGCAAATCCGACGGTATGCCCGGCGTCACGCGAGGAATCGCAAGGGCCCCGAGCGATCCGCCGGTCAACCGCACCCGCTCCGGCGGACGCGCGACCAGCGTCGCGAGGATATTGGCATTCTGCGCCAGCGCCTGCCGCAGCGGCGGCACCGCCGCCTTCTGGTTCGCCAGCAGGCTTTCCTGCTGCGCAAGATCGAGATCAGACCCTGTTCCCGCATCGACGCGCGCCTTGATCGCGTCGTAGATGCGCTGCGCGCTGGCGATGTTGCGCGTCGCGATGTTGATCCGTTCCTGCGAGGCGACCACGTTAAAATAGGCATTGGCGACGCTCGCCAAGGTGGTCAGCGCAACCACATCGCGATCGAAACGGTTGGCGTTGGCGGTTTCTTCGGCGGCCAGCAGGGCGTCGCGGTTCTTGCCCCAGAAATCGATTTCGTAGCTCGCGCTGAGCGAGGCTGTATGATTCGTGACCTCGCCGCGTCCGGTGATCGGGGTCGCACTCGTGATCGTGCCTGTTGTGCTCGATGACCGTGATCGCGAGCCTGAGAACGTGCCCGTGAGGCTCGGGAGCAACGACGCGCCCGCCGTTTGCGCGAGTGCGTCCGCCTGCCGGATTCGGGCGACAGCGGCGGCAATGTCGAGGTTGACGGTCTGCGCCTCCTCCATGAGGACGGTCAGTTCCTGCGAGCGGAAGCCGCGCCACCAGTCGAGCGTCGGCAGCGCGCTGTCAGCCTTGCCTGTCGCCGACTTGTAGGCTCCCGGAACGTCCAGCGCCGGGTCCGGCAGATCAGCGGTCAGGATACAGCCGCCCGACGTGGCTGCCATGGCCAACGCCGCGCAAAGCGCGAGCGAAGGCCGCGGAAACACTCCACGTCGCAACTTGAGGGGCAGCTCGAACACCGGCGTGAACAATCTCCAAGGGCCAGAAGAATCCCATTCTAGCTGGGCCTTCTGATGGCGCACAGGGATGTTCCATTGCGCTCCCCAAGACAAGGGCCACCTGTGCCTCTTGGGTGTCACGTCCGAAACCTGACTTAACCCCATAAATCGGGTGCTTTCTGCATCGATGGGACTTGCGCCTGCACGAGCGTTACGAAGATTTCATGTGCGATTCGCCCTGCTGCGCTCCCCGGAACCCGGATTGCCGACGGCACGCGGCAACACATGAAACCTCAACAGCACACCCCCGTATCTTTGACGCTGTTTGTAAACGGGGGGTTGGATGCGAGTCGCGATTATTGGAACGGGAATAGCCGGCAACGCCGCAGCGTGGGCCTTGTCTCGGCGATACCCGGTCACGGTCTATGAACGCGAGCTTCGCCCCGGCGGTCACAGTCACACGGTCACGGTCGATTACGACGGAACGCCGGTTGCCGTGGACACCGGATTCATCGTCTACAACGAAATGAACTATCCCGGTTTCACCGCGATGCTGGCGCATCTCGGGGTCGAGACCGTCGAGAGTTGCATGAGCTTCGCAGTCACCGCCGACGCAGGCCGCTTCGAGTGGAAGGGCGGCGGCGATACCTGGCCGGAGACCGCAAAAGGCCTGTTCGCGCAGCCGCGTAACCTGCTCTCCCCGTCCTATCTCTGGATGCTGCGCGATATCCTCGTCTTCAACGAGACCAGCATAAAGGATCAGGCAGACGGAACGCTGAAGGACTTGTCGCTCGGCGCATACTTCAAGATGCGCGGATTCGCGCCGCGTCTGCTGTCGGATTATCTCGCGCCCATGGGTGCCGCGATCTGGTCGGCACCGGCCGATCGTATTCTCGACTTTCCGGCGGAGAACTTCGTCGCGTTCTTCAGCAATCACCGCCTGCTGCAATATGATCGCCCCAAATGGCGCTCGATCAGGGGCGGAAGTCAGGTTTATGTCAACAAGCTGACGGCGGCATTCCGCGATCGTCTGCGGCTCGGTTGCGCGGTGACGTCGATCCAGCGCACCAGCCAAGGGGTCGTCGTGGAAGACAGCCTCGGGCATACCGACACCTATGATCATGTCGTGATCGCGGCGCATAGTGATCAGGCCCTGAAGATGCTGTCCGATGCAGACGCAAACGAACGCAGCGTGCTCGGCGACATTCGTTACGCTCCCAATACGGTCTATCTCCACCGCGATCCCCGGTTGATGCCAAAGCGCAAGAACGCCTGGGCGTCATGGAATTTTTTGCGCTGGAAGCGCGAGGGCGCGCCGATGAACGATGTTGCCGTCACCTACTGGATGAATCCGTTGCAGGGGCTCGACAATGCGCGGCCACTGTTCGTCAGCCTCAACCCGCCCTTCGCGCCCGATCCGGACCTGACGTTCGGCCGCTATCTGTGCGATCATCCTCAGTACGACACGGCCGCGTTTGCGGCGCAGAAGCGCTTGCCTGATATTCAGGGCAAGCGTCACACCTGGTTCTGCGGCGCATGGACCGGTTACGGCTTCCACGAAGACGGCTTGCGATCAGGTTTCGCGGCCGCCGAAGCTTTGGGGGCATCGGTCCCGTGGCGCGAGCCGCCGGAAGAACTCACCCAAGCAGCGGAGTGATTATGCTGCCGGACGAAGCGAGCAAGCAGGCGAAACCCGACGAGGCAGCGTCGCTGTATCTCGGCGACGTCATGCATGCCCGGCTAAAACCGATGGGGCATCGCTTTAGCTACAAGGTCATGAGCCTTCTGATCGACCTCGACCGGTTGGACGCCGCCGACCGGCAGTCGCGGCTGTTCGGCGTCAACCGCGCGGCGCTCTACAGCTTCCATGAGTCCGATCACGGCGACCGCGACGGTTCATCGTTGCGCAGTTACGTTCAGCGCCGCGCCACCGAGCACGGAATTGACCTGACCGGCGGCAAAGTCCTGCTGCTGTGTTATCCGCGGCTGCTCGGCTACACCTTTAATCCGTTGTCGGTGTACTTCTGCCATCGCGCCGACGGCACGCTCGCGATGCTGATCTACGAGGTCCGCAATACATTCGGCGACATCCACTCCTACGCGCTTCCCGTTGCCCCGAACCAGATCAGTTCAGCCGGTGTGCGGCAGGAGCAGGACAAGCTGTTCTATGTCTCTCCGTTCCTCGACATGGCGATGCGATACCATTTCCGCGTCACGCCGCCCGGCGCCAGCGTCAAACTGCGTATTCTTGAATCGGACCCGGAAGGCCCCATTCTGGCAGCGACCTTCAACGGTAAACGGCAGCGACTCACCTCGGCGGCACTGGCGCGGACGTTCGTTGCGTTGCCGCTGGTGACATTCAAAATCATGGCAGCGATACATTGGGAGGCCTTGCGTCTTTGGATCAAAGGCGCAAGAATTGTGGCAAGACCAACAGCGAAGGACAGTTCGGCGGACAAACGGCCGGCACACGCGAGCAGAAGATTTGGACGCAGAGCCACATCACACTGATGGAATTGCGCGATGTCTGACCTGATCATCCTGACCCCCGACAACGTCGAGGCGTCTCTGCCGAACGTGCCCAAACTGGTCCAGTTTGCATTCAGGTTCGTCTCCAACCTCCGGCGCGGCACGCTCGATGTCACGCTGCCGGATGGCCGCGTGGTGCGCTGCGGCGGGTTAGAGCCCGGCCCGGCGGCACAGATGACGATCTACAATTACGGCTTTGCATGGCGGCTTGCCCGCAGCGGCGACATCGGCATCGCCGAAGCCTATCTGCGCCGCGAATGGGACACACCCGATCTGACGCAGTTTCTCTATATCTTTTGCGTCAATCATGACCTGATCCAGACGATGCTCGGCAACAACCCGCTTGCGCGCTTCGTGCAACTTGTCCGCCACTGGCTCAACCGCAACACCAAGCGTCAGGCGCGCCGCAACATCTATGCGCATTACGACATTGGCAACTCATTCTATTCGGCGTGGCTCGATCCGAGCATGACCTATTCGTCTGCGCTGTTCGAGGACGGCACCAACGACCTCACCGCGGCGCAACACAACAAGTACCGGCGTCTCGCGGAGGCGATCAATCTGCAGCCCGGACAGAAGGTGCTTGAGATCGGCTGCGGCTGGGGCGGCTTTGCGGAGTATGCCGCCAAGAATTACGACGTGAAGGTTGTCGGGCTGACCATCAGCACCGAGCAGCGGGACTTTGCGCAGAAGCGGATGCAGGCTGCGGGGCTGAGCGACAAGGTCGAGATCCGGTTCCAGGATTACCGCGACGAGCGCGGGCAATATGACCGGATCGCCTCGATCGAGATGATCGAGGCCGTGGGCGAGCAGTTCTGGCCGCAGTATTTCACCCAGCTTCGCGACCGCCTCGTCCCGGGTGGCTTCGCGGGAATTCAGGCGATTACCATTCAGGACAAGTTCTTCCATGCCTACCGGCGCGAGGTCGACTTTATCCAGCGCTACGTTTTCCCCGGCGGAATGCTGCCGTCGCCGCAGGTGCTGAAATCGCTCGGCGAGAAGTTCGGCGTTCCTGTTATCCGCGAGCGCATTTTCGGAGAAGATTATGCCAAGACGCTTGCGACATGGAGAGACAACTTCCGCACGGCCTGGCCGAACCTGATGCCGCTCGGCTTCGATGAGCGCTTCCGGCGGCTGTGGGAGTACTACCTTGCCTACTGCGAGGCCGGATTCCTGTCCGGCAACATCGACGTGCGTCAGGTCGTGTTCGCCAAATCGGGTTAACCGGCCTGTTCAACTCCCTCAAAAAGCGAGCAGATCAAGCCTGCAAGCGCTGCCCTTGTCGGAATGGCGGGCGGCCTCTAGGTTGACGGCAGAAACCCTCTCTCCCGTTGCCTCCTGACAAAACCGGTCCCAGGTCCTTCAGTATCATGCACATTCGCAAAGACGTCATCGACGCCATCGGCAACACCCCGCTCATCAAGCTGAAACGCGCGTCCGACGAGACCGGATGCACCATTCTCGGCAAGGCCGAGTTCATGAATCCCGGGCAGTCGGTGAAAGACCGCGCCGGGAAGCAGATGATCCTTGAGGCAGAGAAGCGCGGCGAACTGAAGCCCGGCGGTCTGGTCGTTGAAAGTACCGCAGGCAACACCGGAATCGGCCTCGCGCTTGTCGCGGCCGCGCGCGGTTACCGCACCATTATCGTGATCCCGGAAACGCAAAGCCAGGAAAAGAAGGACGTGCTGCGGCTGCTCGGCGCGGAGCTCGTGGAAGTACCGGCGCTACCCTTCAGCAATCCGGACAATTACCAGCACGTCGGCCGCAGGCTCGCGGATCAATTGCGCAAGACCGAAAAGAATGGCGTCATCTTCGCCGATCAGTGGAACAATCTCGACAACCGCAAGGCACACTACGTCTCGACCGGTCCGGAAATCTGGGACCAGACGGACGGCAAGGTCGACGGCTTCATCTGCTCGATCGGCAGCGGCGGCACGCTCGCGGGCACGGCGACCTTCCTGCGCGAAAAGAAGAAAGACATTATGATCGGCGTCGCCGATCCGCGCGGCGCGGCGATGTACAATTTCTTCGATCACGGCGAGGTCAAATCGACCGAGGGCGGATCTATCACCGAAGGCATCGGACTCGGACGCGTCACCCCGATCATCGAGGACGTGAAGGTCGACAAGGCCTATCTGATCGAAGATTCGGAAGCCGTGCCGATCGTGTTCGACCTTCTTGAAAACGAAGGCATCTGCGTTGGCGGCTCCTCCGGCATCAATATCGCGGGCGCGATCCGTCTGGCGAAGGATCTCGGTCCTGGCCACACCATCGTGACCATCCTGTGCGACTACGGCACCCGCTACCAATCGAAGCTCTTCAATCCGGAATTCCTTCGCTCGAAAAACCTTCCGGTGCCGGCATGGCTCGAGCGCAAGAGCACGATCAAGCCGCCGTTCGCGAAGGTGTGAGCCTCGGGTCTTCAGGCAAATTCTCTCCACACACGATGTCATCCCGGCGAAAGCCGGGATCCATAACCACTGGCCTTTCGGTTTGGGCAAGATCGCTCAACCAACCTGCGCAACAGACTCTACAGGGGTGATGGGTCCCGGCTTTCGCCGGGACGACCGCGAGAGATTCCGGGTCGTCTCGACCGCCTCACCGCAATATCTGGCTGAGGAATAGCTTGGTCCGCGCGTGCTGCGGATTCGAGAAGAACCTGTCCGGCGTATTCGCTTCGACAATCTGACCGGCATCCATAAACACGACGCGGTCTGCAACCTCGCGGGCGAAACCCATCTCGTGGGTGACCACCAGCATGGTCATTCCCTCCTTCGCAAGATCGACCATGGTGTCGAGCACTTCCTTGACCATCTCGGGATCGAGCGCCGACGTCGGCTCATCGAACAGCATCACCTTGGGATTCATGGTCAGCGCCCGGGCAATCGCCACGCGCTGCTGCTGCCCGCCTGAAATCTGGCCGGGATACTTGTTGGCCTTGTCGGGAATCCGCACGCGCTCGAGATACTTCATCGCCGCAGCTTCCGCTTCCTTCTTGGGAATGTTGCGCACCCAGATCGGCGCCAGCGTGCAGTTCTCCAGCACGGTCAGATGGGGAAACAGGTTGAAGCTCTGGAACACCATGCCGACCTCGCGGCGGACGTCATCAACGCGGCGCAGGTTTGGCCCAAGCTCGATGCCATCGATGACGATGCGGCCTTCCTGAAATTCCTCCAGCGCGTTGATGCAGCGGATCAGTGTCGATTTTCCGGAACCCGACGGCCCGCAGATCACGATGCGTTCGCCGCGCCCGACGGTCATGTCAACGTCGCGCAGCACATGGAAATCGCCGAACCATTTGTTGAGGCCGGAGATGCTGACAATGGGATCTGCAGTCATGATTTCATCTCAGACGTTCTTGTGAGCATTCAGCCGGCGTTCCACGAACAGCGAGTAGCGCGACATTCCAAAACAAAAGACGAAATAGATCATTCCGGTGAAGGCAAAGCCTGTGAACAGTGTCGAGGGTGTCGCCCAGTTCGGATCGGCGAAGGAGGCACGCAACTGACCGAGAAGATCGAAAATCGCCACGATCAGCACCAGCGTCGTGTCCTTGAACAGCGCGATGAAGCTGTTGACGAGCGCCGGAATGACGTTCCGCAACGCCTGCGGCATCACGATCAAGCCGGTGGTTTTCCAGTACGACAGCCCAAGCGCATTCGCCGCTTCCGGTTGTCCGCGCGGGACGGCCTGCAAGCCGCCGCGAATGACCTCGGCATTGTATGCGCCGGCGAAAAGCGCAATGCCGATCAGCACCCGTACCAGGCCATCGATGGTGAAGTTGCCCGGCAGGAACAGCGGCAGCATGTAGGTGGCGAAGAACAGCACCGTGATCAGCGGCACGCCGCGCCAGAATTCGATAAAGGCAATCGAGAACACGCGGATCAGCGGAATGGTCGAACGGCGGCCGAGCGCCAGCACGATGCCGACCGGCATGGATGCGACGATGCCGGTGACCGACACCACGAGCGTGACGAGGAGGCCTCCCCATGATCGGGTATCGACAATCGGCAGGCCGCCCTTGTCGAGGCCCATCACCGCGATGACGACGGCGATACCGACAAAGACCGCAATGCTGCGAAATAAAGCCCGCCAGCCGTTACGGAAACCTCCGGTGAAGAAAAACATCAGCAGAGACACGATGACGGCTGTCGCGACCACATCCGCCCACAGCGGTGAATGGAACCGCTCGGTGTAATCGCGCAGCCATTCCAGCGGCCAGACCAGCCAGCCCAGCCCCCGGCCCAACCAGGCGATCGCTTCACCCAGCAACGCGACGGGCTGGCTGAACCAGCCGCGACTGATTGTTGCCCCGGCGTCCGCGAGCTGGGTACCTGCGTCCACAAGGCTGGACGCGAATCCCGAACCCAGATCGGCGACCCAATGCACGGCGAAACCTTTCACGCCGCCGCCGCGCAGCAGAAAGAAGCCGATCACGGGATAAGCCGCGAAGAACAGTCCGGAGTTAAGGGCTTTGGCAGGTGCGCGCGGGATCAGCAGCGGCAGAAGCAGCAGCGCGCCGAGCGCAAATGTGAGATTGACCCGCCAGCGTTCCTCCGCCGGATAGAAGCCGTAGACGAACTGATCGAACTTCGCCTGAATGTATGGCCAGCATGCGCCGACCACGCGTCCCACGTTCGACTCAAGGCAGGCGTTTCGGTCGCTGCCCTCCCACACGGCATCGATCAGCATGAACTTCACGACAGGCACAAGGATCAGCCACAGCAACACGGCTCCGATGAGCGTCATCGCGATATTGAGCGGTGAATTGAACAGCCGTTCGCGCGCAAAGCCGATCACGCCCGTCGTCCTGACGGGTGCGCGGCGCGCTTCGGCGATATTCTGCCGGACGAATGATGTGGCCTGCCCGGTCATGCGGCAAGGCTCCTGTTCAGACGCCAGCCGTAGAAACTCATGATCGCGCTCGTGACCAGCGAGATCAGCAAATAGACGCCCATGGTCAACGCTATGATCTCGACCGCCTGCCCGGTCTGGCTCAACGCTGTTCCGGCAAACACCGAGAACAGGTCGGGATAACCGATCGCAACCGCCAGCGACGAGTTCTTGGTGAGATTGAGATACTGATTGGTCAGCGGCGGCAGGATCACCCGCATCGCCTGCGGGATGATCACCAGCCGCAATGTTTGTCCGCGCGACAGACCAAGCGATGCGCCTGCCTCCATCTGGCCTTTCGGCACGGATTGCAGGCCGGCACGGACGATTTCAGCGATGAACGCCGCGGTGTAGGTCGACAGTGCGATGGTCAGCGCCGCGAACTCCGGCAGGACCTTCGCACCGCCGGCGAAATTGAATCCCCTCAACTGCGGCATGTCGAATGTGACGGGCGCGCCGAAGATCGCCACAGCCAGCGCCGGCAATCCGATCAGCATGGCCACCACAAACGGCCAGATCGTCAGCTTCTCTCCGGCGGCGAACAGTTGGCGACGGGCATAGGCGCGCATCACAAGCGACGCAACGATGCCGATTGCAATGGCCACGACAAAGACGCCAAACGATGGCTGCGGAACAGGATCAGGGACGATCAGTCCACGATTGTTTAGAAACACGCTTCCGAACAGCGAGACGCTTTGGCGCGGACTCGGCAGCGTCGCCAGCACAGCCAGATACCAGAACAGAATCTGGAACAGCAGCGGCAGGTTGCGGATCACCTCGACGTAGCCGCCGGAAATCCGCGCCAGCAACCAGTTCGGCGATAGCCGTCCCAGGGCAACGAGCACGCCGATCACGGTTGCGATCACAATGCCGACGATGGACACCAGCAGCGTGTTCAGCAGACCAACGACAAACACCCGCGCGTAGGAGTCACTTTCCGTAAAAGGGATCAGCGCCTGACTGACCGCGAAGCCTGCGGTGTTCGACATGAAGCCGAAACCGGATGCGATCCGCTGGGCCTGAAGGTTGGCCCGCGCATTCTCGACAATTTCATAACCGATCCAGACGACGACTGCGACGAACAGGATCTGTACGGCCACGCCGCCCCACCCCGCCTGGCCCCCCAGCGCACGGCGGAGCCGTGCAGCCAGTTGCAGTGGGGGCTTGCGGGGGTCGTTAGCCATTGCCGAGTCCGGCAAAGCTTAGCGAATGGGCGGTGCGTACTGCAGCCCGCCCTGATTCCAGAGCTTGTTCAGTCCCCGCGCGATCCCGAGCTTCGAACCTGCGCCCACGTGGCGATCAAAGGATTCGCCGTAGTTGCCTGTCGCCTTGATGATGCGCGTGACCCAGTCCTTGGTCAGGCCGAGCTGTTCGCCAAGGTTACCGTCGGTGCCGAAGATCCGCTTCAATTCGGGCTTGCTCGACTTCGCCATCTCATCGACGTTCTTCTGCGTGATGGCATATTCCTCGGCATTGATCATCGCGAACAGCGTCCACTTCACGATATCGAACCACTGATCGTCGCCGTGACGGACCACGGGACCAAGCGGCTCCTTGGAGATCACTTCCGGCAGGACGGCGTGGTCGTTCGGCGCGGCGAGCTTGAGACGCTCGGCATACAGCTGCGAAACGTCGGAGGTGAACACATCGCAACGGCCCGACTCGTAGGCCTTCAATGTCTCGTCCGCGGTGCCGAACGCGATCAGCTCATACTTCATGTTGTTGCCCTTGAAGTAGTCCGAGGTGTTTTGCTCGTTCGTCGTGCCGGTCTGAACGCAGATCGATGCGCTGTTCAGTTCCAGCGCCGAATTGACCTTCAGCGACTTGCGGATCATGAAACCCTGCCCGTCGTAGTAGGAAATGCCGGTGTAGTTCAGGCCCAGCGACGTGTCGCGCGACAGCGTCCAGGTCGAATTTCGCGACAACACATCGATCTCGCCCGACTGCAGAGCTGTGAAGCGGTCCTTCGCTGACAGCGGCACGAACTTCACCTTGGTCGGATCATTGAAAATCGCTGCTGCGATGGCGCGGCACACATCGACATCGAGGCCGGTCCAGTTGCCCTTGTCATCCGGCGATGAAAAACCGGGCAATCCCTGGCTGACGCCACAGGACAGGCTGCCCCGATCCTTCACGCCCTGCAACGTTCCGCGGTCCCGGGGCTTGTCCTGCCCCTGAGCAAGGGCGGGTTGGACGGCAAATGCCGCGAGAGCCGAAATAAGAGCGAGCGATACCCGTTTCATAGAAAGACCTTTCCCGATAGTTCGGCGCTGGCGACGGACAACGTCGCGCGGGGCTAAACGATCCTGCTGATGCGTGCGAAACCAGCTAAATATCTGGTCCGCATAACAGAACGCCGAGCGTGACGGGTCAAGGGGTTGACGTCGGCCATCACGGTCAGCTTACTGAGCATACCACTCATAGGCAGCGTATTGGTCATTGTCGAGCAACGCTGCGGCAAGATGTCTTCCACAAGTGAACATCACATGATTTCCCGAAAAGACGATCGACCTTCCGCACCGCTCGATCCACAGACCGAACTGGTGACGTCCGGTCGCGACACCGTCGCGCAAAAAGGTTTCATCAACCCGCCTATCGTGCGCGGTTCAACGGTGCTTTATCCGACCGCCGAAGATCTCCACGCCCATCGCGGAGAGTATCAGTACGGCCGGCACGGGACGCCGACCACAAAGGCGCTTCAGCAAGCCTTGATGGCGCTGGAAGGACCGAACTGTGCCGGCGTGGGACTTGCCCCATCCGGTGTGGCTGCGGTTTCCACAGCGCTGTTGGCGATTCTCAAGGCCGGCGATCACTTGCTTGTCATCGACAGCGCGTACCGTCCGACACGGAATTTCTGCGATACGCTGCTCACGCGTTACGGAATCGAGACCACTTATTTCGATCCGCTGATCGGAGCCGGTATCGAAAAGCTGTTCAAGCCCAACACCCGGGCGGTCCTCGTCGAAGCGCCGGGCTCGCAGTCATTCGAGATGCCGGACATCCCGGCCATCGCCGCCGTCGCTCACGCCAAGGGCGCGCTGGTCGTCGATGACAACACCTGGGCGACTCCCCTGTTTCACCGGTCGCTCGATCAGGGTGTCGACATCAGCATCCAGGCCGGGACAAAATACATCGGCGGTCATTCGGACATCATGTTCGGGACCATTTCCGCCAACGCAAAAACGTGGCCTCTGATCACCGAAGCAATCCGGCTGCTCGGTGTGTGCGCCGGACCTGACGATGTGTTTCTCGCACTTCGCGGGCTCCGGACATTGGCCGTGCGCCTTGCGCATCACCAGCAGGCCGGTCTCGACATGGCGCGCTGGTTCGCGACACGTCCCGAGGTTCAACGGGTGATTCATCCGGCGCTGGAAACCGATCCGGGGCATGCGATCTGGAAGCGTGATTTCACCGGCGCTACGGGTCTGTTCAGCATCGTGCTGAAGCCGGTTTCAAAGCAGGCGGTCGATTCATTTCTCGACACCGTGACGCTGTTCGGTATGGGCTATTCGTGGGGCGGCTTCGAAAGCCTTGTCATTCCGTTCGACTGCTCGTCATATCGGACGGCAACGACATGGAATCCGGGCGGCCCGACGTTGCGATTCCACATCGGGCTCGAGAATCTGGATGATCTGAAAGCCGATCTGGCGCGCGGCTTCGATGCGCTGAATGCAACAACCTGACGAGAGCTACTGCTTTTCGACCTTCGAACCCGAAGCGCGGCTCTTGATGATCAGCATGATGTTGCGGATGTAGATGATCGTCGCCAGCGACTGCCCGAGAATGATCACCGGTTCACGCTTGGCGACGCCATAGACCAGCGTCATCAAACCGCCGCCCATCGAGAAGAACCAGAACGCCATCGGTACCACGCTCTGGCCTGCACGCTCGCTCGAAATCCATTGCACGAGAAAGCGTGCGGTGAACAGCAACTGCGCGATCAGGCCGAACGCCAGCCAGAAGTCGAACTTCGCGACGAACACGTCGTAGAGATAGTTTCCAAGATCCTGACCGAACTGAATCAGCATCAGGTCACCTCCGTCGCAACCGGTGTGGATTTCTTGCGGCGGATCAACCACCACACGCCCGCGAGATCCATGATCCCGATCCAGAGCCGGTCAAAGAAGCCATAGTTTGAGACACCCGAGTGGCGCGGGCGATCGATGACATCGACATAGACGATGTCGAAGCCTTCCCGCCGTACCAGCGCCGGCAGAAAACGATGCAGACCATCAAAATATGGCAACGCGAGGAACACGTCGCGACGCAGCGCCTTTAATCCGCAGCCGGTGTCGCGCGTGCCGTCACGCAGGATCGCGTTGCGCACGCCGTTGGCAGTGCGCGACTGAAACTTCTTGAAGCCGGTGTCCTTGCGGCCGATGCGCTGACCCGCGGCCAGGCCGACCTTGTCGCCGCCCTTTTCGATCGCCTCGATCAAAGCTGGAAGGAATGCCGGATTGTTCTGCCCGTCGCCGTCGAGCGTGGCGACGATCTTCCCGCGCGCTGCTCGAACGCCGGTGCGAACCGCAGCCGACTGCCCGCTGGAAGCCGCATGGCGGATCTGACGCAGATTGCTCCGCGCCTTCATTTCCGCAGCGAGCCGCTCGCCGGTTGCGTCGGTCGATCCGTCGTTGACGTAGATGATTTCATAGGCCCAACGGCCATCGAGCGCCGCGGCGATCTCGGCGATCAGCGGTGCGACGTTGTCCTGCTCGTTGCGAACGGGAACCACAATCGATACGTCGGGGGCCGGCAGGCCGGAGTTTGCTGGTTGATCGCTCATATGCGCTCGTGTTCGAAATCCGAAGTTCGCCTCATTTTGCCGCACGCTCCATAGCGAACTTCGGATTTAAAAGGGCACGAGAATTTATAATTCCAGTGTGGTTTTGGTTCGCAAGTTCGCAGAAGAGCGCGCTGTAGATACATTGCGAACTTGCTAACCACCACACTGGGGTCCGAAAGCCCAGAAATGCGTTTAAATACACGTACCGGGCGGGCGACCGCTTCTTATGGTGCCAACGCCTCTCGGGCAACCCTTTTCAGGGAGGTCCAGGATGGTCCCGGGAGGGGCTCAATGGAGCCATCCCGGCCGATTGCGAACCCCAGACGGCGGGCCGCGAACCAGTAGCGGACGAACATCGCGCAGATCACGCCCGTCAAGGCGCCGCCGACGACATCGCTCGGATGATGGGCGAGCAGGATCACGCGGCTGATGCAGATCAACACTGCATAAACGAACATGACGAGCGTCGCTTTTCGCCACACTGCAGAGACCGCAAAGGCCAGTGCAAACGCCGTGGTCGCATGACCGGACGGCAAGCTTTCAAATGCCGGGGTTCCGGCGAAGTGATCGAAATAGAATGCATTGGCCTCGCCGCCGACAAACGGTCGGCTTCTGCCGATGACGTATTTGAGAATTTCACCGCACAGAACAGCAAACAGCACCGAGAAAAACAGATACTGAACGCGCACGCCGAACGCGATCAGGACCTGTCTCAAGACGCCGGCCAGCCGCGGCATCATCAGCAAGATGACGAGCAGCCCGCCCGCCAGCGCCCACAGCACGTAGGTCGACTTCCCAAGTTCGGTGAACAACCGCAACGGCCAAAGGCTGGCTGTCCCGCGCGCCGGCATCAGCTTGATGGTCGTGACGTCGGCGGTCACCATCAGAATCCCGATGGCGAGCGCCGTCAGCGCCGCGAGGCCCAGCCATCGCCGGGCGAGCGCGCGGCGGGCTTCGGCGCGCCGCGAATGGGAAGGCGCACGCACGAGGCGCGTCACGGACTGCCACGCGGCTGAGCCTACTTGAGTCACGTAATTGCGCGGATGGCTACCGCTGATCTCGGTCGCCATCCTACTGGGTTCCTTCCGAGCGGAACACAGCGATCGAGATCGCGCGGCCTTGCGAGAAATTATAGCCGTCGATGCGCGTACCGGCATTGTAACGCAGACCAATCGTTTCGGCGCGCTGCGCAAAGGCGCGCTCCTCGCGCCATTCGACCAGCGCGAACCGGCAGCTTCCCTGCAGCAGGAAGTCAGCTGCGCCTGAGCCATTGGTCAGCACCGTCGAGGTACCGACCATGAACACGAGACTTGGTTCATGAAAGCCCGCTGCTGCAGCCGCCGGACCGACGCATTCGACGTTACGCAACGCGCGCGCGACCTGAACGCTCGGGAACAGTGGCGCAAGCGAGGGCACAACAACGCCGTAAATGCAGACTGCCAGAAACCACGACGCGCCGATCGCGTTCAGCAGCGACCGCTCGGCACGATGGTCATCGTACATCCACCACGCAAACAGCCCGAAGATCAGGGCGCCTGCGCCGAACGGCCATGCCAGAAACTCCGGCTGCCGCAATAACGTCATCGCGCCGATGATAGACCCAACCGCGACGATCAGCGGCAACACAAACCACCACGCCGATCCGCGTACGATCCATGCAGTCCGCGACAGGACTTTGCGCTCGAGCGCGCCCACGATCAGAATGGCAATCGCCGGATAAAGCGGCAGCACGTAGTGCGGCAGCTTGGTGATGACAAGTTCGAAAATGATCCACGCCGGCAGAAGCCATGCCAGCAGGAACTGTGCGCCGGGCTCGCGGCGTGCGCGCCAGATCGCCGGCGTCGCCATGCCAGCCATCGCCGCACCGGGCCAGAACGTCAACCAGAACAGAACGAAGTAAAGTCCCGGCGGCGCGCCGTGCGTCTCCTGCGGACTGGCGACCTTGCTGAGCATGTCGCGGCCGAGCGAGTCAGCGAAGAACGTATCGCCCGCCTTCAGGAAGATCAGGATGAACCACGGCAGCACCAGCACGAGGGTCCACATCAGTCCCCAGACCGGACGCAGACGCCACAGCCACGCAGCCGAGCGATCGAGGATCGCCAGCGTCACGACGGTCAGCGCCACGAACATCAGGATCAGCGGACCCTTGAGCAGGATGCCGCCGGCAATCGCCGTCCAGAAAATCACAGCCCATGTCCATGGCTGCGGCGAGTCATCGCCGCGCTGCCACGACAGATAGGCGCGCGCCATCGAACCCATGACAGCGGTTGTCGTCAGCAGCAGCATGGCGTCGGTCTTGGCCAGCCGCGCTTCGACCCCCAGCAGGATCGAACTGCACATGATCAGACCGGCAAGCAGCGCGCCGCGCCGCGTCACAAAAGCGAGCGCGGTCCAGTATGTCAGCAGCACAGCGCCAATGGCGCCGATCAGTGAAGGAATTCGATACAGCCAGATGCGCACCTGCGCGCGCGGCAGGCCGAGCTTGGATGCGGTCTCCACGACAACAGCCTGCGCCCAATAGATGCCGACGGGCTTCTTGTAGCGGACCTCGTCCTGGAAGCGGATGTCGACGAAATCGCCGGTTTCGACCATCTGCTTGGTGGCCTGCGCGAAACGGGCTTCGTCGCGGTCGACCGGCGGAATGGTGAAGAAGCCTGGCAGGAAAAATAGCAGGCCGACCAAAATCAGCAGCGAAACCGCCCGGGCGTGGCTGCCGATCGCGAAGTCGATGACGCGCACGAGTCCGCTACCGGGATTCTTCTGTTCTACCGGTTCGCGCGGCGCGCCAAATCTGGGTCTTGGGTAGGTCTCAGCCATCGGTTCCGCATACGCTGAAACCGCTACCCGGACAACAGCTTGGGGCGACCCTACTGAATTCTCACGACAACTGTGTCCGCCGCGCCAGTCGCGTCCATCACGGTCAGCCGAACGAAGCCCGGCCCCGGCGGATCGACCAGTTTCTGGCGGCGGCTGTCGATGTTCCCGACCGCGACGCCGTTAACCATCATGGTCATGGGCAGCACCCCTCCCGCGACCTTGACCGGCATGGCCGACTGGCTCACCTCGCCGCCGCCAAAGGCGTCGATCCGCGAGCCGTTCAGCGGAAACTGAATGCGCAGCGCCTGTTCGCTGCCGGTCCGGATGAAGTCGCCAGACGGACGGAAGCGCCGCAACGGCAACGGCAGCTTGGCATTGCTCGCCATCAGCGTGCCCTTCGGAGCTTTCGGCAGCGCCATGGGCAGCTTACCGGTGCGTGCAAAGGCATCGAACAGGATCGGAGCCGCCGCTGTCCGGCCCGTCAGGCCCGGAACCGGCGCGCCATCGGGCCTGCCGACCCAGACCCCGATGGTCATGCGGCCATCGAAGCCAACCGACCAGGCATCGCGGTAGCCGTAGCTGGTGCCCGTTTTAAACGCGAGCCGGTTGCGGGGCGCGTTGTCCGGCGGCGGCGTTCCCATCAGGACGTTGCCGATCAGCCAGGCGGCGGACGGATCGAGCAGCCGCCGGGTCTCCGGCTCCTTGTCGTCGGGACGCATGATCTCCCGCAGAGCGACCGTGTCGCCCGACCGGGCCAGACCCGCATACAGCCGGACGAGATCGTTCAAGGTGACACCAACGCCACCGAGGCCCATGGCGAGGCCGGGCGTTTCGTCCTTGGGCAGGATCAGGTTCGCGCCCGCCTGTTTGATCCGCGCGGTCAGCCGGTTCGAGCCGACGCGATCCAGCAAGGCGATGGCCGGCACGTTGAGCGACATCTGCAAGGCTTTGCGTACGGTGACGGTGCCCTGAAAGGTCATATCGAAGTTTTCAGGCGCGTAGCTGCCGTAGCGGATCGGCCGGTCCTCGATCAGGCTTTCGGGATGCACAAAGCCATCCTCGAACGCGAGGCCGTAGATAAATGGTTTGAGTGTCGACCCGGGCGAGCGAACCGCGCGGGTCATGTCAACCTGCCCTGCGCGTTTGGTGTCGAAATAATCCGACGAGCCGACATGCGCCAGCACATCGCCGGTCTCATTATCGACGGCGAGAATTCCGATTGAGACATCCGGCCCCTGCGCGATGGCGCGATCCTTCGCCAGCGACTCCAGCGCTTTCTGAATTCCGGAATCCAGCGTGAGCTGAATCAGCGGCGTATCCTTCATGATGGCGAGCGACTGGTCGGTCGAATGTGGAGCGAGCAGCGGCATCGGTTTGCGCAGGCGCGGCACCCCCTCACGCTTCGCCTGAGTTGCGTCATCGACAGAGACGCGTCCATCAGCGACCATGCGAGACAGAACACGGTCGCGCGCGGCCTGCGCCACCTCGGGATGACGATCGAGCCTGCGGGTTTCCGGCGACTGCGGCAACGCCACCAGCAACGCGGATTCCGCCAGCGATAACCGCTTCGCCTCCTTGCCGAAGTACGCAAACGACGCAGCACGCACGCCTTCGAGATTGCCGCCGAACGGCGCGAGCGTCAGATAGAGATCGAGTATCTCGTCCTTGCTGAGTTTGCGCTCAAGCTGCACCGCGCGCACCATCTGGCGCAGCTTCGCCGTCACCGAACGCTCCTGCCGCGGCTCCATCAGCCGCGCCACCTGCATGGTGATGGTCGAGCCGCCAGACACGATGTGACCGCGCGTGACGAGTTGGAACGCAGCACGTCCCATCGCCAGCGGATCAACGCCGATGTGGGACTGGAAACGCTTGTCCTCATAGTTCAGCAGCAGGTTGATATAGCCCGGATCGACGTCCTTTGCATGGGCCGGCAATCGCCAGCGTCCGTCGGCCATCGCGAACGCACGCAGCAGCTTGCCGTTACGATCGACAATGGTTGTGGAGATTTTCCGCGCATCTGTGAACGGCAGCGGCGGGAGCGAAGCGATCCAGAGAGTTGCGGCACCAAGTCCTGCGATCAGCACGATTGCGACCGAGGCCGCCAATGTCCGAATAGCTCGCCAGCCTCCCGTTTCGTCATGGCCGGACTTGTTCCGGCCATCCACGTCTTGTTTCACCTCGCAAAAGGAAGACGTGGATCCCCGGGACAAGCCCGGGGATGACGATGGAGAGTTCTGTGGAACACCCGCCTCACCCACGATGTCATCCCGACGCACGCCGGGATCCATAGTCCCTGGCTCGTCAACTAGACGGGATTGTTGAACGTCCCGCTCCGACGAATCCTGACAGGGGTGATGGGTCCCGGCATTCGCCGGGACGACCGGAGAGAGATCGCTGTTTTGCTTCTCGCTCATTTCGCCTTCGTCACCTCGACTGTTCCGGTGCCGGTGCGGCCGTAGCGCGAGGGATTGTACATGTCCTCGACATAGGCCTGCGGCAGCACGTATTTGCCGGGCGAGACCGCGCGCACGATATAGGCGACCGTGAACACGGCTTCATCCTTCGCTTCGCGTTCGATGGCCGCGCTGAAGCGGTCATCGCGGAACTCGGTGTTCTCCGGATCTTCGCCATCCTCGATCCAGTCGAGCGTGCCACTATCGCCGGATGACACCAGTTTCGGATTGTCGATCTCCAGACCAGCCGGGAGATAATCGACCACCATGATGCGGCCGAACTCCGGCTTGGCTTCGGTGACCTTCAGCACCACAGCGAAGCGGTCGTTCTGCTTGGCCTTCGAGACATCGGCAGGCTTGCCGTCGAGCGTGAAGTAATTGCGCTCGATCTTGAAGCCGTTCGACGCCGCAGGCTCCGGCGTGATCGGCGCGCCTGTCACCGACACCACCGCCTGCACCGGCGTATCGCCGCTGTTGGTGATGGTGACCGGCTTAGCCGCGATGTCCGTACTTCGGTAGTTGCGGTAGACCGCGTTCTTCGTGACCTCGCCGTTGACGGAGACCACAAGGCTGTTGGCCTCCTTCGCCAGCGCTCGCGACGCCAATACCAACCACGCATTCTCCTGCGTCGAGGTATACGGCGTCAGACCGCGCGCGGCCTCGACGCGCTCGACCGCAAGGCTCAGTGTCGCCTTCGGCGCGCTGCCCTCGCTGGCGAGCGAGACCATCGCCGCCGCATCGCGCAGCGACGAGCCGTAGTCGCTCCGGCCGAACTCAAGCACCGGCTTCGGATTGAGGCTGTTAACCGCCGCTGCATAGACCCGTTCCGCGCGGGCGCGGTCACCGACCAGCGCCAGCGCCGCAGCGAGCTGGGCCTTGGCAATCGGCGTGGCGATGTTGTTCAGCTTGGTGTCGGCGAGATAGCGCAGGTCGCCGATGGGCGCGGTGCCATTTTTCGCCAGCACATAAAGGCCGTAGGCGAGATCGCGCCCGCCGTCCTTCTCCGGCTCCTCGGCGTTGACCACCGAATTGCGGATGCGATCCAGCGCCGTTCTGAACAGGATGTCCGGCACGACGAAGCCCTTTTCGCGCGCGCGCGTCAGGAAGTCCGTCACGTAGGCATCGAGCCAGGCATCGTCGCCGCCGGACGACCACAGGCCGAACGAACCGTTCGAACCTTGCCGCGCGAGCAGCTTGTCGATGGCGTCCTTGATGCGCTGATCGACCGCGGTATCCAGCGCCAGATGGTTCTCCGCCGCGAGATCGTTGACGTACAGCAGCGGCATCGCGCGGCTGGTGATCTGCTCGGAGCATCCGAACGGATACCGGTCGAGCGCTTTCAGGATCGTCGCCGCGTCAAGTGCGGTCGACAGACCGACAGACAGTTGAACGCCGCCGGTGCCTTGCACCAAGTCAGAGAACATATCCGACGTGAGCGTGAGGCTCTCGCCCTTCGCCAGCGTCCGCACCGAACGCCGCGCCAGAATCTGCGTCGCCGCCTTGACGTCGAGCGCGTAGTGGCGCGCCAGCGTCAGGCCGTTCGGCCCCTTGATGTCCACGTCGAGCGCCGCCTGCCCCGCTCCGCCCGCCGCATCAATGGCGAGCGCGACGGTGCTGCGCTGCTTTGCAGCCAACCGCATGGTGGTCGCCGGATTGCCGGTGAGCTTCACCGGGCCGGACGTCTTGACGCTGATAACGTAATCGCCCGCAGCACCTTCGACGTTGTCGAGATCGAGGTTCATGGTGCCGCGATCGCCGCTGAGCAGGAAGCGCGGCAGCGTTGCGGTGAGTACGACCGGATCGCGCACCGTGACATCGGTGTTGGCGCGGCCGACCTTCGTCGCTGTCCAGGCCACGGCCATGATGCGCGCGGTGCCGGCAAACTCCGGAATGTCGAACGAGACTTCCGCCGTCCCGTTGGCGCCGACCGTGACGATGCCCGAATAGAGCGCCAGCGGCTTCTGCGTCGGAGGGCTGCCCTGCAACTCGGCGGCAGCACCGTCACCGCCGGTGCGGATCTGGCCGCGTGTGCCCTGCATGCCGTCGATCAGTTGCCCATAGAGGTCGCGGATTTCGGACGTCATGCGGCGCTGGCCCAGATAGTAATCATCCGGCGCGGGCGGCTTGTAGTTGGTGAGATTCAGAATACCGACGTCGACCGCGGCGACCACGATCTTGGCGTCCTCGCCGCGGCTGAGACCTTCGATCTTGACCGGCAGCTTGAGCGTCGTTCCCGGACGCACCAGCGCAGGCGGAGTGAGACTCACCTTGAGCGTGCGCTCCGACTTGTCGATGCCGAACCATTTCAGGCCGATGGCCCGGCCCGGCATCCGCTGCGCGGCGGCATCGAGCGGACGGCGCAGCGTCGCCACCACATAGGCACCGGTGCCCCAGTCCTTGCCGACGGCAATGTTGACCTTGTTCGGACCTTCCTTGATGTCGGTGGACTGCGTGGTCAACAGGCGGTCGCCGAGCACATTGATGGTCAGCTTGCCTGCGGTGCGCGCATTGACGGACACGACCATGGTGTCGCCGGACTTGTATTCCGGCTTGTCGATGGAGGTCTCCAGCAAGTCCGGCGTATCGGCGCTGCCATCCGAATACCAGCCGACGTCGAACTGCACCGAGGTGAGCGGTCCATCCTGCTCGGTCGATTTCACGTCGAGCCGGTAACGGCCGGGCTGCGGCGACACCGTGATGCGCGCGGGCTTGTCGGCGGCGATGGTCACGTCGCCATCGGCCACGCGCTTGGTGGACTTCACCGGCTCGTAATCCCAGGACGAACCCTGCCGGTACCACTGATAGCGCGACTCCATTTTCAGCAGTTCGTAGCGCAGCCCGCTGCGCGCGAGCGACTTGCCGTCGGGCGCTGCGAACACCACGTCGAAGTTGGCGGGATCACCCTCGGCGACATTCTTGTCGGCGAACAGCGGCTTCACCCCGATCATCGCGTCGTTCGGCGCAACCGGAATTGTCAGCTTGCGCTCGACCGCGCGGCCGCCGGTTTCCACCATGCGGACGAAGATCTGCGCTTCCTGCGGACGGGTGGAAGACGGCGGTTTCGGCAGGCTGACCTTGAAGGTCGCCTTGCCGTTGGCGTCGGCCTCGGGAAGGTTTTCCAGCGGCGTGCGCTCGTTGCTGGACGTTTCCTCATCCGCGACGCCGAACTTGTAGCCGGCAAAGCCCTGACGATCCGATGCCGGAGCGACCAGCATGTCACCTTCCAGAGAAAGCCCCGAGGCGGGAGCGCCGTAGAGAAAGCGGCCGTCGACCTCAAGTTCTGCTGGAAGTTCAACCGTGATCTGCTTGGCCTTGGAATTTAACGAAAATTCGATGCGATCGGCAACGTAATCCTCAACCATGAAGGTGGTTTCGCCGACCGAAGACGCCTTCGGGTCGGTGAAGGCCCGGACCCGCCAGGTGCCGGTCGGCACCGCCGAATTCAGCGGCAGCGTCAGGCTGCGGCCGCCCGCGCCCTGATCCGGCACCACACTGCGGCGGAATTCCACGCCGTCCGGTCGCTCGACCACCAGCGTCAGCGGCGTACCCGTTACGCCGTTGCCTTTGCCATCGCGCAGCAGCGCCGTGAGGTACACCGTCTCGCCGGAGCGGTAGACGCCGCGCTCGGCATAGACGAACGCGTCCGGACCTGCCGGCACGGTGCGTCCGGAGACGCCGCGGTCGGACAGATCGAACGCATTGGATTTGAGGCTCAGGAAGGCGTAGTCGCCCTTCTCGCCGGTGACCGACAGCAGGGCCGGCGACAACCCGCCCTCGCCCCGCGCCAGCCCAGCCTCGAACAGCACATGACCCGCGCTGTCAGTCTTGCGGGTCGCGAGCACCTCGTTGCTGCGGGACACCAGCCGGACTTCCGCACCGGCTGTCGGCGCAGTCGTCGCCAGCGAGTTGACTAACACATGGACGCCGTCATTGCCCGAATAGGCAGTCAGGCCCATGTCCGAGACGATGAACCACTGGGTCGCAAGCTGACCTGAATCGTCGTCGCTGGAGGAGCCCGGCCCCTTCGCGGCAGCCGTCATCACATAGACGCCGGGCTGCATCTCACCCACGGCCTGATCGACCGGGAAAGCGGTGACGACATCGGCGTTCAGGGTTTGCGCGGTGGCGATCTCGCCGGTCCAGACCTTGACGCCCTTCTCGTTGCCGAGGTCGGACAGTTCATAGCTCGACAGGCTGCGCTGGAAGTCACTGCCCAGCACCGAGTTGATCAGGTTGCGGTCGCCGATGCGGAAGATGTTCACCGACACTGACGGCGTGTTGACGCTGACCAGCGGGATGCCGCGCTGGCCGGTGCGTGGCAGCACATAGGCTCGGCCCGTGAAGCGCACGAACGGCTTGCGGTCGCGCACGTAGATATTGAACTCGGCAGACTTCGGCAGGGTTTCCTTGACGGTCGATGGCATGCCGGCGCGCAGGTTGATGGTGTAGCGCTCACCGTGCTTGAGGCCTTCGACACAGAGTTGCTTCTCTTCGGAGGTCAGCGCCGGGCTGTCAGTACCGGCCAACGCCACGAAGGGATTGAAGTCCACACGCTTGGCCAGATCTTCCGAAAACTGGAAACAGGCGCGCGGCGAAGCCGAGTCCGAATCCACGCTGTAATCCAGCAGCCGGAAGCCCTTTTCATCGCGCAGCTTTTCGTATTGGCCGCGGACGTCTGCGACCTCTTTCTGATCGAGCGAGAGGCGCAGCGCGTCGAGCGCCGGACGCCAGAGTTTCCGTTCGGCCAGTACGCTGCCCAGCACCGCGAGTGCATCGGCTTCCTCGGCCGGATTGGCGGCCCGCTGATAGGCAATATACGCGGCGGTGGAGGCGCGTTCGTGGAAGAAGGTCCGTTCGCGGTTATCGGAGGGGCGAATCTGGAACACGGTCCTGGCCAGCCGCAGCCAGTTGCCGCTGTCCTCCGGCGCGACCGCTGCGGTCTGTCCAAGAAGCGTCAGCGCGCCGCGCAGGTCGCTGCGCTTGAAAGCGGCGTCGGTGTCGGACTTCAGCGTCGCCGCCGTCTTGTTGATGATCCCGGCTTCGGTCTTGATCTGGGCCTCCAGCCGGATGGCGGAGTCAGCCAGATCGTCCCGTTTGAACGCCTTGTCGGCCGCCTGCACCGAGATGAGGCCAAGCGCCAGCGCGGCGCAAACCGAGATGGCGCGAACCAGACCAATCATGATGAAAACTCCCTGCCGACAGCGATCAAAAAGGCTGCCTTGAAATATAGACAATGCGCGAATCGTGACGGACTCATGGTCGTACCGATACCGGGTCAAAAGATTCCGCGCGACGGTCACGCATGGAGGCCCGCGCGACGGCGTACCAGCCATTGACCTGGCAAAAACAAGACTTTAGGTCGGGAGACCCCAAAGGCAATGCAGGCCCTTGGGTACACCCCGCCGGTTTGTCGGGCGGGGGTGCTGGAAGGTTCAGAAATTTCCGCCTTGGGGTGGCGGTTTTTTCACGATCGCGGTGGTATGAAGACCCAAACGGTCCCATAGCTCAACTGGATAGAGTAACGGATTTCTACTCCGTGGGTTGCAGGTTCGAATCCTGCTGGGATCGCCATTTCATCACATTCTCTATTTCTATTTTCTTTTTCAATCTGCGGATTCATGCCTCGCGTGATCGCACGCCACGCAGGCGGAGCACGCAAAGGCCCCCTGAATGGGATCGGACCAGCCGCGAGATCTGGAGCGGAAAAGGCAAATCCCCAGGATTTGGAGCCTGTTAAGTGTTGCCGGCGGGCTACATCTTTTTCGAGTGGTATCTGATTAAGTAGCCGCATTGGCGACTGCTACCCGAACCTATTTGATCTGAATTTTTTCTCTGGGGTATTCATGAAAAAGCTTTTGATCGCGGCCGCAATTGCGGTCCTCGGCACCTCTGCCGCCCAAGCGCAAGGTACCTGGGCTGGAGTCTACACCGGCTTGAACGCCGGCGTTTCCTGGGGCAATTCAAACGTTTCGAATGCAGCGACCTGCGGGGCGCCAGGCGGTCTTGACGTTTATATTTGCAACAGCACCGATCCGACCGCAGCAACGGAATTGTTGAATTCTCTGACTCGCTCGTCCTCTGGTGGACAGTTCACCGGGGGCGCACATGCGGGCGTCAACTGGCAATCCGGGTTGTTCGTCTACGGTGTCGAGGGTGAGCTTGGCTATCTCAACATCGGAAGACGCCAGACCGGCACCGGCGTATACACGACTGGCGGCGGCGGCGGTGCCGCCCTCGGTGGTGATAGCTACTTCGTGAACACATCGGCATCGAGCGACTTCCTCATGACGTTCCGCGGGCGCCTCGGCTACGCGGTTGCGCCAAACCTCTTGGCTTACGGCACCGGCGGCCTCGCGGTCGGACGCACGACAGTGTCCAGCAACTATCAAGACACGCATAATCATGGTGGCCCGCTTGGCGGCAATGGGGCCGTGACAGATTCGCAGTTCAAACTCGGTTGGACCGCTGGCGCAGGCCTTGAATACGCCTACGCGCGAAACTGGACCGTGCGCGCCGAATACATGTATGTGGATCTCGGCACGTCTACCGCCAACATGATCATCAACAACCCTCCACACGCTCCTGAGTACACACCGTTCAGGACGTCGGTAGACATGAATTCTCATATCGTTCGCGCGGGTCTCAGTTATCGCTTCCAATAGCGACGACCTGCCTGATCTATGATCAAAGCCCGGCGCGAGCCGGGCTTTTCGTTTGATGGAACAAGCCCTTGCTCATGCGCCGCATTGCAACATGATGAGGTTGCCAGATGCCAGACGCAAAAAAGCTCCCGCCGCCCCGCACCAAGTGCGTTGCGCCAGGCCCTGCTCCATCCAAGCCAATCATGCGAGAAGAGAGCTTAGAGAGCCCACACAGCGTTCACTGCTGAGCTCTCTGCAGTTTACGTTCAGCCGACGCGCAAATTCTCGGCAGATTCCTTGCCGCGGTTTGCCACAACCTCGTAGCTGACTTTGGCGCCTTCATTGAGGCTTGAAAGCCCAGCCTTCTCGACGGCGGAGATGTGGACGAACACGTCCTTGCCGCCTGTATCTGGTTGAATGAAACCGAAACCTTTGGTCGCGTTGAACCACTTCACAGTACCTGTAGCCACGTTTGCAGTCTCCAAGAGAGTAACAAGACGGCCAGCAAGCCCGAAATATCTCGCCATGACAATAGAAACCCGCAGGCGAACCGCCCCCGTGAGATAAAAACCACGCCGAAGCTCCCGACGGCAACGGCGTGTCCATGAAGTTCCCGGTCTTGATCGGTGCCAGATCCGCTGATTGCGGCAGGGAGAGGCAGCCTACATGCCCCCGGCAATCTCGTTGCTGGCTTTGGGGCTGTTTGTCGCCTGGTTCGCACCGCTCGGTCCGCCACCGGCGTATGGATTGAAACCGCTTTGCGCGCGCGGTGCCGCGGTGGTCGCTGGCTGTGCCGTTGCAGGGGTCTTTTTCTGCTTTGCCGCGGCTCCCGACACCGACAGCACGAGCGCGCCAACGACGACGATGGTCATTCTGTTCATTGGTTTTCTCCTTTCGAGGCGTTTCGTTTCCCCGATGGTCGTCAGAAAATACGGCCAGCCTGTTCGCGAAGTTACGCGCGAAAGCAAAAGCCTAACGCGATGCCGGGCTTTGTAACTGAAAACAGGTGCAGGCGTCGTCGGTCGCATGCGTATTCGATCTGTCGTGGATCAGAACTTCGCGACCACAGGTCCGCCCCCGAAGCCTGAGGAAAGCGCCGCGACGACAGATGCCACGATGAGGATGTTGCGCATAAATTCCACTTACAAAGTCACAAAAGGCTCAAAACACTGGCGAATGCCGCCGTTTCGCGATACCACCACGCAGTTCCTGAGGTTTGTTACTGGAAAGCCACACATATGGCCTTCCAAGGCAGCCGTCCGAAGTCCGCTGATGCAGCGGCAACGGACAGCGCGCACCTGACACATCGCGGAAATCTGCTACAAGCTGCCCGACACAACATCGAACAGAAAGACATCGACCGTATGGGTTTTAAGGAACCAAGTTTTGCGGACCGGCAGGCCGCCGCGCAGAACGCCAGGAAGAACATCGTCGAAAAGTTCAAGGCCAAGCCCGGGCCTGACGATCCTGCCGTGTTGAAAAAGGCTGCCGAGCGGCAGGCGCAAGCCGCCGCGCGCGCCGAGGCCCAGAAGCAGCGCGAGGCTGCCCGGGTTGAAAAGCTTGCCCGTGATGCCGAGCTCGCAGCCCAGGCTGCTGCCGAAGCACGCCGCCTGCAGGCCGAAAAGGAAGCCGCGGAAGCCGACCTGAAGGCTCAGCAGAAGGCCGCGCGCGACGCGCGTTACGCCGCACGCAAGGCGAAGAAGTAACGCCGCGAACACCTGCGACGAACTGCAAATAGGACAGGCCCGCCCGATGCGAGCGAGCCTGTAAAAGAGCGAAAGACGAGACGGAGATTACTTCTTCGTCTCGTCTTTTTTCATGCCGTCCTTCGACATCGTATCTTTCTTCATGCCATCTTTCGACATGGTGTCTTTCTTCATACTGTCCTTGGACATGGTGTCTTCCTTCTTCATGCCGTCCTTGGACATCTTGTCCTGAGCAAGAGCGGCCGGCGCAAACGCCAGACCAAGTGAAAGAAGCGCAGCGGTGCCGAGCGCGAAATGGGTGGTGCGTGCCATGTGAAGCAATCCTTTGAATCCAGTTGCGTTGCGCGACGTGTGCCGCTTCTGGATCTTCGGGAGAGACCGAATTTCGTTACATCGCGCCGGGAAAATATTCGCGGATCAGTGCAGCGCAGCAACCTTCGGCTACATGCGCGACTGGAGCACTCGATCCACCAACGAAGGCAGATCGGTTAGTTGCGCGCCTTGGCATTGAGCGCCGACGCCACTCGGCTCACCGGCGACTTGCCGAGAAGTTTGGCGATGCCGTTGGTGGCGGCAACGAGTTGCTTCATGTCCACGCCGGTCGCAATGCCCATGCCTTCCAGCATGTAGACGACATCCTCGGTCGCGACATTGCCGGTCGCACCCGGTGCGTAAGGACAGCCGCCGAGTCCACCTGCGGCAGAATCGATCACCCGCGCGCCTTCTTCAAGTCCGGCATACAGATTGGCCAGTGCCTGACCATAGGTGTCGTGGAAGTGCATGCCGAGATTTTTCATCGGGACTTCGGTTGCGACCGCGCGCAGCAATTGCCGCGCTTTCGACGGCGTGCCGACGCCGATGGTATCGCCCAGCGAGACTTCGTAGCAGCCGAGGTCCCACAGCTTCTTCGTTACCGCGACAACGGCAGACGGTTTAACCTCGCCGTCATACGGGCAACCGAGCACGCAGGAGACATAACCACGAACCTTGATGCCGTCGGCCTTGGCGCGCTCCACCACAGGCACAAAGCGCTCGATCGATTCCGCGACGGTGCAGTTGATGTTGGCTTTCGAAAAACCTTCCGAGGCGGATGCGAATACGGCGATCACCTTCGCGCCTGCCGCTTTCGCGCCCTCGTATCCTTTTTCATTGGGGACGAGGACATGGAATTCGTAGCCGGGGTGGTGGTCGACGGCGCGCAGCACCTGATCCGAATTGACCATCTGCGGGATAGCCTTCGGCGACACAAAGCTGCCGACCTCGATGGTGTGAAGACCCGCCTTGACGAGATTTTCGATGAACGCAATGCGCGCCTCGGCGCTTACCGGCGTCTTTTCGTTTTGCAGCCCGTCGCGCGGGCCGACTTCGACAATGCGAACCTGATCGCTCATGGATTACGCTTTCGGCTCGATCTCGGCGAGTTCGACGCCTTCTTGCACGATGTCACCGACCTTGCACTTCAACTCCTTGACGGTGCCCGCGAACGGCGCGCGCAGCGTCTGCTCCATCTTCATGACTTCCAGCGTCAGGATTGCAGCGCCCTTCTCGACCTCGGCGCCCTCCTCGACCAGGATCGCAACCACTGTGCCCGGCAACGGCGCGACCACGCGATCTGCGCCAGCCTGTTCCTCGTCCTCAGTGCCGAACGGATCGACCCAGTGCACTTCGAACCGTCCGTTGCGGGTGCGGACATAGACCTCGTGGCCGTCGAGCAGACCCGTGATGTGATGCTTCACGCCGTCGAGCACGACATCGATGCCGCCGCGCGGTGACGCCGAACTCGCGAAAGTCAGAATCTTTCCATCGATTGCCAGTGTCGAGGGCCCTTGCCCGTAGCGCATCGAGACCTTGCGCTCCCCGCCGCCCGCCTGCCGGAACAGAAACAGGCGATGACGCGCAGCGACTGCTGCCCATCCCGACGACGCCCGCCACGGCGAATTCACATCGCGGCCCGCGGCGACTTCTTCGCTGCGCAGGATCGAGGCCACTGCAGCACCAAGCTCAAGCTCGGTTAGGTCGGCTTCCGCCGGCGTGAGTTTCGCCAGCTCGCGCTCGATGAAGCTGGTGTCGATGGTGTTGGCGCGGACATCAGGATGCGTAATCAGCGCCGACAGGAACGGGATGTTGGTGACAATGCCGCGGACGTCGGTCTCCTGCAGGCCGCGATTGAGCCGGGAGATCGCCAGATCTCGCGTTGGCGCCCAGGCGATCACTTTCGCCAGCATCGCGTCATAGTTCGGCGACACCGTCTTGCCTTCGCCGTAGCCGGCGTCGATCCGCAGGCCGTCCACTTCGTCCGGCGTTTGCCATGTGCGGATACGGCCCACGGAGGGCATGAAGTTCTTGTTCGGGTTTTCCGCGTAAACGCGGGCCTCGATGGCGTGACCATTGAGCTTGATCTGATCCTGCGCCAGCGGCAGCTTTTCGCCGAACGCGACCCGCAACTGCCATTCGACGAGATCAATGCCGGTGATCAGTTCCGTGACCGGATGCTCGACCTGAAGGCGCGTGTTCATTTCGATGAAGAACACCTCGCGGCCATCGGAGACAAACTCGATGGTACCCGCGCCGACATAGTTCACCGCGCCAGCGGCCTTCCGCGCCGCCTCGCACACCGCGTCGCGCTGTGCAGGATTCAGCGTTGGCGACGGCGCTTCCTCGATCACCTTCTGGTGGCGGCGCTGCAGGGTGCATTCGCGTTCGAACAGCGACAGAAGATTGCCGTGGCTGTCGCCGATGATCTGGACTTCGATGTGGCGTGGATTCAGAACAAACTTCTCGATCAGCATCCGGTCATCACCGAACGCAGCCAGCGCTTCGCGCTTGGCGCTGACAATCGCCGCCGCCAGTTCATCCGCGCTACGAACAACACGCATGCCACGCCCGCCGCCGCCCGCCGATGCTTTGACCAGAACCGGATAACCCGCCTTCTCAGCTGCCTTCGCCAAGGTCGCGTCGTCCTGCGCATCACCGTGATAGCCCGGCACCAGCGGCACGCCGGCTTTCTCCATCAGCGCCTTGGAGCCGGACTTCGAGCCCATCGCCTCCATCATCTCGGCGGTGGGACCGACAAACACGATGCCCTCCGCGGCGCAGCGGCGCGCAAACTCGGCGTTCTCCGACAGGAAGCCGTAACCCGGATGGATCGCTTCGGCGCCGGTCTTCCTGGCAGCCTCGATAATGCGGTCGACATTGAGATAGCTGTCGCGCGCACGCGCGGGCCCCAACAGCACGGCATCGTCCGCCATGGCGACGTGAAGCGCATCGGCATCCGCTTCCGAATAGACAGCGACCGTTCGCAGGCCCATGGCGCGCGCGGTCTTAATCACACGGCAGGCGATCTCGCCGCGATTGGCAATCAGCAACGTGCCGAACCGGCGATACAGCGCTGCGGGCTTGGTGGCGGCTTTGGCGTTCATCGGATCAGATCCACGACGGTTTGCGCTTTTCAAGAAATGCGGAAAGGCCTTCGCGAGCCTCAGGTTTGGCTCGCGCATCGGCAATCAACTGCGCGGTCTCATCCATGAGCTTCTCGTCGATGTCGCGGCCGGCGACATCCACCGCAATCCTTTTGGCGACGGCTCTTGCGCCTGGTGCGGCGGCTTTCAGATGCTTCAGCAATTTTCCGATCCGCTCGTCGAGCATCTCAGGCTCCACGACCTCATGCAGCAAACCAATTCGCTTCGCTTCATGCGCGTCGAACACTTCCGCAGTCTGGAAGTAACGCCGCGCCGTCCGCTCGCCCATGGCGCGCAGCACGTAAGGACTGATCATGCCGGGCACGATGCCCAGACGCACTTCGGACAGGCAGAATGTCGCACTCGATGAACCAATGGCAATATCGCAGGCAGCCATCACACCGACACCGCCGCCGTAGATCGGACCATGCACCCGGCCGATGGTCGTCTGGGGCATCCGGTCGAGCGCGGACAGCATCCGCACCAGCGACATCGCGTCCTTGATGTTATCCTCGCGCGAATAAGCAGCAGCCCTGCGCATCCAGTTGATGTCAGCACCGGCACAAAGACTTTTGCCCTCACCGGCCAGCACCACAGTGGAAATCGAACGGTCAGCCGCGATGGTCTCGAAAGCGGAGCGAAGCGCCTCGATCAGCGCTTCATCCAGCACGTTGTTCAATTCCGGGCGGTTCAACGTGACTCGCGCCACGTCGTGATCGCGCTCAATGCGGACGAGATCGGTCATGGTAGCGCCCTGCATCACATTCTGAACACGCCGAAGCGTGTCGGCTCAGCCGGTGCATTCGCAGCGGCAGACAAACCAAGCCCGAGCACCAGCCGCGTGTCGGCGGGATCGATTACGCCGTCGTCCCACAGCCGCGCCGTCGCGTAATATGGATGGCCCTGCGTTTCGTATTGTTCACGGATCGGGCTGCGGAAGGCATCCTCTTCCTTCGCCGACCACGTCCCGCCCTTGGCCTCGATGTTGTCCCGGCGAAGCTGGCTCAGCACCATCGATGCCTGCTCGCCGCCCATCACCGAGATGCGGGCGTTCGGCCACATCCAGAGGAAGCGCGGACTGTAAGCACGGCCGCACATGCCGTAATTGCCGGCGCCGTAGGAGCCACCGATCACCACGGTGAACTTCGGCACCGACGCGGTGGCAACCGCCGTCACGAGTTTCGCGCCGTCGCGCGCGATGCCGCCGGCTTCGTATTTCTTGCCGACCATGAAGCCGGTGATGTTTTGCAGGAACAGCAGCGGGATGTTGCGCTGGCAGCACAGTTCGATGAAGTGCGCGCCCTTCAGCGAACTCTCGCTGAACAGGATGCCGTTGTTGGCAATGATACCGACCGGATAGCCCCAGATATGTGCGAAGCCGCAGATGAGCGTCGTTCCATAGAGCTTCTTGAATTCCTCGAATTCCGAACCGTCCACCACCCGCGCGATGATCTCGCGCACGTCGAACGGCTTGCGCGCATCGGCGGGGACCACGCCGTAGATGTCTTCACGCTCGAACAGCGGTTCGCGCGGTTCGCGCAGGCCGGTCGCAGAGGATTTCGCAGGGTTGAGATTGCCGACGATGCGCCGGGCGATGCCGATGGCATGGCTGTCGTTCTGCGCATAGTGATCGGTCACGCCGGATTGGCGGCTGTGAACGTCCGCGCCGCCGAGTTCTTCCGCGGTCACGACTTCGCCGGTCGCAGCCTTCACCAGCGGCGGACCGCCGAGGAAGATCGTGCCCTGATTGCGAACGATGATGCTCTCGTCCGACATGGCGGGCACATACGCGCCGCCGGCCGTGCAGGAGCCCATCACGATAGCGATCTGCGGAATGCCCTGCGCGGACATGTTCGCCTGATTGTAGAAGATGCGCCCGAAGTGCTTTTCGTCCGGGAAGATTTCGTCCTGCTGCGGCAGGAACGCGCCGCCGGAATCCACCATGTAGATGCAGGGCAGATTGTTCTGGCGCGCGATATCCTGCGCACGCAGATGCTTCTTCACCGTCATCGGATAGTAGGTGCCGCCGCTGATCGTGGCGTCGTTGGCGACGATCACGCATTCGCGGCCCGAGACCCGGCCGATGCCGGTGACGATGCTGGCCGAATGCACCGCGCCGCCGTACAGGCCATAGGCCGCCATCGGAGAAAATTCCAGAAACGCGGTGCCGGGATCGATCAGGAGATCGACGCGGTCTCGCGCAAGCATCTTGCCGCGGGATGTATGCTTGGCGCGCGAAGCCTCTCCGCCTCCGCCCGCGACCTGCGAAAGCTTGTCCCGCAGGTCCGCGACCAGGGTACGCATCGCCTCGGCATTGCGCGTGAAATCGGACGATTTAGGATCGAGTCCGGAACGAAGTGCCATTGTTTCCCGCCGCGTAACGTTTTGATCTTGCTTGCTTCCGTCCATTCCGGACGGCTTCGACCCGCAAGGTGTCACTGCTTGGCGGCTGAATGCAACCACAACTTTTGCGACGATATTGAAGAGACTTGCATGAGGTCAGACGCCTCAATAGGCCAAAGCAATATTTTGAAATGTCATGTCCCGGACATTTGTTGGGGCAATTTCAAAGCACCAGATCCCGGGTTTGATGCCAAGCCGGGAGCGCTCCCGCCGATGCGGGACCGCATAACGCAAATACCAAGAAGATCTGGGGTGGACTTAGTGCGTCCAGGGCTTAGTGCGTCCAGGGCTCGACGCGGCGGAACGCGAAATTGTCCGCATAGGCCTTCACGCGCGGCTGCAATTCCTTCGGCTCAAGCACCTGGTACGGGATGCCTTCCCGCTCGCAATAGGCGACGGCCTCTTCCTTGGTGTGGAAATGGAGGGTCACCTGCTGCTTCATGTCGCCGGAGCTGGTCCAGCCCATCAGCGGTTCGATCACGCGCGGCTGCTCGGGCTCATAATCAAGCTGCCATGCCTTTGTCTTGGCGGACCCGGATTGCATCGCATTTTTGGCAGGTTTGAATATTCTGGCTGTCATGGATTCGGGGTCCTGGCCTGCTCGCTGTGGCTTCGATCAGATTAGGTAAAAAGCACGAGATTCGGTGGCAGGCCAAGATCAAGATGTTGAGCGCCCTGTCCCGAAGAAGACTTCCTACGGCGAGTTCTGATATAGTCGGTCCGAAACGCCGTGACAATGTCGGACCGATTGGGTCCGGCTAGGCGCCGCCGACGTTATTTTAGTTCGATCGCATCACAAAACGGTACCCATGGAAATTCAGGCAACACTCCCAGAAAAAGGCCGCGATCTCCGGCTCGATTTCTTCCGCGGTATCGCCAACTGGTGGATTTTTCTCGACCACATTCCAAACAATGTCATCAACTGGCTGACCCCGCGAAACTACGGATTCAGCGACGCCGCCGACCTGTTCGTGTTCATCTCGGGCTACACGGCGTCCTTTGTGTACGCCAAGATGATGCTCGATCGCGGCTTTATCGTCGGCTCGACACGGCTGTGGAAGCGCGTCTGGCAACTCTATGTCGCGCACGTCATTCTGTTCGTGATTTACATCGCGGCAATCGGCTGGGTCGCGCTGCGTTACGCCGATCCGGACATCCTCAACGAGTTCAACGTCGCCGGTCTGGTTGAAAATCCGATCCAGACGCTGACGCAGGGTCTTATCCTGCGATTCAAGCCAGTCAATCTGGACGTGCTGCCGCTCTACATCATCCTGATGGGCTTCTTCCCGCCGGTGCTGTGGCTGATGCTGCGCAAGCCCGACATGGTGATGATCGCTTCGCTGGTGCTGTATTTCGCCGCTCGCCAGTTCGGCTGGAATTTTTCGGCCTATCCGCTCGGCTCCTGGTATTTCAATCCGTATACCTGGCAGCTGCTGTTCGTGTTCGGCGCATGGTTTGCGCTGGGCGGCGCCAACGAGTCCCGGTCTGTTATCAAGTCTCAATGGCTGCTGATCGCCGGCACCATCTATCTCATCTTTGCGATGATCATGACGATGGCCGGCCGCTTTGAATCCTTCGGCGCGCTTTTCCCGAGGTGGCTCTATGACGCCTTCAACCCGAACGACAAGACGTTCCTTGCGCCGTATCGCGTCATCCATTTCGTGGTGATCGCGTTCTTCATCACCCGGTTCGTGCCCAAGGACTGGAAGATGCTCGAGTCAAAGTGGCTGGAGCCTCTGATCAAATGCGGACAGCAATCGCTTCAGGTGTTCTGCGTCGGCATCTTCCTCTCCTTCGTCGCGCACTTTATCCTGATGCTGAGCTGGGGCACCGTCTGGGCGCAGTTGGGCGTCAGCATCGGTGGCGTCGCAATCCTGACTGCCGTGGCGTATTACGGAAGCTGGTCCAAGAAGCAGGATAAGCCGTCGGCTCGCACAGCACCTCCAAAGGCGGCCGCGACGCAGCCTTCGGCGGCGCCAGGGGCCTGATCTGCGGTTGGCCGGAACATTCCACGCGCGGTCGGTTTATCCGTCCGCGAGTGGCCTTCCGCCTTGCTGACGTCGTGCGAAGCGTGTATCGACTGGATTCATCGGGGTATAGCGTAGCCTGGTAGCGCGGCAGTTTTGGGTACTGCAGGTCCGAGGTTCGAATCCTCGTGCCCCGACCACTTAAATCATTGATTTTTATATGATTTTAACGAGGCTGCGGCGTGTCCTGCTGCGGCCAGCCCGACACCCGTTCATCGGGTTCCAAACAGTGGATGGGCGACCCGGTCACCGGCCTGAATTCCGTATTTTCGGGCAGTGCCGCCGATGACCTCGAGCACACCCTTGGCCAGACCTCCGGACGAAATAATCTTCTCGGAATGGGGCTCGGTGTTCTCCGCGATCCGCAGAATCCGCCCATCGCTCCGGATGAAGATCATGTCGAGCGGAATGAAGGTGTTCTTCATCCACATCGAAACCGGCTGCTCCGGCGAGAAGTCGAACAACATGCCCCGCCCTTCGGCCAGTTCCTTGCGATACATCAGGCCAGTGGCCCGCTCCTGTTCGGTCTTTGCCATCTCGACGGTGAACACATGCACACCGGACTTGGTGACGATCTCCAGCGGCTGCATCTCGGCGGCGGCAACGCTGCTCACCGTCGCTGCAAGCAACGCCAGGACCGCAGCGAGGACAATCCGGATATCGGTTTTCAGATCTGGAGATTTCGGCAGACGACCAAACAGCATTCGCAAGCAATGTCCTGAACCAGTGACCACCGCCACACTAGCGCGGCGATCATGGCAAAGGCCAGACACACGTCTGCCTCATTGGAGGATCACGTGGATGTGGTCGGGACAGACCGGCGTAAAGGCGGCAATACTGCCGGCCTTGCGTGTGATCAGTGTGAGGACAGTCCGGGTGCGCCGGTCTCGGGCTGGATCTCCGCCGCCATCATGCCCTTGGAACCAGGCCCGAAGCGGACCAGCACGTACTGGCCGGGGCGCAGTTCGGTCATGCCGTATCGGCGAAGGGTTTCCATGTGCACGAAGATGTCCGGCGTGCCCTCACCGCAGCTCAGAAAGCCGAAGCCGCGAAGCCGGTTGAACCATTTGACCTGTGCCCGCTCCAGACCGCTCGTCGGGGTGACGCTGACATGGGTCCGCGCCGGAAGCATTTGCGCCGGATGAATAGCCGTCGACTCGTCCATCGAAACGATGCGGAAGGCCTGATAGCCCTTCTGGCGCTGCACACATTCGCAGACCAGTCGTGCCCCTTCATAGGCGGTCTGGTAGCCGTCGCGGCGCAACACCGTGACGTGGAGCAACACATCGGGCGAGCCATTGTCGGGGACGATAAAGCCGTAACCTTTGGAGGCGTCGAACCATTTGATGACGCCGGAAATCTCGACGAGGTTGACGGCCGCTCCATCGGCGGCTGCGAAGCTGTCGGAAGCCAACTCGCCTGGAGCGAACCTGTCGGGTCCAGCCCCCATCAGCGAACCGCCTGCCTTCTTGGACTCAAATGCGTCCGAACCCATGACCCCCGGACCCCAAACAAAATCTGCAGTCAGTCACCGACATGACCAAGTACGTTATGCGACGAAGCTCGCTTCGCATTTCTCGTCGTGACGAATCAAAACTGAGAAACGCGAATCCTTGATTGAACGATAACACTCCGGAACAGGGCTGAAAGACAAAAAAGAAAACAGCAGCGACCTATGAACAGCCTTGAACGATTGCGAATCAATTGGGCTAGCGGTCCGGTCCACACATTCGCATCCCGCCTCTGCCAGCATTTTGCGAATGCGAGGATCAAAGGACGCTAGCAAATACAAGTTTCTAGTAGAGTTTTGGATTTGACATTCGCGTTGCAGATTCTCGGCTGGGTGGAGCGCGAATGTCTAATCCACTCCACTAGTCAATTACCCACGAATGGTCCGAGTGTCTCGCCGATGTCGTGGCGGATCACCAGATCGGCGATGTCGTCCTGATCGGTCGGTTCGTTGTTGATGATCACGAGCTTAGCGCCGCAGTTCCGCGCCAGCGCCGGAAAACCGGCCGCAGGCCACACCACCAGCGACGATCCGATCGCGAGGAACAGATCACAGTGCTGCGCCAGTTCCGTTGCCCGGCGCATTTCCTCCTCCGGCATTGATTGGCCGAAGGAAATCGTCGCTGACTTTACCGGCTCGCCGCATCTCGTACAGGATGGCGCAACGCCTCCATCGTCGAAGCGCTTCTTGACCCATGCGATCTCGAAACGCGTTCCGCATCCGATACAGCGGGCATAGGTGGTATTGCCATGCAATTCGACGACATGCGCGGCGGAAAACCCCGATGCCTGATGCAGGTTGTCGATGTTCTGCGTCACGATCGCCGGCACCTTGCCCGCCTTGTACAGCGACGCCAGTGCGCGGTGCCCACGCCCCGGCCGCGCCGCTGCGAAGCTCGGCTCCATCGCAAAGCGGCGGCGCCATGCTTCGTCCCTCGCCTCCTGGCTCGCGACGAACTCGTCGAACGGGATCGGCCGGTTGCGTGTCCACAGGCCGCCCGGTGAACGGAAATCGGGAATTCCGCATTCCGTGGAAATACCCGCGCCGGTGAACGGCACGATGGTCCGGGCCTCGGCGATCATGTCGCCGAGCATTTCGATTCCGCTGCGAAGATCGGATGCAATCATGCCATGTGCCTGAGAGAGTTATCGTCCGAACTATAACCCAACAAAAATGGGGGCGCGAAGCCCCCATTCGTTCGTTGATCCGGGATCGTGACGGCTCAAGCAGCCTTGGTCGCCTGCGGTTTCGCAGTCTCTTGAAGCTGAGGTTTCAAGGCTTCCTTGACGCCCTTCAAATCCGCCTTGGGCACAATCGCTTTGGCCTTCTTGCCGCCGAACGCAGCGAGCTTTTCCATTTCTGCGGCGAGTTCAAGCTGGCGCGCGGCAACCTTTTCGGCAAGCTTTTCGCTCGCCTGGTCGCGCAGTTTCGCCAGATCGTCGATCGACATTGAATCCAGATCTACTTTTTGCATGGTCCACTCCGTTGACTGTTCACGGAGGTACCAAGAAGGACCATGCCTCGCCAGCGGACGCCATTCCTTATCCACTGTCATAGGGCACGCGATCGTCTGAAATCGTCAGCAGCCTGTGAATTTGGGCGACAAGCCGTCCTGACGATTGCGAAGATAGGCCAGCCCATACACGGCCAGACGCTGCGGATCGGTTTCGCCGGCGGACGAAAGTGTTTCAATGTAACTTCCGAGACTCTCACGGGCCTCGTGTAGTGCGTCTTCGCTCAGGTTACGCATCATCCCGAACGTATGGATAACCCGGTCAATCACCTCGTTCAAAAACGCCTCCATCATCTCGAAGTTGTGAATGATAACGGCGTCGCAGCAAAAAAGTTCCGCTTACCTGATCTGCCATCCGGTCCCTTTTACTGCTATTGGATCGCGCTCCCGGTCGATGACATCAAACTCCGGCATGTCCCAAGAAGGATAAGAAACATGCGTTACCTCCACACCATGCTGCGCGTTCGCAACCTCGACACCGCACTTAAGTTCTACAGCGACGCGCTCGGACTGAAGGAAGTCCGTCGCACGGAAAGCGAAAAAGGCCGGTTTACGCTGGTGTTTCTTTGCGCTGCCGAAGACGAAAGCCTGCTCAAGCAGGTCAAGGGACGCGGCGCGCCGCTGGTCGAGTTGACGTACAACTGGGATGAAGAGACCTATGGCGAAGATCGCTACTTCGGGCACCTCGCCTACGAGGTCGACGATATTTACGCGACATGCGATCGGCTGATGAAACTCGGCATCACCATCAATCGTCCGCCGCGCGACGGCCAGATGGCATTCATTCGCTCACCCGATCTGCATTCCATCGAGCTTTTGCAGAAGGGCGATGCCCTCGCGCCTCAAGAGCCATGGAGCTCAATGCCCAATACCGGACATTGGTGATCTTCAGCAGTCGCTTGTCAGATTTTATCGACGGAACAAGCGCATCCCTTCGACGTTCTCCATGTCTCTGAGGTTGATATGGAGGCAAAAATGGGACGCGGACTCTTGTTGTGGCTGGTGGGTGTACCGATTCCAGTGATTATTCTGCTTTGGCTGTTCTTCGGACGCTAACCGCACAGATATGAAAGCTCCCGCGAGTGCGGGGCTTTCATTCGCTTCGCTTTGTGATCGACACAAAAATCGCTCGCTCAGGGCTTTTTACAATCAGCATTGGCTTCGACCAATTTGACGAGCTTGTTGCCCGCCGCCTTGAGAATGCACATCTCGACTTGCTTGCCGGCAGGCACCGGCTTGGCGCAGATGATCTGAGGATTATCGTCGTATACCGCAGTCGAGAATTTGCAGTTCGCCTGACATGACGCGGAATAGTTGAACGGATTGGTGAGCAACACGCTGGCCGATTCCTCGCCGGGCAAAATCGTGCATGTAATCGGGACAGGCTCCGCGTACAGTGGAGATGCCGGATTTCCGAGAGTTGCCAAAAAAATAAAAAATAGTTTGGACTGCATGAATCGACCGTCGTTGCTTCGGTCCGCACGGTATCAAGACCGCCCGCCCAAGACGAGGCGTTTCATCAGCGGGCCCGGTGTATAGCCCAGCGTTTCCTCCGTCCGGCCGTCCCGAGTTGCAAATGTCCGCGATCTCTGTTCGAAATCGGCGGGCGGCTCATGCCGCCGGGACGGACATCGTGCAAAACATCGTCAACGCATTTCTGCTGGTCTATGCCGCGCTGTTTCCGATCGTCAATCCGATCGGAAGCGCGCCGCTCTTCCTGCGCATGACGCGCGGACGCAGCACGGCCGAACGTAGCGTCCTGGCCCTGAACGTAGCCCGCAACAGTTTCTTCCTTCTGCTCGGATCGCTGTTTATCGGCTCGCACGTTCTCGAGTTCTTCGGGATCACCCTCCCCGTCGTCCGGGTCGCCGGAGGGCTGGTGGTGGCGACGTTTGGATGGCGATTGCTCCACGCGCCTGAAGAGCCGGACCTCGATCATCCAAAAGCGGACAGCGCCAGCCCAACGATCGATGCGTTCTATCCGCTGACCATGCCGCTGACGGTCGGACCCGGCTCGATCTCCGTTGCAGTCACGCTGGGCAGCCAGCGGCCAATAGCGACCGACAATGTCACCCAATTGGCCATTCTTGGCGGCGCTGCAGTGGCAGGCCTGGCCGCCATCGCCATTACGATTTTCGTCTGTTACCGCTTCGCCGATCGCATCATCATGTTTCTTGGCGCACGTGGAACGGACGTGGTGATGCGGCTGTCGGCCTTCATCCTCTTTTGTATCGGCATTCAGATCATTTGGAATGGATGCAGTGCGCTTCTCAAGACCCTCTGACGCGCACAGATGCCTCCCGCTCACGGTTTTGTGCGTCGCAACAGATGAAACATGCTCACAACCCGCTGTTTTGTGGGCCAATTTTGATTAAGCATGAGTTCCCTACCGCCTAAGGGCGGATTGAATGCGACGGTAAATTTCGCTAGGTCTTAGTGGACGCGGACCTTTGATGGCCGCCACGCCAGGGTTCGCTTCTTGATGCTCAGCCCCTCGCCCGGCCGGAAAACGGCTTCGACGATCGCCGCCACTGTCGGTGCGCTTGCGCTTGGCATCTCGGCGCTTGTCGTGTGCCCTGCTGCCTCGCACGCCGAGCAGGCCAATGGCCCTGCTGTCAGCGACGACCTCAACAGCGTCTTCAAGACTCAACCCTGCTTACAGTCCAAGTCGCTCGCGCAGCTCGATGCTCCCATCGCGCGTGTTGCCAAGCGTCTGGATGCGCACGAACCCGTGACCATCGTCGCAGTTGGTTCGTCCTCGACCGGTGGCGCAGGCGCCAGCTCGGCGGCATATTCGTATCCCAGCCGCCTCGAGCGCGAACTGCGCCAAAGGTTTCCGGAAACGCCTGTTACCGTCATCAATCAGGGCATCAACGGCGAAGACGCCAACTCCATGATGGCGCGGATGGACGCTGTTCTCGAGCCGAAGCCGGATCTGGTGATCTGGCAACTTGGCACCAATACCGTGCTTCGCGACGGCAATATCCCCGAGACAGCCAACGTGTTGCAGGCCGGAATTTCACGCATCAGAAAAAGCGGTGCGGACGTGCTGCTGATCGATCCGCAGTTTGCGCCGCGCGTGAACGCCAAGCCTGCGGTCAGCGAAATGGTCGGTTTGATTGCTTACGTCGCAAAGCAAACGCACGTCCCGCTGTTTCGCCGCTACGTGGCCATGCGGCACTGGCATGAAGATCAGGCCATCGCGTTCGACCGGTTCATCACCGCAGACGGCTTGCACATGAACGACTGGGGCTACTCCTGCCTCGCGCGCCTGCTCGCCGATAACATCACAGCCACGGTTGCCCGATCGCGCGCCGTCGCGGGCGTGAAACCGTTCCAGTAAGATCCGGGCCCGTCGGCGTCATTTCCCGCTGTGATAGTATTCGGTTTCCGGATGACGCATATCCCATGCAGCAACTGGGCCTTCAGGCTTGAGTCTGTATGGGAACCGCATGGCGCATTCGCATCACGCCGCACACAACCACACTGATCATGGACATCATGGTCATTCCCATGGGCCAGGCGGACACGTTCACGCGCCCGCAAGTTTCGGGACGGCTTTCGCTGTCGGCATCCTGCTCAACACGATCTTCATCGTTATCGAAGCGTTCTACGGCTACATCAGCAACTCGACAGCTTTGATCGCGGATGCCGGACACAACCTGTCCGACGTGCTGGGACTGATCGTGGCGTGGATCGCGGTTATCCTGTCGAAGCGGCCACCCTCCGAGCGCTACACATACGGCCTGCGCGGTTCCTCGATCCTGGCGGCGTTGTTCAACGCGGTGTTCCTCCTGATTGCTGTCGGGGCGATTGGCTGGCAGGCCATGTTGCGACTGTTCAATCCCGAACCGGTCGCCGAAATGACGGTGATGATCGTCGCTGCCATCGGGATCGTCATCAACGGCTTCACGGCATGGCTGTTCGCGTCGGGCCGCAAGAGCGATCTCAATATTCAGGGCGCCTACCTGCACATGGCTGCTGACGCCGCCGTGTCAGCCGGCGTTGTCATCGCCGCATTGATTATCATGTTCACCGGCTGGCTGTGGCTGGACGCCGTCACCAGCCTCGCCATTGTTGCGGTCATCGTGTGGGGAACGTGGGGTCTGTTACGCGACAGCACGGCGATGTCGCTTGGCGCGGTGCCGTCATCCATCGATCCGGTAGCGGTTCGCCGTTACCTTGAACAGCGTCCCGGCGTCACGGAGGTTTGTGACCTTCATATCTGGCCGATGAGCACGACCGAGGTTGCGCTGACCTGCCATCTGGTGATGCCGTCCGGCCATCCGGGAGACGCATTCCTGGTTGAGGCAACGCATCGTCTGAATGAAGATTTCGGCATCAAGCACACCACAATCCAGATCGTGGCTAGTCCGGTCACGGCCTGCGCGTTGGCACCCGACAGCCAACTCACCGGCCTTGAAAAGGCCTGACAGAAAATCTACTGATAGAACATGACCAGCGGTCTTCAACACAATGCGAGCCTCGGCTCCGGACGTAACGGACGGCGCCCCCGTCTGTCGCTTGTCCTGGCATTGATGCTTGGCCTGCTGGCATCGCTGATTCATTGCGGAAGCTGCGATCTGGCCTTTGCAGGCTCGAATCCCACGGCGGTCGCGATGGACCTCGACGGTGGTACCCCGCCGGATACGTCCGATCAGAAGATGCCCGCTCATTGCGGCCATTGCCTGAACCATGTGACCGGGCAACCGGCCTTTGCCGTGAGTCTTCCGGCTGACATCAGCCACCAAACGCCGCCCATCGGCCGGGACCAAACGCCCCCGTCGCTGGCCGGCCTGCCCCTTTTCAAACCACCCCGCGCCTAAGTCCCGAGGCCGTGAGGCCATCGGCATGTCCGTAGCCTCACACGGCTGCGCGACAACCTGTCTGCATCGCTGCAGGCACAGCAATTCGCTGAATTGACCAAGGCAGAACTGACCGCTCGCGGGACTTTTAACAATGACCAGACTTCGATTACGTGTCGCAAGCGGCGCTTTTGGCGCACTCGCGACCATTTTTCTCGCTGCCGCAAACGCGCACGAAGCGCCAAAGGCGCAAAACAAATCCGAGCAACATGAAGAAGCCGGCGTGAAGCTCAGCGAACGGCAGATCACGGCCGGAAATTTTGCGATCCGTGAAGCGACCGCCGGGACATTGAGCAAACGCATCGCCGTACCGGGCACCATCGTCCCGAGCGGTGAGCGGATCGCCAAGGTTTCCGTCCGATTGCTCGGCACCGTCGCAGAGTTACGCAAACGGCTCGGCGACAACGTCCGCGAAGGAGACGTTCTGGCGATTATCGAAAGCCGTGAGGTTGCCGATGCCAAAAGCCAATATCTCGCCGCACGTATCGCCTTCGATCTTCAGGAAACGCTGTTCAATCGCTCGAAGAGTCTTTTCGAATCCAAGGTCAGCAGTGAAAATGAATTTCTGCGTGCGAAAACCCTGTTCGAAGACATGCGGATCAAGTTCGATGTCGCGCGCCAGAAGCTCTTTGCGCTGGGCCTGACCAGCGATCAGATCGCCGCGCTGCCACAGCAACCTGTCGAAAGTCTGAGATTACAGGAGTTGCGCGCACCGATGAGCGGCCGGATCGCTGAACGTCGTGTCGACCTCGGATCGCTGGTCGGCCGTGAAGGTCAGGAGAGCGAACTGTTCGTGATCGTCGACTCGCGCGTGGTGTGGGCCGAACTGGCGCTGCCTGCCGCTGATCTTGCCGTGGTCCGGGAAGGCCAGCCGATCAGCGTCGAGCCGGGTCAGGGCACCGATCCCCTGCCCGCGACAATCATGTTCGTCAGCCCGTTGCTGGACAAGGACACCCGTCTGGCGCGCGTTGTCGCCTCGGTCGACAATCCGTCCCATGCCCTGCGGCCGGGAATGTTCATCACCGCTCACATTCCGTTCCAGCAGGTTCAAGCGGATATCGTGGTGCCGAAAAGCGCCGTGCAGACCGTGGACGGTCAAAGCGCCGTCTTCGTTCGCACGCCGGAAGGCTTCGAGCCCCGCAAGATTGTCACCGGCCGCGAAGACAGCAAATCAGTCGAAGTGATCTCCGGCCTGTCTCCCGGTGACCGGATCGCAACTGCCAACACCTTCGTCTTGAAGGCCGATCTCGGCCGCGGCGAAGCTGGACACGCACATTAGGCAATAATCATGATCAAGCGCATTCTCGATCTTTCCATTCAGCATCGCTGGATTGTTGTCATGCTGAGTCTCGGCTTCGTCGCACTGGGCGCTTGGTCGCTCGCGCGTCTTCCTGTCGATGCAGTGCCCGACATCACCAACAAGCAGGTGCAGATCAATACAACAGCGCCCGCGCTGTCTCCGGTGGAGATCGAAAAGCAGGTCACTTTCCGCATCGAGACGGCATTGGCCGGAATCGCGGGACTGCAAGCAACCCGCTCGTTGTCACGCAACGGATTTTCACAGATCATCGCGATCTTTAGCGAGAAGACCGATATTTACTTCGCTCGACAGCAGATCAACGAGCGGCTGACCGACCTGCGTTCCAGTCTGCCTCCCGGCGCAGATCCGAAGATGGGACCGATTTCGACAGGGCTCGGCGAAATCTACATGTGGACGGTGTCCCTTTCCCCGAAATCCAGCGGCGACAAAACGTCGGGCTGGCAGAAAGACGGTTCGTTCCTGACGGCGGAAGGCGACCTGCTGAAAACTGATATCGAACGCGGCGCATATCTGCGAACGGTCCAGGACTGGATCATCCGGCCGCAGGTCAAAACCGTACCCGGTGTGGCGGGCGTCGACTCGATCGGCGGATACATCAAGCAATATCAGGTGAAGCCGGATCCAGCGAAGCTCATCTCACTGGGGCTCTCGTTCAGCGATGTCGTGCGTGCCATCGAGGTGAACAACATCAGCCGGGGCGCGAGCACCATTGACCGCAACGGCGAAGGCATCGCGGTTCGCACCGGCGGCCGGCTGGAAAAACTTGCCGATATTGGCGACGTCACCATCATCACTCGCGGCGCGATTCCGGTCCGGGTCCGCGATGTCGCAGACATCGCGATCGGAGGCGAAATCCGCACCGGCAGCGCCAGCCGCGATGGACACGAGGTGGTTGTCGGAACAGCTCTGATGCTGATCGGAAACAACAGCCGAACTGTCTCCGCTTCGGTCGATGCCAAAATGCAAGACATCCGCCGCACCCTTCCGGCCGGCGTGACTGTCGAAACCGTCCTCAACCGCACGCAACTGGTCGATGCGACAGTCAACACTGTGGCGTGGAATTTGGGCGAAGGCGCCCTGCTGGTCATCGCCGTCCTGTTCCTGCTGCTCGGCAATTTTCGCGCGGCGTTCATCACGGCTCTCGTCATCCCGCTGGCCATGCTGATGACAGCCTTCGGGATGCTGCAGGGCCGGATCAGCGCGAACCTCATGAGCCTCGGCGCGCTCGATTTTGGCCTGATCGTCGATGGCGCGGTCATCATCACCGAGAACGCGCTGCGTCACCTTGCCGAGAAGCAGACAGCCGTCGGCCGGACACTTTCGCTGCAAGAACGCCTGACGACCGTGAAAGCGGCAGCTGAAGAGATGATCGGCCCCACTGTCTACGGCCAGGCGATCATCATCCTGGTTTATGTTCCACTGCTGACCTTCAGCGGCGTCGAAGGAAAGATGTTCGAGCCGATGGCCTTGACGGTCATCCTTGCGCTCGTCTCGGCCTTCGTGCTGTCCCTCACGTTCGTTCCTGCGCTGATCGCCATCGCGGTGACAGGCCGGGTCACGGAATCCGACAGCCGTGCCGTGCGCAGCCTCAAGACCTCATATGCGCCCTTGCTCCGGCGCGCTATTGAACGGCCCGCCCCCGCTGTCGCGACCGGACTGGTTCTGTTCGTCGGTGCGTTGTTGCTGTTTCTCCGGCTTGGTCAGGAGTTCATCCCGGCGCTGGATGAAAAGAACATCGCCATGCACGCGCTGCGCATTCCCAGCACAAGCCTGACGCAATCGCAGGCGATGCAACTCGACGTCGAGAAAGTCATCAGCGCGTTTCCGCAAGTCGCCTACGTTTTCTCCAAGACCGGCACAGCCGAAGTCGCTTCCGATCCGATGCCGCCCAGTGCGTCGGATACCTTCATTATCCTCAAGCCGCAGGACCAATGGCCCGATCCCAAATTGACCAAGGCCGCGTTGCTCGACCAGATCGCGGACGCGGTGCGCGAGCTGCCCGGCAACAACTACGAATTCACCCAACCGATCCAGATGCGCTTCAATGAGCTGCTGGCCGGCGTGCGCGGCGATCTCGCCGTGAAGGTTTTCGGCGATGAGTTCGAACCGCTCCTGCGTAGCGCGGGGCAGATTGCGAATATTTTGCGGAAAACCAAAGGAGCGACCGACGTTAAGATCGAACAGGCCAGCGGCCTTTCGGTGCTGGATATCAGCGTGAACAAGACCGAGATCGCGCGGCGAGGTCTCAGTCTCTCGGCTGTTCAGGACGTCATCGGAACGGCCATCGGCGGACGAGCCGCGGGAGCCGTGTTTGAAGGAGATCGCAGCTTCGACATCGTGGTCCGGTTGCCGGAAGATATCCGCGGCGATCTCGATGCACTCAAGAACTTGCCGGTATCGCTGCCGCTGGCGGGGCTGACGCCGCTGACCGTGCCGCTGGGGCAATTGGCGACCTTCAAGATCAGCGAAGGACCCAATCAGATCAGCCGGGAGAATGGGAAACGACGGATCGTCGTCACCGCCAATGTGCGGGACCGTGATATTGCCGCCGTCGTCAATGACGCCCGATCGGGGATCGATTCCGCCGTGACATTGCCGCCCGGTTACTGGATGACCTGGGGGGGCCAGTTCGAAAACCTGGCGGCGGCGCGTGCAAAACTTTCACTCGTCGTCCCGGTTTGCTTCATCCTCATCTTCTTGTTGCTGATGGGTGCGCTCGGTACGGCACGGGATGCCCTTATCGTCTTCAGTGCCGTTCCGCTGGCTCTAACCGGTGGCGTTGTCGCGTTGTGGCTCCGGGGAATTCCGTTCTCGGTATCGGCTGCAGTCGGGTTCATCGCATTGTCCGGCGTCGCCGTTCTCAACGGTCTGGTGATGTTAACCTACATCAAGCAGTTGATAGCGAAAGGATACGAGAAAGCGGATGCCATCTTTGTCGGTGCCATCACCCGGCTTCGCCCTGTCGCCATGACAGCGCTGGTCGCATCGCTCGGGTTTGTCCCGATGGCGCTGGCAACTGGAACCGGAGCAGAAGTTCAAAGGCCAATTGCGACCGTCGTCATCGGCGGTCTCATTAGCGCGACGCTGCTAACGCTCTTTGTATTGCCGGCGCTCTATGCGTGGTTCGGGCGCGCTCCGGTGAGCGAAAGCGCCGCAACAGATACTATCTCTTCGCCAAAGGAGCCCCGAACGGCTATTGAGCCGTCGCGAAGTTAATGACTGCTAGGCCGCGCCGAGATACGCGGCCTTCACCTTGGGGTCGGACAGCAAGGTTGCGCCAGCGCCTTCGAATGCAACCTTGCCGGTTTCCAGCACGTAGCCGCGGTCGGCAATCTCAAGGGCCGCGCTGGCGTTCTGCTCGACCAGCAACACGGTGACGCCGTTGCTTCGAAGATCGACGATGGCGGCAAGGATCTGATCGACCAGCGTGGGCGACAGACCCAGCGATGGCTCATCCAGAAGCAGCAGCTTTGGCTTGCCCATCAAGGCTCGTCCGATCGCGAGCATTTGTTGCTGACCGCCGGACAATCCCCCCGCCAGAAGTTTCCGTTTCTCGGCCAAAATCGGGAACATCTCGAAAACACGATCGCGGTCGCTGTCGATGTTCTTGTCGCGGCGCATGTAGGCCCCGAGACGCAAATTGTCCTCGACACTCAACGGTCCGAAGACCTGACGTCCCTCCGGCGATTGCGTCATGCCGCGCTCGACCCGCCGGTGCGGCGGGAGGCGCTCGATACGATCACCCAGAAAACTGATTTCGCCGCCCGTGATCGGCTGGACGCCCGACAGCGCCCGAAGCAGCGTAGTCTTTCCCGCACCGTTCGAGCCGATCAGCGCCACGACCTCGCCCGAGCGGACGTTGAGGTTCACGCCGTGCAGAACCTCGATGCGGCCATAGGCGCTCCGGAGATTGGCGACTTCAAGCACGGGCCGCCTCCTTTGCACCGTGTTTGCCGAGATAGGCTTCAAGCACGGCGGGATTGTCACGCACCTCGCGCGGCGCGCCCTCGGCAATCGGCTTGCCGCGATTCAAGACAAGAATGTGGTCGGAAATTTTCATGACGAGTTTCATGTCATGCTCAACCAATACGACCGCTATGTCCTTGGCCGCCACGCGCCGGATCAGTTCATCGATCTCTTCGGTCTCGACTGCGTTGCATCCGGCGGCGGGTTCATCGAGCAGCAGCACGCGCGGTTCGGCGGCAAGGGCGCGGGCGATTTCAAGGCGCTTGCATGCGCCATACGACAGCGAGCCTGCAGCGATGTCCGCACTGCCCTTCAAGCCGACATCGTCGAGCAGAGTCAGCGCCGCATCGCGCGTCTCACTGTTCTGCCGCGTCACCGACGGCAGCCGGAACATGTCGGCGAGAAGATTGCAGCGTTCGCGCAGGTGACGGCCGACCATGACGTTCTCTGCCGCGGTCATGCGCTGGAAGATCTGGAGATTCTGGAACGTACGCGACAGGCCACGCGCGGCGAGCTTGTCCGGCGTCAATCCCGTCACGTCTTCGCCCGACAGCTCGACCTGCCCTTGATCTTGCGCATACACACCGGAAACAACATTGAAGAGCGTTGTCTTGCCCGCACCGTTCGGTCCGATGATGGACAGGATTTGACCCGGACTGACACTGAAGCTCACGCCGTCAATGGCCTTGATGCCACCGAACGAAATGCCGATATCCTTTGCGGCGAGGATCGTCATGTCTGCGTCCTCTTAGCCAGCACACGCGACAGTGTCGGGACGATCCCGTCGCGCATGAAGATCATCGACACGATGATGATGAAGCCGAGCAGCAGATGCTCGTATTCCTGAAAGACGGTGAGAACCTGCGGCAATGTGATCAGCACCGCTGCGCCCACAATACTCCCCACGACCGATCCGAGGCCGCCGAGCACCACCATTGTCACCATTTCCACCGAGTGCAGGAAACCCGCCTGATCGGGATTGATGAAGCCGTTCATCATCGCCAGCACAGACCCGGCAATCGACGCATAGGCGGCGGCGATGACGAATGCCTGCAGCTTGAAACGCGCGACGTCGATCCCCGCCACCCGTGCCGCAACCTCGCTGTCATGGAGCGCACGGAAAGCCCGTCCGGTCGGCGTTTCGTTCAGGTTGAGAGCAATCCATGTCCCCAGCAGCAAAAGCCCACCCGAGATCCAGTACCAGGTGTCCGATCCGCTGACGCGCCAGCCGAGTAGCGTGAGTTTCGCAACCGGCATACCGTCCGGACCGCCGGTCCAGCGGCTTTCCGTGGTGATGACCAGCGCCACAAGCACACCGAGACCAAGCGTCGCAATGGCAAGATAGTGCCCCTTCAGCTTCAAGATCGGACGGCCGACGAGATAGGCCAGCACCGACGAAAGCGCGCAGCCGATCAGAACCGCGGCCCATGTCGGTATCCCGAAATGCGCGGGGCCGATGGCCACGGCATAGGCGCCAATTCCGAAAAAGCCGGCATGACCGAGGCTGACCTGCCCGGCCGATCCCATCAGAATATTCAGGCCGATGGCTGCGAATGCAGACACCCACACCAGCGACGCCACGCGGAAGTAGTAGCTCGACGGAAATAGCATCGGCAACGCCGCAATGATCACGGCGAGCGCAATCAGGGTCAGGTAGCGATGACCGATCTTCTGCAACACCGCTCAGACCCTTTCCACAGTCCGCCGGCCGAACAGGCCTTGCGGCATGGCGAACAGGACGAGAAGGATAACGATGAAAGCGAAGGCGTCCTTGTAGGTCGAACTGATGTAACCGACCCCGAACGCTTCAAGCAGACCAAGCAGCAATCCGCCTGCGACCGCGCCAAGCGGATTACCCATGCCGCCCAGCATTGCCGCAGCAAATCCCTTCAGCGCCAGCAACGTGCCGACGTCGTAGCTGGTAAGTGTGATCGGCGTGATCAGGACACCGGCGACAGCACCGATGGCAGCCGATCCTCCGAATGCGAGTGCCATGACGGTCGCCGTGTTGATGCCGACAAGCCGGGCGGCAAGCTTGTTCGCGGCGGTCGCGAGCACGGCCTTGCCGAGAACGGTACGCTCCAGGAACACATACAGCAGGATCACGATTACGGCCGTGCCGCCGAGCACCCAGAAGCTCTGCGGTTGGATGGCCGCTCCGAGCAGATTGACCGGCGTGTCGCCGGAAATGCTCGGAAGCTTGTGGAATTGCTTGTCGAACAGGATTTGCGCCGCGCCGCGCAACAAGATCGAAGCACCAATCGTGATGATGATCAGCGTGACGGGCGACGCATCGCGCGCGGGCTCGATAGCCAGCCAATACAACAACAGGCCGACAACAATGGAGACGACGACCGCGAGGAGTGCCGCGAGCGGCAACGGAACGCCCGCTGCGGTGGCGAACACCGTCACCATCCCGCCCAGCATCACAAACTCGCCCTGGGCGAAATTGACGACATCGGATGCATTGTAGACGAGCGTGAAGCCGAGAGCGACAAGCGCGTAAACCGCGCCCACGGTCAGTCCGGAAACAAGAAATTGGACAAACTCTGGCATTCCGGCTCCACGAACAACGATGACAGCCGATGGCTGCCGTTCCCGGCGATATGACTCATTCAGGCAGAGAAATGGTGCTCCCGGACGGAGAAATCCCAATCATCCGGGAGCATCAATGGTGATGTGGCGGGCTTACGAGCCCGGCTTGATCAGCGACCAGTCGCCGCCCTTGATTTCCAGCATGCGGAAAGCAGAGAGATCGAGGCCGAGATGATCTGTCGGTGACATATTCACAATGCCGCCGGTACCGACGAAGCCCTTGGTCTTCTCGATTTCGTCACGAATCTTCTTCGGATCGTTTGAACCGGCGCGCTTCATGGCGTCGATCAGAATGTACAGGCCGTCATAGGCATGGCCGCCGAAGGTCGAGACCGGGCTTTTCGCGGTGTCCTCATAGGTCTTCTTGTAGTCGACCACGACCTTCTTCTGCGGATCGCTGTCCGGCAGCTTGTCGCCGACCAGCAGTGCTGCTGCCGGCAGGCGGATGCCGTCAGCGGCGGCACCGGCGAGGTCGATAAAGCTCTTCGAAGCCACGCCGTGGCTCTGATAGAGCGGCGTTGCGGTCATGCCGAGCTGCGCATAGTTGCGGGTGACGATCGCAGGCCCCTGCCCGAAGCCGGGATTGACGATGGCCTGGACACCAGCCGTGTTCTTGATCTTAGTCAGCTGGCCAGTCATGTCGCTGTCACGCGGACCGTAGCTTTCCTCGGTGATGATCTTGATATCGTAGTTCGGTGCAACCTTGGTGCACTGCGCCTTCATCGATGCGCCAAAGCCGTCGGTTCCCGATATCATCGCAATGTTCGTGAGCTTGCGCTGCTTCAGGTTCTCGAAAATCTTTTCGCACGCCATCTTGTCGGTGTGCGGCGTCTTGAAGACATACTTGCGGATCGGATCGATGATTTCGACCGCACCGCCGAACGAAATAAACGGAACCTGCGCTTCCTCAAAAACGGGGATCATCGCCATGGTCGTGCCGGTGGTCGAACCGCCCGCCATCGCGACGACCTTGTCGTCCTCGATCAGACGGGTCGCGAACGTGCGCGCCTTGTTAGCATCGCCGCCGTCGTCATAAATGATGAGCTCGATTTTCTTGCCGTTGACGCCGCCAGCAGCGTTGATCTTGTCGACATACATCCGCAGCGTTTTGTCTTCAGGCTCGCCGAGGAACGACGCCGGACCCGTCACCGAAAGGACGGAACCGATCTTTACAGTCTGCTGCGCGAATGCTGGGCTTCCAAATGCCAATCCGGCGGCACCGGCGGCCAATAAAAGTTTCAATGCTGAAGTCGGCTTCATGGTTTCCTCCCTGGTGATGGGCGCCCGTTTTTTGGAGAGCTTGCCCGGCGTACCTTGTTCGTCACATCGGCGAATTGTCCCATGTGATCTGATGCGCTTCTGACCCCATCAATATAATTGACCGAACGGTTGGTCAATAGTAATATGCTTCCCAACGGCTGACAGAAACAGGCCGATTGGGAGGACGCTGTGGACAAGGATGTGGTCCTGACCGAGATCCGCGACGGATATCGCGTCATCACGCTCAACAGGCCTGACAGCCTCAACTCGTTCAACGCAAGCGTGCATGCCGCGTTGGATAAGGCGTTGACCGATGCGGAAGCCGACAAGTCATGTCGTGCGCTGATCCTGACGGGCGCGGGACGCGGATTTTGCGCCGGACAGGATCTGTCTGAAGTTGAGTTCATCCCCGGCCAGAAGCCCGATCTTACGGTCACGCTGGATCGGCGCTACAATCCCCTCATCCGCAGGTTACGCAAACTGCCGCTTCCTATTGTCTGCGCGGTGAATGGCGTGGCCGCCGGCGGCGGTGCCAACATTGCCTTTGCATGCGATATCGTACTGGCCGCCCGCTCCGCCAAGTTCATTCAGGCCTTCTCAAAGATTGCCCTTGTCCCGGACTGCGGCGGCACATGGTTCTTGCCGCGCCTTGCAGGCAGTGCGCGCGCCCGCGCACTCGCAATGCTGGCTGAACCCGTCTCCGCCGAACAGGCCGAAGCGTGGGGCATGATCTGGAAGGTGGTGGACGATGCAGGCCTGATGGCGGAAGCACACCGCCTCGCGACTCATCTCGCCAAACAGCCGACCGGCGCGCTGGCACTCACCAAACAAGCGCTCGACGCATCCGAGACCAATACGCTCGATCAGCAACTCGATCTTGAGCGCGATCTTCAGGGGCACGCAGGCCGCGCACCGGATTTCGCCGAAGGCGTGACCGCATTCCTCGAGAAACGCGCGCCGCGTTTTGTCGGAGGCATGTGATGGATGCGGTTGCCGGCAACAAAGATCCGCATGCGCTGGCCCAGGCTTGCGCCAACAAGATGTGGCAGGACGACCGGGCCAGTCAGGGACTCGGCATGAGTCTTCAACGGATCGCACCGGGCGAAGCGGTTCTCTCGATGACCGTCCGCAAGGAGATGACGAATGGTCACGGCATCTGCCATGGCGGCTTCATCTTCACCCTCGCCGACTCCACGTTCGCGTTCGCCTGCAACACCTATGACCAGCGCACGGTCGCGCAGCAATGCGCAGTGACCTTTCTCCAGCCGGTCCGCGAGGGCGAGACGCTCACCGCGCACGCCGTCGAACGTACCCGCGCCGGTCGCGGCGGCATTTACGATGTCACGGTCCGCGACAGCAGCAACAAGGTGATTGCCGAGTTTCGCGGACATTCCCGAACGATATCGGGCCAGTTGCTCGACAACCGCCCACAAGACAACAAGTAGGATTGGGAGAGAACGTTGCTACAGATACCGCTGCGCAAACTCGACCGGTTGACGCCCGAACCGACGGAACTCGATCGTTACGAGATCGCCTCCCGCGATGACATCCGCGCGCTTCAGCGCGAGCGCCTAGCGTGGTCGCTCCGCCATGCCTATGAAAACGTGCCGCACTATCGCGCGAAATTCGATGCCGCGGGCGTTACCCCGGATTTGTTCAAGGATCTTCCCGATCTCGCGAAGTTTCCCTTCACGATCAAAACCGATCTGCGGGACAACTATCCGTTCGGCATGTTTGCCGTACCTGAAAAAAATGTTGCACGCATCCATGCGTCGTCAGGAACAACCGGCAAGCCGACCGTTGTCGGCTATACCAAACGCGACATCGAGACATGGAGCGACGTCGTCGCGCGGTCGATCCGCGCTGCTGGCGGCCGCGCAGGCATGAAGGTTCATATCGCCTACGGATATGGCTTGTTCACCGGCGGACTCGGTGCGCATTACGGCGCGGAGCGTCTGGGCTGCACCGTTATCCCGATCTCCGGCGGCATGACCGAACGGCAGGTCCAGCTCATCAACGACTTCAAACCCGAAATCATCATGGTGACGCCGTCCTATATGCTGGCGATTCTCGATGAGTTCAGAAAACAGGGCCTCGATCCGCGCAAGTCGTCGCTGCGCATCGGTATCTTCGGCGCGGAGCCGTGGACCAACGCTATGCGCGAGGAGATCGAGGAAGCCTTCGATCTTCACGCCGTCGATATCTATGGGCTGTCGGAGGTGATGGGTCCGGGTGTCGCCAGCGAATGCGTCGAGACCAAGGATGGCCTTCACATCTGGGAGGATCATTTCTATCCCGAGGTCATCAATCCCGTGACCGGCGATGTGCTGCCCGATGGTGAAAAAGGCGAACTGGTCTTCACGTCGCTGACGAAGGAAGCCATGCCCGTCATCCGTTACAGAACTCGCGACCTGACCCGGCTGTTGCCGGGAACGGCGCGTTCGTTGCGGCGGATGGAAAAGGTTACCGGGCGCTCCGACGACATGATGATCGTTCGCGGCGTTAACGTGTTCCCCACCCAGATCGAGGAAAAGCTTCTCACGATTCACGATCTCTCCCTGCACTATCAGCTTGTGCTCACGCGCGACGGCCGCATGGACAACATGGAAATTCAGGTCGAGGCGCGGCCGGACGCCAGCTTTCCCTCACGCGAAGCCGCGACCAGGCAACTTGCGCAGTCAGTCAAGGACACCATCGGCATCACGGCCCTCGTCACCGTTCTCGATCCGGGAAGCATCGAGCGCTCCGTCGGCAAAGCCAAGCGCATCATCGATCGCCGGCCCAAAGCATGATCCGGAAAAGTGGATACCGGTTTTCCGAAAATCATGCTCGCTTAGAGACTAAGGAATAGAACTTCAAATGGCACGCAGCCGCGCCAACGACTACGACAACAAGCGACAAGCGATTCTCGATCGCTCGGCGGAGCTTTTTTCGGCGCACGGCTATGACCGCGCGTCGATGAACAAGATCGCCGAGGCCTGCGGCGTGTCGAAGGCGAACCTCTATCACTACTACAAAGACAAGGAAGGCCTGCTGTTCGACGTCATCCGCTTCCATCTTGAAGAACTGCTGGAAGTCGTCGAAACAGCGGACGATCCGGGGGCGCCTCCCGAGACGCGTTTGCGTGGACTGGTTGCGGCTCTGCTGGAAGCCTACCGGGACGCCGATTCCCAGCACAACGTGCAGATCAGCAGCATGAGGTTTCTGCCTCACGAGCGTCAAACCGAGTTGAAGAGAATGGAACGCGACCTCGTCACCATCTTTTCTTCGGCCGTCATCGGCGTCGCGCCGCACCTCAAGAGCACCAAGATGCTGACGCCGGTGACCATGTCGTTGTTCGGCATGGTCAACTGGCATTACCTCTGGTTCAAAAGCACCGGATCGGTAAGCCGCGCCGAGTATGCAGATCTCGTGACCAGATTGATCGTTGACGGCGCTCGCAACGTTCTCAAGCAACCGTCGAGAACATCAAAACGCACAGCAACTGCTGAATAGACAAATATCCAATCGGTGCTGCCCGCACCCAACATCGAAGTGATCGCATGAAACTCGACAGCTACGTCAACGGACAATGGGCCGCACCCGGGCGCGACCTCATCGAAGTGCGCAGCGCCGTCACCGGCGATGTGGTCGCAGACGCAATCAGCGGCGGGCTGGATATGCACAGCATCCTCGCCTATGCCCGCAATGTGGGCGGCAAGAATCTACGCAAGTTGACGTTCCACCAGCGCGCCGATCTGCTGAAGAAGCTCGCGCAGTATCTGACCGAGCGCAAAGACCAGCTTTACAAGCTGTCGTTCCAGACCGGCGCGACGCGGACCGATAACCTGATCGATGTCGATGGCGGCATCGGCACGCTATTCGTCTACGCCAGCAAAGGCCGTCGCGAGCTTCCGAATTCCACCTTTCTGCTGGACGGTGCGGTCGAGCCAATGGGCAAAGGCGGCACGTTCGCAGGCCAGCATATCGTCACGCCGCTGCATGGTGCGGCGATTCACATCAATGCCTTCAATTTCCCGTGCTGGGGTTTGCTTGAGAAGCTCGCACCGGCATTGCTTGCAGGCGTGCCGGTGGTGTCCAAGCCCGCAACCGTTACATCCTACGTCGCGCACGCGCTTGCGCGCATGATCGCTGAGTCCGGAATTCTCCCCGAAGGGGCGTTCCAGTTCATCGTCGGCAGCACCGGCGATTTGTTCGATCACCTGACCTGCCAGGACATGGTCTCGTTTACAGGTTCCGCCGATACGTCGGAGAAGCTGCAGCGACATCCGGTGATCGCCAAGGAAGCCGTGCGCTTCATTGCCGAACGGGATTCGCTCAATGCGGCTATTCTCGCGCCGGATGCTAAACCCGGTACGCCGGAATTCGACCTGTTCGTCAAGGAAGTCGCCAAGGAGATGACCGTCAAGGCGGGACAGAAATGCACCGCGATCCGCCGCGCGCTTGCGCCGTCGGCGAGCGTCGATGCCGTCATTGAGGCCTTGCGCGAGCGTCTCTCAAAGGTGGCCATCGGAAATCCTGAACTGGAAACCGTCCGCATGGGGCCTGTGGTCGGCCTCGACCAGCGCCGCGACGTCCTTGCACACGTCAAGACGTTGCGAACCGAAGCGCAGCTTGTCGCGGGCGATCCCGACAATTTCGACATTCAGGGAGCGGATGTCACCCGTGGCGCGTTCCTTCCGCCTCTCTTGCTTCATTGCGCCGATCCTATTCGCGCAACGAATGTCCATTCGATCGAGGCGTTCGGCCCGGTCTGCACCGTGATGGGTTACGGAGATCTCGAGGAAGCCATTACGCTCACCAATCGCGGCGGCGGCAGTCTTGTCGCGTCGGTGTATACCCATGATCCGAAAGTGGCATCGGAACTCGTATTCGGCATCGGTAGCTTCCACGGCCGGCTTGTGATGATCGACCGCGACTGCGCCAAGGAGCAGACCGGTCACGGTTCACCGATGCCGCAGATGGTGCATGGCGGCCCCGGCCGCGCAGGCGGCGGCGAGGAATTGGGCGGCGTGCGCAGCGTGCATCATTACATGCAGCGAACCGCGCTGCAGGGCTCACCGGCGATGCTGACCGGCATCACCGGAAGCTGGATGAAGGGGGCCCCCGTCATCGAGAAAGACCGGCATCCGTTCCGGTTTCATTTCGAGGATCTGGACGTCGGACAAACCTTCTATTCGAAGGAGCGCACGATCACGCTGGAGGACATCGAGCACTTCGCCCATTTCACGGGCGATACGTTCTATGCCCACATGGACGAGGAAGCGACCAAGGGCCATCCCTTCTTCCCCGGTCGCGTTGCGCACGGCTATCTGCTGCTGTCGTTCGCCGCTGGCCTGTTTGTCGATCCGGATCCCGGTCCGGTGCTTGCGAACTACGGTCTTGATACACTGCGCTTTATCAAGCCTATCCAGCCAGGCGAGACCATCAAGGTACGATTGACCGCAAAAGAAAAATCGCCCCGCAACAAGCAGTATGGTGAAGTGCGCTGGGATGTTGAAATTCTGACCGATAAAGACGAGTCTGCTGCAACCTACGAATTGCTGACGATGAATGCCGTTCGTCCTCAGGCATAATCAAACAACAACGACAGGGAGAGACCGATGATCCTCGTGACAGTGATGTACCCAGTGGGTGAGGCGTTTGACACCGACTACTATCTCAAGACGCACATGCCGCTGGTGAAGGACCGCTGGGGTCCGCTTGGTCTCAAGAGCGCGCAAGCCATCAAGGGAATCGCGAAGGCTGACGGCAGCGCGCCTGACTATCAGATGACCGCGCTGCTGACATTCGGATCGATGGACGATTTCAAGGCCGCCGGAAAAGAGCACGGCAAGGAAATCTTCGCCGACATTCCCAATTTCACCAAAGCGCAGGCCGTGGTGCAGATCAACGACGTCGTCTTCTAGACCACAGGCCGGTCAGGTGTCGTCAACGGATCGACCTCACACAGATCCTGAGAGTGCACGTCGTTCGGTTTCGGGCGAGAATGCCGCGATTGCGCGTGCCTTCTCGCTCAAGGACCTGCCCGACCCATTCTACGATGATCCCTACCCGACCTATCGCGCGCTGCAGTCCGCCGATCCGATCCATCGCATGCCGGACGGATCGCTGTTCCTGACCCGCCATCGCGACCTGGAAGCGATCTACAAGGACACAACGCGCTTCAGTTCCGACAAGAAAATCGAATTCGCGCCGAAATACGGCGACGGGTCGCTGCTCTTCCAGCATCACACCACAAGTCTCGTTTTCAACGATCCGCCGCTGCATACCCGCGTGCGCCGTCTGATCGCCGGCGCGCTCAATCCACGCGCCATCGCCGAAATGGAGCCGGGCTTGATCGCGCTCGTCGACCGGCTGCTGGACGACATGCAGGCGCGCGGCAACGCCGACATCATCGAGGATTTCGCCTCCGCCATCCCGGTCGAGGTGATCGGCAACCTGCTCGCCATTCCCCACGAGGATCGCGCACCGTTGCGTGGCTGGTCGCTGGCGATCCTCGGCGCGCTGGAGCCATTCCTGTCTCAAGACGTGCAGGCACGCGGCGAACAAGCGGTTGGCGAGTTTCTCGACTATCTGCGCCGCCTTGTGGCCGACAGGCGCGCGCGGCCTGGCGACGCAGAGCGCGATGTCCTGACCCGCCTGATCGAAGGTGAATCCAGTGGCGAACGTCTCAGCGAAATCGAGCTGTTACAAAACTGCATCTTCATCCTGAACGCCGGTCACGAGACCACGACCAATCTGATCGGCAACGGGCTGGAACTGCTGTTGCGTTTCCCGCAGGAACGACAACGCCTGATCGACGATCCTTCGCTGATCAAAACCGCCGTCGAAGAATTTCTGCGGTTTGAGTCTTCGAACCAGCTCGGAAATCGCCGTGTCATGCAGGACACCGAGTTCGACGGGACGACAGTCCCACAAGGCACGCTGATCACGCTCTGCATCGGTGCAGCGAACCGGGACCCTGACGTGTTCGCAGAGCCGGGACGTCTCGATATCGGACGTTCGCCCAACCGTCATCTTGCTTTCGCGTCCGGCGCGCATGCCTGCGTGGGCCTCACCCTTGCGCGCCTCGAGGGACGGATTGCCATTAGCCGGTTTCTTGCGCGTTTCCCCAATTTCGCGACGAACGGACCTGCCCACAGGGCTAGGCGCGTGCGCTTTCGCGGCTTCACATCATTTCCCGTTACGCTCGCCTAGGCTTCATTCACAGGACATCACATGCCGACATTCGACAAGGCCGCCGCTACAACTTTGCTCACATCCGTCTTCGCGCAATGGGTGCAAGACCTCGACCTGTCGATTGAAAGCATTGAGGGCGACAGCGCCGTGCTGCGGATGCGCTTCTCCGACAAACTCTGCCGCGACAACGGCGTCGTCTGCGGTCAGGCATTGATGAGTCTGGCCGATACCGCGATGGTGTTTGCGATCTGCTCGGCCGCCGGCGAATACTTTCCGATGACCACGGTGGACCAAACGATCCACTTCATGCGTCCCGCCATGCGCGCGGATCTGCTGGCGGAGGCCCGCGTGGTGCGGATGGGAAAGACAATGGCTTACGGCAGCGTGTCGATCAGGACGGGCGCCGACCCGCGTCCTGTCGCGATGACCCAGACAGCCTATGCCCTGCTTCGTGAGGGCAAATAGCTACATCTGGTCGTAATCGACCACGACGCGACTTGAGACTGGATGCGCCTGGCAGGTCAGCACGAATCCGGCTTCAAGCTCCCACGGTTCCAGCGAATAATTCACGTCCATCCGCGTCTCGCCCTCGACGATCTTGGCGCGGCATGTGCTGCACATGCCGCCCTTGCAGGCATACGGAAGATCCATACCGGCGCGCAGCGCGGCGTCGAGAATGGCCTCACCATCGGCAATCGGCACATCCTTGCGCTTGCCGTCCACGATCAGCGATGCCACAGCCTTGGGCGGCGCTTCCGGCACGATCTGAATCTTCGGACGCGGCTTGCCGCCAAATTCCGATACAAAGCGTTCGACGTGGACGTGATCTTTGGGAATGCCGAGATCGATGCAGGTCGCCTCGATCTCTTCGCTCATGGCAACCGGCCCGCAGACGAACACATGATCGACTGCGGCCGCCGGCACCATCGCGCGTAGCAACACCTCGACCTTCTGACGATCGAGGCGGCCATACAGAATTGGCAGGTCCTGTTCTTCTTGCGACAGCACATGGAACACCGACAGGCGGCCCATGAACCGATCCTTGAGTTCTTCCAGCGCCTCGCGGAACAGAATGCCGTTGGTCGCACGGTTGCCGTAGAACAGGAAGAAGCGACTGTTGGGTTCGCGCGCGAGAATGCCGCGAACGATGGACATGATCGGTGTGATGCCGGAACCAGCGGCGAAGCCGACATGGATGCGGGCCTGATCTGGCGCATGCGCCACGCCGAAACGGCCGGTGGGCGTCATGACGTCAAGCTCATCGCCGGATTTCAGTTCATCCAGCGCCCAGCTTGAGAATGCGCCGCCGTCGACCTTCTTGACCGCGATGCGCAGTTCGTGATCGTCGGGGCTTGAGCAGATCGAATACGAACGCCGCACCTCCTCGCCGTCCATGGTCGTGCGCAGCGTCAGATACTGGCCCGGCGCAAACGCATAATCACTGGCCAATTCGCCCGGAATCGCGAACGTCATCGACACGGCATCGGCGGTCTCGCGGCGCAGATCGTCGACGGCGAGACGGTGAAATTTTGGAACGTGCGACATGAGTTATAGCTCTATTCTGGGCATGATCTGATCCGAAAACCGGTTCCCACTTTTCGGGATCATGCCTAGTGACACTTGAAATAGTCGAACGGCTCGCGGCAGGCCTTGCAACGCCACAGCGCCTTGCATGACGTCGAACCAAATTCGGAAAGCACTTCTGTATTCACCGATCCGCACTGCGGACAGGCGACTTCCTGCTCGCCGAACAGCGCACGGCGTCCACTGCCCGCCTGCGGCGGCGCGATGCCATACTCTTTCAGTTTCTGGCGGCCCTGCTCGCTCATCCAGTCCGTGGTCCAGGCCGGTGACAACACTGTGCGGATCTTGGGGTTGCGGATGCCTTCGCGTTCCAGCGCGAGTTCGATTTCCACTGCGATCATGTTCATCGCCGGACAGCCGGAGTAAGTCGGCGTGATCGCGACTTCGACCGCGCCATCAATAACCGTCACGTCGCGAAGCACGCCGAGATCGGCGATGGTCAGCACCGGGATTTCCGGGTCGACCACCTGCGCCGCCGCGTTCCATGCGGTCTGGCGAAGGTCGTGCGCGCTGGTGCTGCCGGTTACCATGTCGCGTTCGGAAAGGTTCGCTGCATCGATTGCAGCTCGCTGAGCAGATGCCCGAGATGTTCGGTGTGATTACCGGAGCGACCGCCCTTCTGCATCCAGTCGCTGGCCGGACGCTTCAGAGTCGCCACGCCCAGGACATTCGAGACGGTTTCCCCCCAGCGCCCGCGCAGACTTTCAGGATCGATAGCGATGCCGGACGAAATTAGCTCCGCATCGCTCTGATCGACGTGGAAGAGTTCGCCGGTGAACGCCCAGAGATCGTCTATCGCGGTCTGCGCGCGCTGATGGCTTTCTGCCGTGCCGTCGCCGAGCCGGATCACCCATTCAGACGTGTGGCGCAGGTGATAGGCGCTTTCCTTTTCGGACTTCGCCGCAATCGCCGCCAGCGTCGCGTCCTTGGATTTCATCATCGCGCGCCAAAACGGATCGGCGAATGCAGAGTAGAAGAACTGCCGCACGATGGTGCGGGCGAAATCGCCGTTCGGCTGCTCGACCAAAAGCAAATTACGATACTGGCGGACGTCGCGCAGGTAGGCGTACTTGTCTTCGTCGTTGTCCGCCCCTTCGACCTTGGCGGCATAGCTGTAAAGCTCGCGTGCCTGACCGATCAGGTCGAGGCCCATATTGGCGAGCGCCATGTCCTCTTCCATCATCGGGGCGTGACCGCACCATTCAGACACACGGTGCCCGAGGATCAGCGCATCGTCGGCCCGGCGCAGCGCGTAAAGCACGAGCGGACTCTCATGGACTTTGATCGATGTAACGGTCATAGGCGAAACCTTGTTTTCGCGACTTGATTTAGCGTTCGTCATGCCCGCACTTGTTGTGGGCATCCACGTCTTACTGCCATTTTCGAAACAGGCGTGGATGGCCGGGACAAGCCCGGCCATGACGATAAATTACATATGGCCGACTTCGTCCGGCACATCGTAGAACGTCGGATGGCGATAGATCTTCGACATCGCCGGCTCGAACATCATGCCCTTCTCGGACGGATCGGACGCTATCATCGCATTCGACGGCACGATCCAGATCGACAGTCCTTCGCCGCGGCGCGTGTAGATATCGCGCGCGGCCTGAAGCGCCAGCGTCGCGTCGGCCGCGTGCAGCGAGCCGACATGCTTGTGCGCAAGGCCGTTGCGGCTGCGGATGAAAACTTCCCAAAGCTGCGTGTTCTGAGTGGTCATGACAGCCTCCTGCCGATCTACGCTGCAACCGCAGCAGTGCTACGGCGCGCCTGTTGTTTCTCGGCATATGCCGCCGCGGCTTCGCGCACCCACGCGCCCTCGTCGTGGGCCTTGCGGCGCGCTGTGATGCGGTCGCGGTTGCACGGTCCGTTGCCCGAGAGCACCTGCTTGAATTCATCCCAGTCGATCGCGCCGTACTCCCAATGGCCGGTCGCCTCGTTCCACTTCAGGTCGGCGTCGGGAATTGTGAGGCCGAGATAGTGGGCCTGCGGGATCGTCGCATCGATGAACTTCTGGCGCAGGTCGTCGTTCGAAAACCGCTTGATCTTCCACTGGGTCGACTGATCGCTGTGCTGGCTGAGCTGGTCCGGCGGGCCGAACATCATCAGGCACGGCCACCACCAGCGGTCCAGCGCATTCTGCGCCATGGCCTTCTGCTCTTCGGTGCCGCGCGACAGCGTCAGCATGATCTCGTAGCCTTGGCGCTGATGAAACGACTCTTCCTTGCATACGCGGATCATCGCCCGCGCATAGGGACCGTACGAACAGCGGCAGAGCGGGATCTGGTTCATGATGGCGGCGCCATCCACCAGCCACCCGATGGCGCCGATGTCGGCCCAGGTCGGCGTCGGATAATTGAAGATCGAGGAATACTTCGCCTTGCCGCTCAGCATCGCATCGACAAGCTCCTCACGCGACGAGCCGAGTGTTTCAGCCGCCGCATAGAGATAGAGCCCGTGACCGCACTCGTCCTGCACCTTGGCCAGTAGCGCGGCCTTGCGGCGCAGCGTCGGCGCGCGGGTGATCCAGTTGCCTTCCGGCAGCATGCCGACGATTTCCGAATGGGCGTGCTGGGAAATCTGGCGAGTCAAAGTCTTGCGATACGCGGCAGGCATCCAGTCGTTCGCCTCGATGCGATCGTCGGCATCGATGCGCGCCTGAAAATGCGCCGCGCGTTCGGCGTCCTCGACGTGAACGACTTCAGCTTCCGATGCGTTGAGCGCTTGCGTGTACATCGCCGTTTCCTCCCAGGAGACACCGATAAACATATAACATAAAAATCAACAATCAAGTTATTTTTGTAACATATTGCGTTGCACGTCTGAAAACCTGCGACCCAGTTCCGGCCCCGGCTGCCGCAGGGAACCCGCCGCGCTTTCCCCATGCGCGTCAAGCCAGGATTCGGAAGCCGGCAGAAGGGCTTGATAAAGTCGTGCACAAAACTCGCGCGCCTCAAGCGCCGGCCACGCCGGCGGCAACAGCCCGGCCGGGAGTAGCGGATCGCGGAGGATCACCCGCCGGTAATGATGGATCAAAAGCACCCGCGCGAGGATGGCGTCGGCAGGAGACACCTTGTCGGTGCCTCCAGCCCAGTCTTCGAGCGGCGCAAAGGTCTTCATGAATTCGCGATATGACTCTGCGGTCCGCTCGAGTGACCAGCTAGCGGCCGCCAGTTGCCGTCCCATGACATCGTCGGCCGACACCTCCAGCCGGATCGCACCTTCGGCAATCGACGGCACGGGGACATTCGACGGCGCCACCCACACGCCCGGCATCGGGCTTCCGAAACCGGATTCGATTAACGTCGCCCGCGACGCCTCGCGGTCCGCGCCATTTCCGATCAGCAAAAGCTCGAAGCGCCCTGCCCAATTCGACGGATGCGGATTGTAGACATGCTCCACGGCCGTCTCGAAACGTTCACGGCCGCTCTTCGCGAGTTTATAGAAGCTCTTCCGACCCACCTTGTCCCGGTCGAGCCAGCCATCTGCGGCGAGCCGGGACACCGCCGTGCGCACCACGCCGCCGTCAGTCCCAAGCATGTCGAGAAACTGCAGCAACGTTCCAAGCCAGACCGATCCGCCGCGCGGCAGAATCGCGTCGCCATAGAACGTTATGATGAGCGAGCCGGTGCGCGAAGGCTCACGTTTGAACCGGCTGACGATACGGGAGAGCGATGGGTGACTCATGGAGTCGCAGCATAGTGCATTCCGCCGATCCGGCGAGTACCATCCCCATCAACGGATGGCTTCCAGACAGCCTCTAGGTTCGGCTACGACACAGAAGGTGGTCAGAGATCTAAGCGCAAGCTCGAAAGCGCCGTATCAAGCATTTAAAGTTTTACTTTAAGAAGAAGGCCAAGCCGGACGGCCCTGAAAGCCAGGTTCAGTTCGCGATATGGCCGCGAGGGGTAAGTGGCGCTCCCTAGCGGAATCGAACCGCTCTCTCCACCGTGAAAGGGTGGCGTCCTAACCGATAGACGAAGGGAGCGAAAAGGCTGCAACGCTCCGCACTAAGTGCGCGTGGACCGTTGTCTTTTCGCCTTGGATCAATTCTTTTAGTCGCACAAAATCAATACGTTAGCATTGTTTGGGGCGGCGGCGGGCTGCAATCCCGTGAGGTGATTTGCCCGACGCGGAGGAACGTATAATGGCGTTTCGCGACTGCGGCAAGCCGCCAGATGCCTCTGCTTGAGCGCTGTGTGCAACTTCATGCACACTCCCATGAACCTGCCGCCCACAGTGGGCTGGCTGCCGGAGCCTCATGCATGACGCGCAAGCTGATCGACATTTCCGTACCGCTGCAAAACGACGTGCCGGCGGACCCTCCGGGCGGCCATCCCACGATCCAGTACATCGACCATCAGCAGGGATTGCCGCGGATGCTGCAGTTCTTCGATGGGTTGAAGAAGGAAGACCTTCCCGACGGCCAGGGCTGGGCCGTGGAGCAAGTCAGTCTCTCGACGCACAACGGCACCCACCTCGATGCCCCCTATCACTTTCATCCGACCATGAACCGCGGCGAGCGCTCATGGACCATTGATGAGGTCCCGCTGGAGTGGTGTTTCCAGCCGGGCGTGAAGCTCGACTTTCGCCACCTGCCCGACGGCTATGTCGCGACTGCCGCTGATGTCGAGAACGAATTGAAACGGATCGGACACACGCTCAAGCCGCTTGAAATCGTCGTCGTCAATACCAGCGCCGGCGCGAAATACGGCCGGCAGGATTACGTCACCTCCGGTTGCGGGATGGGATACGAAGCAACGATGTATCTGCTGGAGCGCGGCGTGCGTCTCACCGGCATCGATGGCTGGAGTTGGGACGCACCGTTCGTCTACACGGCCAAAAAATATGCCGAGACGAAAGACGCCAGCCTGATCTGGGAAGGCCACAAGGCCGGCCGCCACATCGGCTATTGCCACCTCGAGAAGCTGCACAATTTAGAACAATTGCCATCGACCGGATTCACTGTGTCATGCTTCCCCGTTAAGATCGAGCGTGCATCAGCCGGCTGGACCCGCGCGGTTGCCATCCTCGACGTGTAGACTGAGCCGGTTAGCCCTTAACAACCGCGCCAGCGCGGGCCTAAGCTGGTTGCACCCGCCAAATGTGGGTTCAGGAACAGGAGACCGTCCATGACGATGCCTCAGGATGTCACCGGACTTCGTGAACGAATGAAGGAAGCCGTCAAAGCGAACTGGAAAGCCTTCCTGATCGAAGGCATCGTCCTGGTGATTTTGGGGATGGCTGCGATTGCCATTCCGTTGCTCGCCAGCATCGCCGTCACGATCTTCCTTGGCTGGCTGTTCCTGATCAGCGGCGCGGTCGGGCTCTATCTCACCTTCACCACGCGCGATATGCCCGGCTTCTGGTGGTCTCTGGTCTCGGCGGTTCTCGCGCTTGCCGCGGGCATCATCCTGATTGTTCAGCCGGTCGCAGGAACGCTGACGCTCACCCTCGTGGTCAGTGCCTACTTCATCGCCGAAGGCATCACCACGATCATGTATGCCCTCGCCCATCGCCGCGAACTCTCCGGGCGCTGGGGCTGGCTGCTTGTGTCCGGTATCGTTGATCTAGTGGTGGCTGCGTTGATCATCGCCGGGCTTCCCGGATCAGCCGCATGGGCCATCGGACTGCTGGTCGGTATCAATCTCGTGTTCGGCGGCACTTCCCTGATCGGGATGGCGCTCGCCGCGCGAAAGGCCTGACGTCTCGGAGGCTGCTACCTAGCAGCCTCTGCAAATGCTCTTGATCTTCCGATCGAGCGCCTTGTCTTCGGCTGATTCAGTGTAACTTTTTTCCTGCGCGGACGGCACGTCGCTCGCGCGCGGCTGCCGATGTCCCACAGGTGCCTGCGGAATGCCTCCCGAGTTCGTTGTCGCCGAGGGGGTAGCCGGAGCGGACGTCCCGCTTTTGCTTTGAGCCAGAGCACCGGACGTGGCCAGCAACACGGCCATGATGGCCATCGGGATGGATTTTCTCATGTCACACCTCCACCAATGCGATTCCTCAGCGTGAGACCATTCTACTGAGAACGATTTGGATTTTCCATCGTTCCGCAGTTGCGCCTGCCTTGCGCCGCACAATCCTGCACCTTGCGCAGATCCGCCATCGATCCCAGCAACCAGATACCTGCGGCCACCAGCACGACGAAAAAGCCGAGCATCACCGCATTTTCGACAGCGCGATTGCCGTCATTTTCGGGAGGTTCTGGTCCCACCATCGCTGGGTTGCCTACTCCGCAGGCGGATAGAGGTGAACATCGCCGCAGTAATCCGCAACACGATAGTGACCGTCCGCGTCTTCACTTGTCCGCGACAGGTACTGCGGCCCCACCGGGGCCTTGCCCTGACCACCCGGAATATCGAGCACGTAATCCGGCTGGCACAGCCCTGACACGCGCCCGCGCAGGTGCCGCATCAGCCTTTGCCCCGCCTCGAGCGTCGTGCGTAAATGCGCTGTGCCCGGCGCAAGGTCGCCGTGATGCAGATAGTACGGCTTGATCCGGCATTCGACGAAACTGCGCATCAGAGCTTCCAGAGTCTCCGGATCGTCGTTGACGCCGCGCAGCAGCACTGACTGGCTGACCATCGGAATGCCCGCGTCAATGATCCGCGCGCAGGCACCACGCGCCCCGGCCGTCAGTTCGCGCGGATGGTTGACGTGCACGGCAACCCACGTGGTCGCACCGCTCACTCTCAAGGCGGCTGCGGTCTCGTCCGTCACACGGTTGGGGTCGGCAACCGGCACGCGGGTGTGAATGCGGATGATCCTGACGTGCTCAATGGCGGCGAGATCACTCATGATCTCTTTCAACCGGCGCGCCGACAGCATCAGCGGGTCGCCGCCGGTCAGGATCACTTCCCAGATTTCCGGATGCGCGCGGATGTAATCCAGAGCCCCGGCATAAGCCTCATTCGAAAGTGCGGTCTCTTTTCCCGGCCCGACCATTTCGCGGCGGAAGCAGAACCGGCAATACACCGCGCAAACATGCACGAGCTTGAGCAGCACGCGATCCGGATAGCGATGCACGATTCCGCTGACCGGCGAATGCGGATGATCGCCGATGGGATCGGCGTTCTCATGAGGCTGTGTGATCAGTTCATCGGCGGAAGGAATGTATTGGCGCGCGATTGGATCGTTTGGGTCCGATGCGTCGATCAACGCAGCGACATCTGGCGTCACCGCCACTGCGTAACGTGCGGCGACTTTTTCCAGGGCAGACAGGCTTTGAGGCGAAGCAAGGCCATGCGCGATCAGCTCGGCTGGCGTTCTCAGGGTCGCAGCAGCGCGGCCGGTCATTGGTCACCTCCCGGCGGCGTCCATACCACCTGATCGATACGCGTCGCTCCGCTCGCAAGCATCACCAGGCGGTCGAACCCCAACGCCACGCCGCTGGCTTCCGGCATCTGCGCCATCGCGGCCAGAAAGTCCTCGTCGAGCGGATAGCGTTCGCCGTAGCGCCGTTCCTTCTCATCCATCGCTGCGGTGAAGCGCAATCGCTGTTCTCCCGCGTCGATCAGTTCCCCAAACCCGTTCGCGAGTTCAACACCGCAGGCATAGACTTCAAACCGCTCCGCGACACGCGGATCGGACGGTTTGGCGCGCGCCAGCGCTGACTCCGGTGCGGGGTACTCATAGAGAATGGTCAAACGGCCCTGCCCCAGATTTGGTTCGACGTGCTCGACCAGAACCTTGCTGAAAATATCCGACCATGTGTCATCATCGGTGATACGGACAACGCTTGATGCCGCTGCGGCAAGCGCCTCACGATCCGCTCGCCCATCTGGAATTGACTCAAGCAAATCGACGGATGCAAAGCGCGTAAACGCATCGGCGACAGTGAGGAGATCCGGTTCGGCAAACGGGTCCGCGACCTTGCCCCTGAACGAGAACGTGCCGATCCCGGTGGTTTGAGCAGCATGCGCGATGGCGACCACGGTGTCGGCCATCACCGCCTCATAGCCCTCATTGGCGCGATACCACTCCAGCATCGTGAACTCGGGCAGATGCAGCGGGCCGCGCTCGCGATCCCGAAACACGCGGGCAAACTCAACGATCTGTTTCTCGCCCGCCGCGAGCAGCTTCTTGCAGGCGAATTCAGGCGATGTCCGGAGGAAGTGTTTCGACTTCTCTCCGGAGGCCGAGGTCAGATCGGTTGCCGGGGCATGAAGATGGGTCTCGTTCCCGGGCGATTTTTGCAGGATTCCGGTCTCGACCTCGACGAATCCTTCGTCCTCGAACCAATCTCGCAAGGCACGGGAAATCGCGCTCCGCGCCTGCAAAAATGGCTTGCGATCCACATGGCGGCCGGACGTCCACCAGGGCGAAAGTTCCTGTCCCGCATTCATGCGCGAAATGCCTGATTCGACCGCAAAATGCTGGCTTTGGCGCTCCAAATCGTTATGTTGCGGCCCGAAACTGCCTTGCCGGACCCCGAAGCGCCGCTCCAGCGCCGCGACCGGCCCTGAACATTAGGAAACCTATCTGTGAAAGTCATCGCCAGTTCGATCCGCAAGGGCAACATCATTGAGCAGGACGGCAAGCTATATGTCGTTCTGACTGCGGAGAACATCCACCCCGGCAAAGGAACTCCGGTCAGCCAGATCGAAATGCGCCGAATCAGCGACGGCACCAAGGTCTCCGAACGCTACAAGACGACCGATCAGGTCGAGCGCGCGTTCGTCGAGGATCGCGACTACAACTATCTGTACGAAGACGGCGACGGCTTCCATTTCATGAACAACGAGAACTACGACCAACTCCTGGTGCCCAAGGACGTGGTCGGCACGCAGGCTCCTTACCTGCAGGAAAACATGACCGTGAAGCTGTCGATCCACGACAACATCGCGGTGGCCATCACCCTGCCCCAGCGTACCACGCTGGAAGTGGTCGATACCGAGCCGGTGACCAAGGGACAGACGGCGTCGTCATCCTACAAGCCTGCCATGCTGTCGAACGGCGTCCGCACGCTGGTCCCGCCGCATATCGGCACGGGCACGCGGATCGTCGTGATGACCGAAGACGGTTCCTACGTCGAGCGCGCGAAAGACTGAGCGCAGATCCCGTGAGGACGTATTGACGACGGCGCGGGCAGCGAGCAACGGAAGGACGGCATCGGGGAATTTCTGGTGCTGTTTTCTGTCTCTTGCCTCGCTGTCTCTTGCCTCGCTCACCCTTGGCCTCCTCCCGCATTCTGCTCACGCCAGCGAATTCAAAACTCCCGCGATATCGGTCGTCAGGCCGGATTGGCCCGCTGCCGCCAATCAGCTCAAGGCCGAAATCGACTCCCAGCCGGTTGCGGTCGACAATTTCAGTTTCACGGGCCGGCGTCCGTCACGGCAGGCCGGCACGCAACGCATCACAGCGATCTCGCAGATCAACACTGTGACGTCGGCGATTTTTTCCGGCATTGAACTCAGTCCGATCCCGGTGTTGTTGCCATTCGACAGCGCCTTGTATCTTGCCGACCGCCAGAGCGGTGCGATCAATCTTCTCATCCCGCGCTATCAGGCAGGTTTCCGCGCCGCCAGCATGTTCGAGGCCGGGCCGTCCGGCTACGACGCAGTCTTCATGCTCGACCGTGCTGCCGGAGACAACATGCCGTCCCGGGTCTACTCGCAACCCGTTGAGGTCCAGATTACCGCGTCACTGCTGATCTACGACATCAAGGACCCGCTCGCCGGCAAGGGCGAGCCGGTCAAAACGCTGGCGACGCAATTCCCGAACCTCCGTCGGGTGATCCGCGAAGGATACGTGCGCTATGCGTTCGCGCGGTTCGGCGTTCCTTACGTGGTGTCGATCCAGTGTCTCGACAGCGTCGCGCGCAGCAAGCGTCTCTCCTGCCGTGAAGCGTCGCCCATCGCTGAACGATTCCTCAAAGCCCTGCGGGTTGCGGGCGGCACCCCGCGCGATCCCCGTTACAACATCACGTCACACGCCTCGGAACGGCCGATCGCATACGACGCTGACTTCAGCTATCGCCCGCCGGGCGAAATCATCGCCAACAGCGGCTATCGCGGACAAGGCGGCCATCAGGACTTCACGGTCTACTCGCAGATTCGTTTTCCGATCGAGAAGGCGCCGGCATTCGCCAATTCACAATCGTTCATGAACTGGGGCGACTGCAACCACACCGGACGGGTCTCGTTCGCGCCAACCAAAGGCGACCCGTATCGCTGCAAGCGCAATGACAAGCCGCTGGTGTTCGATGAATCGGCCAAGGAAAACTACAGCTATCCCTGGCAGGATAATTTTTGCGAAACACGCGATTTCGAAGTCGGACAGTGCGCCAACGGAATGGGTCATCAGGGTCAGGATATCCGCCCATCGTCTTGTCACTTGCGCAACGATGGCGCGGATCGCTGCATCCCCGATCTATTCCCGATTGTCGCGGTCCGCGACGGCGTGCTGATCAGAACGCTTAAGCAACAGGCTGCATTCCTGCTGGTCAACACCCGCAACGAACATATCCGCTTTCGCTACATGCACATGAACCCGGCCCGCCTCGATGCCGACGGTATCGTTCATGGCCGACGCGTCGCAGAAGGCGAAAAGATCGGCGTGGTCTCGAACTTTCAGGATCGTCCCGGTGGAACGACAAATCATCTGCATTTCGACGTCCAGGTGTTCACGCGCGACGGCTGGCTCTGGGTCAATCCCTACGTCACCCTGATCTCGTCCTACGAGCGCCTGATCGGCGGGCGCGGCCGGGAGTACATTCAGCCGCCTCCGGAAGCGCCTGCGATGGCCCATGCCCTGCCGCCTGCCGATCTTCCGCCGAATGCCGTCAAGGAAGGCGGAGGCCGCTAAGGCACGGTCCCGCAAGCGGGAACCGGTTTTCGGACAAGAATGCCCAGCAGAATCCGCGGCAGATTGGCCTTTGGCCCATTCTGCAAAGCCGCGCTAGACTGACGGCATGACGCATAGAGATTCTCCGAATCCGACCTCCCTCACGCGACGGACGCTGCTGGGCTCTGCGCTTGGTGCTGGCGCGCTGATGGCCAATCCGCTTCACGCCCTCGCCGCCAATCCTCCCGGCTTCGATCAATGGCGCGAAGGATTTCGTGCCCGCGCCCTCGCGCGCGGAATTTCCGAAGGCACCTATATTCGCGTGCTGAGCCGCATCGAACCGGACATGAGCGTGTTCCAGAAGATGCGCAAACAGCCCGAGTTCAACGAACAACTCTGGCAGTATATCAACCGTCGCGTATCCGATTGGCGTCTGGCCGCGGGCAAGGTCGCGTTGCAGAAGTACAGCGCGCTGTTTGCGCGGATCGAAAAGGATTTCGGGGTCGAGCGCGGCACGCTGCTGGCGCTGTGGGGCGTCGAGACGGCTTACGGCGATCCGCTGGTGCAGCAGAATCACATGCGGCCGGTGTTTCCCTCGCTCGCAGCGCTGGCGTGGAATGAGCCTCGCCGCAAGGCCTATTGGGAAACCGAACTCATCAACGCCCTGCGCATTGTCGACAAGCACTGGAGCACGCCCGAGGAAATGCGCGGCTCATGGGCCGGCGCGATGGGCCACACCCAGTGGATGCCGGAAGTCTGGCTCAACGTCGGATTCGACTATGACGGCGATGGTCGTGTCTCGCCATTCGGCCGGCCCGACGACGCGCTCGGCTCCAGCGCGCGCTATCTCGTCAATCGCGGCAAATATCGCCGCGGCGAGCATTGGGGCTACGAGGTGAAGGGCGCGACCGCATCAAAGAGCGGCAGCCAATCCTACGCCAAGTGGGCAGCGTCCGGCGTCACCCGCGCGGACGGCCAGCCGTTTCCGCGCCCCAACGATTCAGCGCAGCTATGGGTGCCGGTTCAAGGTGGCCCATCGTTCCTGCTGGGACCGAACTTCTACGCCGTGAAAAGTTACAACCCGTCGATGAACTACGCGCTCGCCATCGTGCATCTGGGCGATCGTATTCAGGGCGGCGGGCCGTTCATCCAGCCCTTCCCCGGATCGGAACGCGCGCTCACGCTTGCTGAGATCCAGGAGGTCCAGACGCGCCTTACCAAGGCAGGCTTCGACACCGGCGGCACCGATGGCCGTGTCGGCAATGACACCATGCAGGCGGTCAGAGATTTCCAGACCAAGGCCGGACTGCTGCCAGCGGACGGCTATGCCGGGCTGAAGGTGCTCGCGCGGCTGCGTCAGGGATCTTAGCTACCGTCATTGCGAGCGAAGCGAAGCGAAGCAATCCAGAACAAAGAACTGGATTGCTTCGTCGCAAGTGCTCCTCGCAATGACGACCTATCGAATGACCGCGGGCCCTAGATCTGGCACCGCGACATCCGTGACGCGCATCTGCACGCGTTCTGAACCTTGCCAACGGTCGACCGTCAACGATCCGGCGACATGCAGCATCTGACCGCGATTTTCGATCAGCGCGTTGCCGAGCTTCTGACCAATCGAGCGGAACGCGATGCCGTTGACGAACGACCCATCACCCGACTTGAAACGCAGACGCAGGTGCGCCTGCCCGACTTCATCCGCGAAAACCAGTTGATGCGACGGCAATGCGATCAACGGTTCAGGATTGCCTGCGCCGAAAGGCCCGGCGCGATTCATGGTGTTAACGAAATCGGTCGTCACCGCGCGCGCACTCACCGCACCGTCGATGAACAGTTCGTTGGCGTGGCGCGCGTCAGTCACGGCACTGGCGAGCGCCGTTTCGACGAAAGCCCGAAACTCCGCGAGGTTCTCCTTCTTCAGCGTCACGCCTGCGGCCATCGCATGCCCGCCGCCCTTCAGCAGAATCCCTTCATTCACGGCCTCGCGCACCACCTTGCCGAGATCGACGCCCGGGATGGACCTGCCCGATCCCGTGCCGATGCCACCCGGCTCCAGCGCAATGGCAAAAGCAGGCCGCGAAAATTTTTCCTTCAGGCGTGAGGCCACAAGGCCGACCACGCCCGGATGCCAGCCCTCGGACGCCGTGACGATCACAGAGCCTTTATCGTCGAGTCCGAGCGACGCCAGCGCTTCCGCCTCGGCCTGCGCTTCCGCCATCTGTTCGATGACGCGGCGTTCGGTGTTGAGGCGATCCAGTTCGGCCGCGATCCGCGCGGCTTCCGAAATGTCGCCTTCCAGCAGCAATCGCACGCCCAGGTCGGCGCGTCCGATACGGCCGCCGGCATTGATGCGCGGCCCCAGCATGAATCCCAGATGCCACGCTTCAGGTGGACCGCTAAGCCGGGAGACATCCATCAACGCGGTATGGCCGACGTGATCGCGACGGCGCAGCGCGATCAAACCCTTGGCGACGAAGGCGCGGTTGAGGCCGGTGAGAGACGCGACGTCGGCAACGGTGCCTAGCGCGACATGATGGAGCACATCCAGCAGATTGGGTTCGGGCCGGACATCGCTCCAGAAGTTGCGGGCGCGCAACTCGCGGTTCACCGCTACCAGCGTAACAAACACGAGGCCGACCGCTGCGAGGTGTCCGAGGCCCGACAGATCGTCGAGACGGTTCGGATTGACCAGCGCATCCACCACAGGCAGTTCGTCACCGCATTGATGATGATCGATCACGACCACGTCCATGCCGAGCTTCTTGGCCTCGGCTAACGGCTCGATGCTCGTCGTGCCGCAGTCGACCGTGACCAGCAGCGTCGCGCCCTTGTTGGCGAGACCGCGCACGGCTTCCACGTTGGGTCCGTAACCCTCGAAGATGCGGTCGGGAATATGGATCAGCGGATCAAGTCCGCAGTGACGCAGATGCCAGGTCAGCAGCGCCGCAGAGGTCGCGCCGTCCACGTCGTAGTCACCGAAGATCGCAACCTTCTCACCGCGTGTCGCCGCATCGGCAATGCGCTTGGCGGCAGCTTCCATTTCCGTCACCGTCAACGGATCGGGCAGCAGTTTGCGAATGGTCGGATCGAGAAAATCATCGACGGCATCGATATCGATGCCACGGCCCGCAATGATCCGCGCCAGCATTTCGGGCACCTGATAGCGCTGCGCGATGGCAAGCGCCCTCGCCGCGCCGCGCGGGTCCAGCCGGTCGCGCCAGACGCGGCCAGTCGCCGACCGGGTCACGCCCAGAAAGGCAGGGACCGATTCAACAGGCAATGCGGATGCAGGGAGCGTCATGATGCCTTCCGCAGGTAAGCACGAAGCGTCAGCGTTCAATGATTCGCCGCGACGAGCTTAGCAGCCGAGCTTGTCGGCGAGGTCGTTGAAATCCTTGACGACGAAATCCCAGCTTCCATCGGCCTTGAAATCACGGTTCTGCAAGGGACCATATTCTGTCACGCGTGGCACGAAAGCCGTCTTCAGTCCGAATGACTGCGCCGCCGCCAGATCATTGTTATGAGCGGCGACAAGCATCACCTGCCCCGGCGCGAGGCCGAGGATCTTCGCTGCGCCCAGATAGGCTTCGCGATCAGGCTTGTAATGACTGAAAATCTCGGCGCTCAACACCAGATCCCACGGCAGGCCTGCGTGCTTCGCCATGTTGGTCAGCAGCGCGACGTTGCCGTTGGACAGCGGCCCGATAATGAATTTCGTCTTCAGCCGCGTCAGGCCACTCACGCTGTCCGGCCAGGGATTAAGGCTGTGCCAGCCGCGTGTGAGATAGTCGAAATCGGCCGGGGTCAGGCCGGTGATACCAAGCTTTGCCGTGAGCGGTTCGATGGACTGCCGCTGCAGGTCGTCGAGGATGACGAAGCCACGCTCCGGATGCTTGCGAACCTCGTCCATCGACGGCATGTACGCGCCGCGCCAGGCGTCGACCAACGCGGTCCAGTCGCCCTTGATGCCTTTGGCTTGGCCCCATGCGGTGAAATTGTCGATCAGGCTGGTCCGCCAATCGACCACAGTGCCGAAGACATCGAACAGCAGCGCCTTGATCTCAGACATCTGACACTTTCAAAGAATTTTACGATACTGCATGAAGCCCGACCGATCGGCGACTTCATCGTACAGAATTTGCGCGCGTGCGTTTTCGAACTGCGTCAGCCAGTGCACCCTGCTCGCACCGGCGGCCTTGGCCTTCTCGTAGACAGTCTCGATCAGCTTGCGGCCGACGCCATGGCCTCGCGCGCCTTCATTCACGAACAAATCTTGCAGATAGCAGTAGTTGCCGACCGTCCAGCAGGAGCGATGGTAGAGGAAATGGACAATGCCGGTCAGCTTTTCGTCGACAAATGCGCCGAGCACATACATCGGCTCGGCGTCATCGTGAAAACGCTGCCATGTGACGGCAGTCGTTTCAGGCGGGACAGTCGCCTTGTAGAATTTGAGATAGCCGTCCCACAACGGCTCCCACGCCTCGCGCTCATCCACGCGAAGAGCCCGGATGACAACGCGCTCGGTCATGGGAATGTCCTGCTCAATCGAGGTGGAACTTCTCGAACTGGCGATGTTCGCCCTTGATGATGCGAACGGTGCCGGTCACCGAGCGCATCACGACGGTCTCGGTCTCGATGACGTTCTTGCGGAACTTGACGCCTGACAGCAGCGAGCCGTCGGTGACGCCGGTTGCCGCGAACAGACAATCGCCGCGCGCCATATCCTCGATGCCGTAGATCATCTTGGGATCAGTCACACCCATCTTCAGAGCGCGCTCGCGCTTCTCATCGGTATCGAGAATGAGACGGCACTGCATCTGGCCGCCGATGCAGCGCAGCGCTGCCGCAGCCAGCACGCCTTCCGGCGCGCCGCCGGTGCCGATGTAGATGTCGACGCCGGTATTGTCCGGGTCTGCGGTGTGGATCACGCCCGCGACGTCGCCGTCGGTGATCAGACGAACCGCTGCGCCGGTGCTGCGGATCGCGTTGATGATGTCAGCGTGGCGCGGACGGTCAAGCACGAGCGCCGTGATCGCCGACGGGTGCACGTCCTTGGCACGTGCAAGGCGACGAATGTTTTCGGCAGGCGATGCATCCAGTTCCACAACATGCTTCGGGTAGCCGGGACCGATGGCGATCTTCTGCATATAGACGTCCGGGGCGTTCAGCAGCGTGCCGCCTTCCGCCATCGCCATGGTCGCAATCGCGCCCGGCATGTTCTTGGCGCACAGCGTGGTGCCTTCGAGCGGATCGACCGCAATATCGACTTCCGGGCCGGCATCCGAGCCGACCTTTTCACCAATGAACAGCATCGGCGCTTCGTCGCGTTCGCCCTCGCCGATCACCACGGTGCCCTGAATTGGGATCTTGTTGAGTTCGCGGCGCATGGCGTCCACCGCCGCCTGGTCGGCGGCTTTCTCGTTGCCGTGGCCCCGGAGGCGCGCAGCAGACACAGCGGCACGCTCAGTCACGCGCACGATTTCGAGTGTGAGAATGCGTTCCAGCAGAAGCTGCGGCGGAACGGAAATCGTAACGGACATAGGCTAACTCCCAAGACAACAGACGTGGCGATGGACCCGGCGGACCGGACCCTATCAGTTCTTTTCGATGCGGATGACCTGCGGACGGCCGGTTATCACCCGATCTTGCTGGACAGCATGCAAGGCGCGGCGCACCGCATCCTCGGTGGTTGCGTAAGTGATGAGGATGACAGGCACCGGCGATGGCTTGCCGCGCGTATTTACCTGTTCAACTGCGCCGTCAGGATGACGCTGGACGATCGATTCAATGGAAATTTTCTGCTCTGCGAGACGCGTCGCGATGGTCGCCGCGGTTCCGGCAAGGTCACGCGCCATCAGGCGAATGTAGTAGCCGCCTTCATGACGTTTCATCGGCGCCTTGGTTGTGGTTTTCAGCTTCGCAATCGGCCGTCCGAACGGGGCCGCGCGAATGCCGCGCGCAACATCTGCGATGTCGGCGAGCACTGCTGAGGCAGTCGCTGCACCGCCAGCGCCGGGGCCGACCAGCGTGATCGGCGGAAATCCCTCGCCGTCGATGGTGACCGCATTGGTCACGTCCATGACCTGCGCAATCGAGGATGACTTCGGCACCATGGTCGGATGCACGCGCTGCTCGATACCGGACTCAGTCCGCACCGCAACGCCGAGCAGCTTGACGCGATAACCAAGCTCTTCAGCAGCACGCAAATCTTCCGGCGCAATCGATGAAATGCCTTCAACGTAAACCGCGCTCTGGTTCACCTTGGTGCCGAACGCAAGGCTCGCGAGAATGGCGAGCTTCTGTGCGGTGTCATGTCCATCCACGTCGAACGACGGATTGGCCTCCGCGTAGCCGAGCCGCTGCGCGTCCTTGAGGCATTCCGCGAACGACAATCCCTCGCGCTCCATCCGCGTCAGGATGTAATTGCACGTGCCGTTGAGAATGCCGTAGACGCGATGGATGTCGGTGCCGGCAAGGCCTTCGCGCAACGTCTTGATGACGGGGATCGCAGCACCCACAGCGGCTTCGTAGTTCAGCGCGCCGCCATGCTTTTCGGCCAGCGCACCAAGCCGTGAACCGTGCTTGGCGATCAGCGCCTTGTTCGCGGTGACCACCGATTTGCCGTTGCGCAGAGCCGCCTCGATCGCTGACAACGCCGGTTCACCAGAACCGCCCATCAGTTCGACAAAGCAGTCGATCTTCGGATCGTTGGCGAGCGCCAGCGGGTTTTTCGCCCATTCGAGGCCGCGCAGATCGAGCCTGCGCTTTTTGGCTTTGGAGCGGGCGGACACTGCGACGACCCGGACGCCGCGGCCGCACCGCGCCGACAAGGCCCTGCTCTGACTTTCGATCAGGCGGACAACCTCGGCACCCACGGTGCCGAGACCCGCAATACCCACCTTGAGTGGTGCGACCATTTTGCTGAAAACCTGCCGGAAAAATTACCGCCGATTGGCGAGCGGAACCACGTTGTGCAACGATTCAACGCCAGTTTCAAGGAAGCGCCGGATATTGCGGGCTGCCTGGCGAATACGCTGCTCGTTTTCCACCATTGCGATGCGGACATAGCCCTCGCCATGCTCGCCGAAGGCGACGCCGGGCGACACGACGACACCGGATTTTTCCACCATCAGTGTGGCGAACTGCATGCTGCCGACTTCGCGGAACTTCTCCGGCAACGGCGCCCAGGCGAACATCGAGGCAGCCGGCGGCGGGATATCCCAGCCCGCCCGGCCAAAGGTTTCCACCAGTACGTCGCGGCGCTTGCGGTAAGTGTCGCGCATTTCCTTGATGCAATCCTGCGGACCGTTCAGCGCAGCAGTTGCCGCGACCTGGACCGGGGTGAACGCGCCGTAGTCGAGGTATGATTTCACGCGGGTCAGCGCGGCGATGATCCGCTCATTGCCGACCGCAAAGCCCATACGCCAGCCAGCCATCGAGAACGTCTTCGACATCGACGTGAATTCGACGGTGACGTCGATCGCGCCGGGCACCTGCAGAACTGAGGGCGGCGGAACACCGTCGAAGTACAGTTCGGCGTACGCCAGATCGGACAGAATGAAGATCTCGTGCTTCTTCGCGAACGCGACGAGATCCTTGTAGAAATCGAGCGACGCGACATAGGCCGTCGGGTTCGACGGGTAGCATGCGATCATCGCGATCGGCTTGGGGATCGAGTGAGTGATTGCCTTCTCGAGCGCGCTGAACAGCTCTGGAGTAGGCTCAGCAGGAACAGAGCGAACGACACCGCCCGCCATCAGGAAGCCGAAGGCGTGAATCGGGTAGCTCGGGTTCGGCACCAGCACCACATCGCCGGGCGACGTGATCGCCTGGGCGACGTTGGCGAAGCCTTCCTTGGAACCGAGCGTCGCAACGATCTGGGTTTCGGGATTAAGTTTCACGCCGAAGCGGCGCTCGTAATAGGCAGCCTGCGCGCGACGCAGGCCCACGATACCTTTCGACGCCGAATAACGGTCGGTGCGCGGTTTGCCAAGCGTCTCCTTGAGCTTCTCGATCACGTGTGGGGGTGTCGGCAGGTCCGGATTTCCCATGCCCAGATCGATGATATCGGCCCCCGCGTTCCGCGCGGCCGCCTTGGCCCGATTAACTTGTTCGAACACATAAGGCGGCAGACGGCGGATACGGTAAAACTCTTCCATGGGTCGGGCTCCGAGGGGCCGGTCAAACCGGCAATAACGACGAGATCAGTAACGTGTTTTGTACCGAAGTGGAATTCGGCACGGTGGTTAGAAGGTGCGGAATTTCAGCATATTACGCGGATTCGGACGCAATGCGGGAGGACCCGCACCAGAATTTGCTTTTTTGCGATTGAATCGTGGTCTTTTTAGCACCACCGGGAGTTGCGGCGAAGCGTAAATCTCAGTTGCTGCGGCCTTGGGCAGCCTTGGCGCTGGAGGCCTGACGATCCCGGGCTGCGAGCAAATCCTTCTCCAGCTTGTCCCTTTGGGCCTGATCCAGCACCGTCTCCTGGCGGGGAGCCGGTAAATCATGCACGGGCAGATACTCGGCCGGGGTCGCAGGCCGTGCAGGCGTATTAGCGGGCAGCCCCAGCAGGGGCGCGTCGGCGATCGTGGACGCGCAACCGCCCTGCGCGAGGCCGAGCAGCAGCAAGCCGGCCAACGCCGACAACTCCCGAACCCGCTGCATCTGGTGTCCCACGAAAATAACGACGCCCTCTGGTTTTAATCGGCACGATTCCTGCTCTGTGTTGACGCAGGCGACGCGAACTTAACGCCGGTGGAGAGCGTTAACCCCGGACAATCGTCGCCAAGAAGCAGACCGTGTTCATGAGGCTCTAATGTGACCGAAGTATTAATCATGCCGCAACGCAGCACACGCAAATCAGCAAGCCGATCCGAACTATGCCATGATGATCGTGCGAACTGACCATGTTCGCGACTGATCGAAACGAGAGTTCAGAAGTAAGCGATGAGTGAAACCTTGCTAAGCACCAAGGCCGGCGACACCGGCGCCACGAAAAGCTTCGATCCGGAAGCGTTCTCGGCAAACCTTGCACGCGCTCTTGAATCAAGCGGTCGTGCCCTCTCCGCCTATCTGAAGCCGCGCGAGAATGGCGAAGAAAAGGGCCGCCCCCCGGGCGAACTCAACGAAGTGGTGAAGACGTTTACGTCGGTCGCAGAGTACTGGCTTTCCGACAAGGATCGTGCCGCCAACGTGCAGATGAAGTTCGGCAAGGCCTATCTGGATTTGCTGACCAGCGCTGCGCAGCGCTTGTCGGGAGAGGCAACGACACCCGCCGCCGAACCGTCACCGCGTGACAAGCGCTTCCATGACCCAGAATGGAAAACCAATCAGTTTTTTGATTTTGTGATGCAGGCCTATCTGCTCACCACGCAGTGCGCGAACGACCTCGTCACGAACGCCGAAGGTCTCGACCCGCATACCCGCAAGAAAGCGGAGTTCTACGTTCAGCAGGTCACCAACGCGATTTCGCCGTCCAACTTTGTGCTGACCAACCCGGAAGTGTTGCGGCAAACGTTGGCAAGCAACGCCGACAACCTTGTCCGCGGCATGACGATGCTTGCGGAAGACATCGAGGCCGGACACGGCACGCTCAAGATTCGTCAGTCCGCTGGCAACCTCGAAGTCGGCCGCGATGTCGCGCTGACTCCGGGCAAGGTCATCTACCAGAATGAGATCATGCAGCTCATTCAGTATTCGCCGGCGACTGAAACTGTCCTGCGCACGCCTTTGCTGATCGTGCCGCCGTGGATCAACAAGTTCTACATTCTCGATCTCAACCGGCAGAAGTCATTCGTCCAGTGGTGCGTCAATCAGGGCATCACGGTGTTCCTGATCTCATGGGTCAACCCCGACAAGACGCTCGGCGGCAAGACCTTCGAGGACTACATGCGCCAGGGCCCGCTGACGGCCATGGACGTCATCGAGAAAGCCACGGGCGAGATGCGCGTCCACACCATGGGCTACTGCGTCGGCGGCACATTGCTCGCGACGACGCTGGCCTGGCTTGCTGAGAAACGTCAGGTCCGCGTGACTTCGGCAACGTTCCTTGCTGCGCAGGTCGATTTCACCCATGCGGGCGATCTGCTGGTGTTTGTCGACGAGAGCCAGATTTCGAGTCTCGAACGCGACATGAAACAAACCGGCGTGCTCGAAGGCAGCAAGATGGCGATGGCCTTCAACATGCTGCGCTCGAACGACCTGATCTGGTCCTACGTCGTCAGCAACTATCTCAAGGGCAAGGAGCCTGCGGCATTCGACCTGCTGCACTGGAATTCAGACGCCACGCGCATGCCGGCTGCGAACCATTCCTACTACCTGCGCAACTGCTATCTCGAGAACCGGCTGTCCACCGGCACCATGGCCATCGACAACACCCTGCTCGATCTCTCCAAGGTGAAGGTGCCGGTCTACAATCTTGCCACCAAGGAAGATCACATCGCGCCCGCTGAATCCGTGCTTTACGGCTCGCAGTTCTTCGGCGGCCCCGTCAAATACGTGCTGGCTGGATCGGGCCACATCGCCGGCGTTGTGAATCCTCCGGAACTGGGAAAGTACCAGTACTGGACCAATGACCGCACCGGCGACATCACGCTTGCCGACTGGGTCAAGGATGCGCAGGAGCATCAAGGGTCATGGTGGCCGGATTGGCGCTCATGGGTCGAGTCGATCGACGCCGAACAGGTGCCCGCACGCGTGCCCGGCTCCGGGCGTTTGGAAGCCATCGAAGACGCCCCGGGAAGCTATGTCCGGGTCCGCGCCTGATAATAACGCCTGCCGCGACATTGGCCTCGCACCGCCAATCGTCTATGACTTCACACGTTATTTGCTCAGTCGACTCGACCCGCTAGATGACGGGACGGTGAAGGCATTTCCACCCGCCTCCGGGCAGGCCTTGCAAGATTGGAAGGAAGAACGTCGATGACACGTGAACTGTTCTGGCTGACGCTGACCGTTATTTTCACCGGCCTGCTCTGGGTGCCTTACGTTCTCAATCGCTGTCAGATTCGCGGCCTCGGCGGCGCAATGGCAAACCCGTCACGCAACGACAAGCCGCAGGCCGAATGGGCCAACCGCCTGATGTTCGCCCATGACAACGCCGTCGAAAATCTGGTTGTCTTTGCACCGCTGGTTCTGATCCTCAACGCCATCGACTATTCGACCAAATGGACCGTGCTTGCCTGCGCCGTGTACTTCTGGTCCCGTGTCGCGCATCTCATTGTTTACACGATCGGCGTTCCGATCCTGCGCACCCTCGCCTTCACCGTCGGCTTCATCGCACAGGCGGTTCTCGCACTGGCGATTTTCAAGATCCTCTGATCGCGCGCACACGACGGATCAAAAACAAAAGGGACGGCTCATCGCCGTCCCTTTTTCGTTGTCCGCCATGCGATATCTTACGGGAACATCGGCGGCTGATCGATGCCTGCCGTCTCCGGAAAGCCAAGCACCAGATTCATGTTCTGCACGGCCTGACCCGAGGCGCCCTTGGTGAGGTTGTCGAGGGTCGAAATGATGATCGCCCGTCCCGCGATACGATCAGCGGCCACACCGATGAACGTCATGTTCGAGCCGCGCACATGCCGCGAGTGCGGAGTCTTGCCGAACGGCAGGACGTGAACGAACGGCTCCTTCTCGTACTGCTTGACCAGAATCTCATGAAGGTCCTGCGCGATCTTGCCCCGCCGTCCCCGCACGTAGATGGTGGAGAAGATGCCGCGGTTCATCGGAAGAAGGTGCGGTGTGAACGACACGACGACATCCTTGCCGGCCGCCTTTGAGAACTCCTGATCAAGTTCAGCCATATGCCGATGCTGGCCGACGCCATAGGCATTGAAGCCCTCTGACACTTCCGAGAACAGCATCTCTTCCTTCGCCGAACGCCCAGCGCCGGTCATTCCGGATTTCGCATCGATAACGATTTCGTCCGGCTCGATCGCCTTGGCCTTCAGCAGCGGGATCAGCGGCAGCTGCGCGCAGGTGGTGTAGCAGCCCGGATTGGCGACCAGCCGCGCCTTCTTGATGTCGCGCCGATAGATTTCCGCCAGCCCGTAGACGGCTTCCTTCTGCAGATCGAGCGCGTGATGTTCGTGACCATACCACTTCGCGTAGGCCGCCGGATCTTCCAGCCGGAAGTCCGCCGACAGGTCGACGATCTTGATGTCAGGCGCTTTCGCGAAAACGTCCTTCAACACCTTTTGCGTGGTGGCATGCGGCAGCGCGCAGAACACCAGATCAAGTCCAGCATTGGCCCAATCGACCTCGTCGATCGTCACCAATCGCGGCAGATCGTAAGGCGCAAATTGGGGAAACACATCACCCATCATCTGCCCCGCGCGCCGGTCGGCAGTCAGCACAGCAATCTCCACTCGGGGATGGCGCAGCAATAGCCGGACCAGCTCTGCGCCGGTGTAACCGGAGGCGCCGAGGATGCCGATTTTCTTCTTCGTGCTCATGGCGCGATCCCTTCGTGCACAGTGCTCAACATTTCATTTTCTTCAATGGCAGCAAAAGCCTGCGGGCGCATGGCGCGCATCGCAGCCGAGAGAGTGTGGGCGCCCGCGGACTTCTGTAAGGCCAAAGCGCGGGTCACCGCAACATGGTCCGCATCCGATTTGTGCTGGTTCAGCTTGAAACTGCCCTCAACCTCCTCGACAGTCATAACCAATCCCACGATGGCTTTCATCATCGCCTCGCTCCTGCCAGCCGAAATCTTGTCCATCGTCCAGGGCCGCTTCGGCGCAAGGTCGCTTTCGAACCGGGCGCTGGCCTGATTCAGATGATCGGGCAGTTGTTGCCCCGTCATGGCGCGGACCGGACCGGTCATATGGACCGATTGATAGAGCCACGTCGGCACTTGATCGGGCGACACGTACCAGTCCGGTGACACATACGCATCCGCATCACTCGCGACGAACAGCCACGGCGTCACGCCATCGGCGCGGCCGATAAGGGGATTGTGACGAGCAAGATGAAAGCAAAGCAGCGGCGTCCCATCGCTTGCATACTCGATGTGGAACGGCACCGGAGACGCGATCGGCTTTTGGCCGTCATGAGCGCAGGCCAGCCCAAATCCACGCGCGGAAGCAAACGCGAGGCAAGCAGCTCGATCAACTCGGAAGGCGGGCGGAACGTACATTGCAAACTCCTGCTTCAGCGAGGAGCCGCCTGAGATCAAACCGCGTGTTTTTGGGAGTAAAGCATGCCGCGGACTGTCTCCGGCGGCACGAAAGGTGATCTTAAACGCGATCAACCGCCCATACCGCGAGAATGCGGCGGCGGGCAACGGTGATGGTTGCGTTCAAAGTCATGGGCGCGGATATAAGTCCGCGCCCAATTCCCGTCAAGTCATGATCCGTCAGCTCAGATCGAAGGATTCCAGGGAGCAGGTACCCAGCGATAGCCAGCGCCGTCCTTCTCGATGTTGGCGAGGCCGGGGAACGGGTAATGGAAGCCCTGTACGCGCATCCTATCGGCCGCGAGCATGTCATAGACCTTGCGACGGGTCTTTTCCGCCTGAGGTCCGTCCTGATCGAACGACGCCTGCCATCCGGGATTTCGCACAAAAAGATCCGGGATATTGGTGACATCCGACTGGACGAACACCTTGTCCGCGCCGGAAGACAGCACATAGGACGTATGACCGGGGGTATGGCCGATGGTCTCGACCGCGAGCAGTCCCGGCGCGATGTCCTTGCCCCACTCATAGGGCGTGACTTTCTTCTTCAGTCCGGCTTCGAAGACACGCCGGTTGTTCTTGAACAGACCTTCCATGCGGCCCGCAGGCGCGCGGCTCATCTCGCCGTCGTCCATCCAGTACTTCCATTCGACCGCAGGTACGAGCACCTCTGCGTTCGCAAACGCCGGCTGACCGTCAGCAGTCAGCAATCCGTTCACGTGGTCGCCGTGGAAATGCGAAATCACGACCATATCGATCGCCTTGGAATCGATTCCTGCGGCAGCAAGATTGCTGGCAAACTGTCCCGCAGCGCCCTTGCTGCTCGCAAATGCGCCAGGTCCATTGCCCGTATCGATCACGATCAGCTTGCCGCCGGTGTTGACCACAAGCGGTCCGAAATAAACCGTTACGGAGTCGCGTGGCCGAAATGCTTTTTCGAGCGAGGCATTCACTTCCTCTTTCTTCGCATTCGTCACGAAATTATCGGCAAGCGGAAATGTACTGGCTCCGTCTGAGACAACGGTCACTTCGGCATCGCCGACCTTGTAACGATAGAAGCTCGCGTTCTGCTTGCCAGCAGCAGGCGCAGCGGCCTTGGCAGGGATTGCGGGCAACAGAGGAGCAGCTGCGAGAGCAGCAGCGCTCGTCAGTGCGTGGCGTCGTGTCAGTGTCATGAATGTTCTCCCGATTATGTTTTTGAGCCTAATCCGTCACGCGTCGCGATTGTTCACTCTCGCCCATTGTTGCGAGTCGTTTGCAAGGCGCTTGCGTCAAGACCAACGCCTGACGTTAACACGCGTTCGCGACAGCTATTCCCGATCACGAAAGAGTTTGGATTTTGAAAAGATTTAGACAAATATCACATCATCAGTTTGACGCCGAGCATACCCGGAGCCATCAACAGACCAGCCCACAGGAACGCGGAGGCGAAGTTCGCGAACTGGAAGTGCCAGTACTCCATTTCGACAATGCCCGCGACGAGCGGCACGGTCGCGCGCAACGGCCCCGAAAAGCGGCCGATGAAAATCCCGAGCACGCCCCACTTTTGCATGAACCGTTCCGCGCGCGGCAGCATGTCGGGAAAACTCGACATCGGCCACATGTGCGCAATCCGGTCGTGAAACCTGACGCCGATCCAGTATGACACCCAGTCGCCGAGTGCCGCTCCCAAGCCGGCTGCGATCCAGACTGGCCAGAAACTGATGCCGCTAACGCCGATGAGCGCACCGATGGAAACCAGCGCACCCCAGGCCGGAATAATCAGCGACAAAAAAGCCAGCGATTCTGCGAAAGCGAGCGCAAAGACGACCGGCATGGCCCACATCTGATGGTCGCGGACAAATTCGGCCAATCCGCGAGTCATTTCTTCAAAAGTCATGCAATGTCCCGTTCCCGGCCTTTTTATTGTGCACGCCGGTTCCCCTTGATCCGCATACCACGGCAGCCGCCCACCTTGTTTGGGAACCGCCTGCGTCACATTTACCGCCGCAACCATGGCATAGTAACAGCCAGCGATTCGTCTCCCGATCACGATCTATCAAGATTTAAGAGATATGCGGAAGCCATTGAAAAAGAAAGAAAAAACAGACACCGATCTGTTTGCCTCATCGGATCGGAAGCCCCGTGCGGCCGCAAAAGCCACAGCCAAGCCCTCGGGCGCTGAGGCTGGCTACACTGCGCGCGACATCGAGGTGCTTGAAGGTCTCGAGCCCGTTCGGCGTCGTCCCGGCATGTATATCGGCGGCACCGACGAAAAGGCGCTGCACCACCTGTTCGCAGAAGTCATCGACAACTCGATGGACGAGGCGCTGGCCGGCCACGCGACTTTTATCGAGGTGCATCTCGGGGCCGACGGCTATCTCACGGTCGTCGATAACGGGCGCGGCATTCCGGTCGATCCGCACCCGAAATTTCCGAAGAAATCCGCCCTCGAAATCATCATGTGTACGCTGCATGCGGGCGGCAAATTCGACTCCAAAGTCTACGAGACCTCGGGTGGTCTGCACGGCGTCGGCGTATCGGTCGTGAACGCCCTCTCCTCGCAGCTCGTGGTCGAGGTCGCACGCAATCAGCAACTCTACAGGATGACCTTCGAGCGCGGAAAGCCGAAGGGCAAGCTCGAAGAACTCGGCAAGATCAACAATCGCCGCGGCACCAGCATCCGCTTCAAGCCCGATACCGACATTTTCGGCGGGAAAGCCGTGTTCAAGCCGCAACGCCTGTTCAAGATGGCGCGCTCGAAGGCCTATCTGTTCGGCGGCGTCGAGATTCGCTGGCGTTGTGACAAGGAATTGCTCAAGGGCGTCGATGACGTCCCGGCGGAGGACACCTTCCATTTCCCCGGGGGCCTGAAGGACTATCTCGCCGCGGCGATCCACGCGGATACGCTGGTGCATCCGGATATTTTCTCCGGCAGATCCGGCCGCAACGGCGCACACGGCGCTTGCGAATGGGCGGTCGCATGGACTGCGGATGCCGACGGCTTCCTGTCGTCCTACACCAACACGGTTCCGACGCCGGATGGCGGCACGCACGAAGCAGGTTTCCGCAGCGCGCTGCTGCGCGGGTTGAAGGACTACGCCGAGCGCATCGGCCAGGGCAAGAAAGGCTCGTCCATCACATCCGAAGACGTGATGGTCGGTGCAGCCGCCATGCTCTCGGTGTTCGTCCGCGAGCCGGAATTTCAGGGGCAGACCAAGGATCGTCTGGCAACCGCCGAGGCCCAGAAGATCGTCGAACAGGCCATCAAGGACCCGTTCGATCACTGGCTGACCGGCAATCCCCTGCAGGCCAACAAGCTGCTGGAATTCGTGGTCGAGCGGGCCGACGAGCGGCTGCGCCGCCGCGCCGAGAAAGAAACTTCGCGCAAGACCGCTGTGAAAAAGCTGCGGTTGCCCGGCAAGCTGGCCGACTGCACCAACAGCGCTACCGAAGGCTCAGAACTCTTCATCGTCGAAGGCGACTCCGCAGGCGGCAGCGCCAAGCAGGCGCGCGACCGCAAGACGCAGGCGATCCTGCCGTTGCGCGGAAAGATTCTCAACGTCGCGTCGGCGACCAAGGACAAGCTGACCTCGAACGCGCAGCTGGCCGATCTCATCCAGGCCATCGGCGCCGGGATTGGCGCGCAGTATCGCGAAGAGGATTTGCGCTACTCCCGCATCATCATCATGACCGATGCGGACGTGGACGGCGCGCACATCGCCTCGCTCCTCATCACGTTCTTCTATCGGCAGATGCCGCGCCTGATCGACGAAGGTCATCTCTATCTCGCCGTCCCGCCACTCTATCGACTCACGCATGGCTCCAAAACGGTCTACGCGCGCGACGAGATTCATCGCGATGAACTCCTGAAAAAGGAATTCCACGCCAACGCCAAGGTCGATATCGGCCGCTTCAAAGGCCTCGGCGAGATGATGCCGGCGCAGTTGAAGGAAACCACGATGGATCCGACCAAGCGCACCATGCTGCGCGTGGTGCTGCTGCCGGACGACCGCGAAGGCACGGCGGATTCGGTCGAGCGCTTGATGGGCACCAAGGCCGAAGCCCGCTTTGCGTTTATTTCCGACAAGGCGGAATTCGCCAACGAGGATCTGCTAGACGTGTAACCGATGGTCGCGGTGTGAAACCAATTCAAGGAAGGGACGTAGTTCTCGTATGAGAACCTCTCTCCTCGTCACTGGCACGCTCGCTATCCTTGTCGGAGCACTCTGGGTCGGCCAGGGCACGGGTTACGTGAACTGGCCTCAGTCCAGCTTCATGATCAGCCGGATCCATTGGGCGTATTACGGGACTGCGCTCGGCATAATCGGGCTGCTGATGATCGTATTCGCACGGGGCCGCTAGGATATATGTCTTTGGTGTGATTTTATCTCCGCGAGCGGCGAAGACCGCAACGGAGACAGCATGCAAACATCGTCCTTCGATCTGACCGGAAAAATCGCCATCGTCACTGGCGGCAATGGTGGTATCGGCCTTGGCATGGCACGCGGCCTTGCCCGTGCGGGGGCGAGCATCATCATTGCCGGTCGCAACAAGGCAAAATCCGAAGACGCTGTTCGCGACGTCGAAGCACTCGGCGCAAAGGCGCTGGCAATCGCCGTCGATGTGACAGACAAAGCCTCCGTCGCAGACTTGGTCGAGACCACACTGAAACAGTTGGGCCGGCTCGATATTCTCATCAACAACGCGGGAATGAGCGTCCGTCATCCCGCGCACATGCTTAGCCTCGAAGACTGGCACACCGTTATCGACACCAATCTTACGAGTGCTTTTATCTGCTCGAAGGCCGTCCATCCGGCGATGAAAGAGGCAGGTGGCGGCAAGATCATCAACATCGGCTCAATGATGTCGATTTTCGGCGCGAGTTTCGCGCCCGCTTATGCCGCGAGCAAAGGCGGCATCGTGCAGTTCACCAAGTCCATCGCGTTGTCGTGGGCGGCCGACAATATTCAGGCCAATGCGATCCTGCCCGGATGGATCGACACCGCCCTCACCCGAAACGCACGCGAGCAGATTCCGGGACTCAACGAAAATGTCTTGAACCGCACGCCTGCAAAGCGCTGGGGCAACATCGACGATCTCGCAGGCACCGCCGTATTTCTCGCATCATCCGCATCCGATTTCGTCACCGGCACTGCGATCCCGGTTGACGGCGGCTATTCCACACAGGGCTGATCATGCCTTCTCGGGAGAGTGGACGTGTTCCGGCCGAACACCGATGCCGAGCAGACGGGCCGTGAGGCCCTGAAGCGACGGCAGGGCATTGATTACGCGGACAGCGAACGGCGGTTTTATATCTTCACCGGACAGTGCGCGATTGATAATGCGATCCTGAACGACGGTCTGCATGGCCTGCGTCACCTGCGTCGGAAACAGGCGACGTTGCTGAACGTCTTCGAGGTCATCCAGCGATGGCTCCCCGGCCCCAAATTTGTCGAACAGGATGTTTGCGGCCGCGACCGCATCCTGCACCGCAAGATTGACGCCGACGCCCCCGACCGGAGACATCGCATGTGCAGCGTCGCCAATACAGAGCAGTCCCGGTAACGCCCATTGCGTCAACCGATCGATACGAACTGTGAGCAGCTTGACGTCGTCCCAGCTTTTTACATCGCCGATGTGATCGCGTAAAATTGGCACCAGCGATACGACACTCTCGCGAAACGCATCGATCCCCCGCGCCTTGATGTCGTCGATCTTGCCCTTGGCGATCACATAAGCGCACTGCCAGTAGTCGTCGCGATCGATTGTCACCATCATCTGACCGCGCTGCAGCCGCGCGAAGATACCGTCGCTGTCGGCCTTCAACTTTCCAACTCGAAACCAGAGCACATCAATCGGCGCACCGATGTTCTCAACCTTGAGGCCCGCCTGCTCCCGCAGGATCGAGTGACGCCCATCGCAAGCCACCGTGAGATCGGCCGAAATATGAAGCGGACCTTGCGGCGTCGAAGCAATGACGCCGGTTATGCGCTCGCTATCCCTGACCAGCTCGGTTGCCTCGGTGGACTTCATAATCTGGAGGCTTGGAAAACGCGCGCCTTTGCTTTCAAGAAAATTGAGAAAGTCCCATTGCGGCATCAGCGCAATGAACGGGCACGCTGTCCTCAACTGCGACAAGTCCGCAATCCGGATCGGCGTCGCTCCGAACACGCCTTGCATCTGGGTCAATTGCTGATGCGGAATTTTCAGGAAATCGTCGAGCAGCCCAAGCTCCTGCATCACCTGCATGGTCGAGGGATGAACCGTGTCGCCGCGAAAATCGCGAAAAAAGTCGGCATGCTTTTCCAGAACAACGGTTTTGATCCCGGATCGGCCGAGCAGATAGCCCAGCATCATTCCGGCCGGTCCGCCGCCCACAATGCAGCACTGCACCGAGAGAGAGCGCCTGGCAGGTTCGCTTGGACTCTCGAAGGACATCTGACTTTCCTTCTTACCGCCGGAAGTTCTTGATCTCCGAGAGGCTGCCGTCCTGATAGGTCAGTTCGACTGAGACCGATCGGGTCGTCGCCGGTATCTTCATGTACGACGCGGCGTTTTCCGGAATTGCCGATGGGTCCTTCGGATTGCACGGCGGAATCTTGACCACCTGGTTCGGCACCGTCGTATCTATGCCGACGCGCATTTCCCGAACGGCGCAGCGGAACGACAAAATCTGTGAGTAATAGACCAGCGGGCCACTGTAGCCGCCAAACGAGAGCCAGCTGTTGGAGGTCATATCCAGCAGCTTGCGATGACTGGCGATCAGCGCCGCCTCGGGATCAAACTTGATTGGAAACGGGCCCTGCATCTGGCCGGTCGGATCGACATAGCGCACCTGAATCGTCGCCGCCGGCGCATCGTTCGGCAGCTCTATTGACGGATTCGGCATACGCCGCCGCGTGCGTGGATCGAGCGCATCGGTGAATCCCGTCTCCTTGAACTCGCCGCTCTCGCCGAGCCGCCAGGAAATCGCCAGCGTCGGATCGGCGATGGAAAATGCAATGGACCATCCGCCATTGTGGCGCATGAAACTCGCAATCGGCGCATTGCCGTTGTCAATCACGATCGGGGGAGTCGGCTGAACCGGCAGCGCTACCACCTGCACCTGCGGCTCGACAGCGATGGCGCGATCTCCGTCCTTGGCAGGCCTCAAAACAAAGTCACCGACAATCTGATCGTAGTAAGCCGGCGTCTGCATCCGGTTTGCCGCCACCGTCATCTTGCGCACATCGGATTGCGTCCGCTTGGCGATCTGCACGAGATTGAGTCCCGGTTGTGCGAGTTCGCGGACGAAGCTTCGGGTGAATACCGAATTGGGATTGGGATCGTTGTCGTTCAGGCGGTCGAGCGCAGTCTGCTTGGCGCCCGCGGAGAAAATCACGAACACGCCTTCCGGCGGCGAAATAGGCGCGAGGCCTCCGCTTCCGCCAAGCGCGCGCGTACCCGTCGCCTCGAAAGGATTGTTGCGGCAGGCATCGAACACGAAGATCGAGGTCCGCGCGCCACGGGCCTGAAGCCGCGAGATCACGCGCTCGGCCGAGAACGCACCGTCACGGATCAACTCCTCCTGGCCTTGCGTGACGGCCGCGATGTCCGTCGGCAGCAGATAGTTCTGGCCGTTGATTTCGAATCCATGCCCGGCGAAAAAGAAGAATGCCGTATCGCCCGGCTCGACAATCTTGTCGAACGCCAGCATCGTTTCGCTGAAAGCCTTGCGGGTCTGATTTTCCGCGAACAGCACGTGGAAGCCCAGTTGCTTCAGCGCATCGCTCATGGTCCGTGCATCGTTCACCGCCTTCTGGAGCTGGGGCACGTTGCGGTAATCGTTGTTGCCGATCACCAGCGCCACCCGCTTTTCGGCATAAGCCGGCGCGACGAACGCGGTTGTCAGCGCGACGAGGCCGATCAGCAGCGCCCTGATGCGATGACTAGTCATGGTCCTATCCCCTCGGGCCGCTCACCAGCGAAAGCCCGGTTCCGGCGGTCAGTATGTCATAGTCGCCTGCTACAAGAAGGCGGTTCATGTGCCGGCCCTGAGGCTGAAAACCCATTCAACTTGTTGTCGTATTAAGGTTTTTCGCGGTTTTAGCCCTCAAATTCATTGACTTTCGCCGTTTCATGCCTATGTTCCGCTGCAACGCGGTCAGAATCGAGACGCGATTCCCTGGCCAGCCGCCTGTCGGCAAATATCTCCTCCCCGTGCCCTTAAAGCGTGCCGTTCCGGGGTGAGCGCGACAGAAATTTCCAGAGTCCGAACGGCGATTTCGACTCGAGGCTCAATGTCCTTTTCCAATCTCGGCCTGTCCGACAAGGTTCTCGCTGCCGTTGCAGCGACTGGTTATACGACCCCCACCCCCATCCAGGAACAAGCGATCCCCCACGTTCTCGCCCGGCGCGACGTGCTCGGCATCGCGCAGACCGGCACCGGCAAGACCGCCGCCTTCGTGCTGCCAATGCTGACGCTGCTGGAAAAGGGCCGGGCCCGCGCGCGTATGCCGCGCACCCTTATCCTCGAGCCGACCCGCGAACTCGCGGCCCAGGTGAAGGAAAACTTCGACAAGTACGGCGTCGGCCAGAAACTGAATGTCGCGCTCCTGATCGGCGGCGTGTCGTTCGGCGACCAGGACACCAAGCTGATGCGCGGCGTCGACGTGCTGATCGCCACACCGGGCCGATTGCTGGATCACACCGAGCGCGGCGGCCTGCTTCTCACGGGCGTCGAATTGCTGGTGATCGACGAAGCCGATCGCATGCTCGACATGGGCTTCATTCCCGACATCGAACGCATCTGTAAGTTGGTACCATTCACCCGCCAGACCCTGTTTTTCACCGCGACCATGCCGCCGGAAATCCGGCGCATCACAGAGACCTTCCTTCACAATCCGGAAAAGGTCGAAGTCTCCAAGCCGGCATCGACCGCGACCACCGTGACCCAGTCGCAGGTTAGCGTGGGCCGCGAGCCGCATGAGAAGCGCGAGATGCTCCGGCAGTTGCTGCGGGACGCCAAGGATCTCAAAAACGCGATCATCTTCTGCAACCGCAAGCGTGAAGTCGCGCTTCTTTACAAGTCCCTTCAAAAGCACGGTTTCAGCGTCGGCGCACTTCATGGCGACATGGATCAGTCGGCTCGAACCGCCTCGCTCGACCAATTCCGCAAGGGTGAGCTTCCGCTGCTGGTGGCCTCCGACGTCGCCGCTCGCGGCCTCGACATCCCCGAAGTGAGCCACGTCTTCAATTTCGACGTTCCTCACCATCCGGATGACTATGTCCACCGCATCGGCCGCACCGGCCGGGCGGGCCGCTCCGGGACGGCAATTTCAATCGTCAGCCCCGCGGATCAGAAATCTGTCACCGCTATCGAGAAGCTGATCGGCCAGCCCATCGCTCGCGCAGATGTCACCCCCGTTGCAAGCACCGAAGCCTCGCCATCGCCTGCCCGCGAACAGCAGGCCGAGCGTGCGCCGGAAGAGCGCAAACCCCGCCGCGATTCCCAGCGGACCCGTGGCGGCCGCAACAAATCCCGCAAGCCCGAAGGCGCAGACCGGAAGCCGCAGGCCGCCGCCGAAAAGCCCGCACCATCTCAGGCGCCGTCGATCGGACGCGCAATGCCGCCGGCCTCACGCGAACAGCATGCCGAGCCGGGCGACCACTCGCACCTTCCAGCGTTTCTGCTGCGGCCAGTCCGCGCCCGCGGCTAGCCACAACCGATTGACCCGTCTGCGGATTGCGCCGTTTACGGGTCATTCATTCTCCTCCCTTAACGTGCCACCGATACTTTTAGCCATTTCGTTAAAAGGGCAGGCAGAAGCCTGTCTTTGAAGGACACCGAACGTGATTGGCCTGCTGGAAGAATACGAACGCACCATGGCGTTCGCTGAAGTCGCGTTGGGTCAAATCCGATCCTTGCGCCAGAATGCAGTGCCTCGCAATTACGAGATTTGGTACATCTACGCGACCGGCTACAACGCCGCGCTCAACAAGATCATCAACGAAACGCTGGGACGCAACGGCAAGCTGACCGAGGCAGATCTCGAGCAGATCTACGAAACTTACCTCTCCCAGAACCGGACCACTGAGCGTATCGACACGGTCGGCACGCGGGTGATCAACGAAATTGATGACGTGATGAACCTCATCACGGATGCTCTGGGAATGACTTCCACATTCGGGCGCAATCTCGAAGGCGCTACCCAGAAACTGTCCGGCGCCAAGGATCGCGAGCAGGTCAAGGCCGTGGTCGAAGCGCTTGTGGCATCGACTCGGGAGATGCAGGAAACAAACAAGGCGCTGGAAGCCCGCCTCGCCACGTCGAAGCAGCAGATCAGCAGCCTCCAGCACAGCCTCGAAGCCATTCGCGCGGAAAGCCTGACCGATCCCCTCACCTCGCTGGGCAACCGAAAGTTCTTCGACCGCGCCATCGAGAACGCGGTGACCCACGCAGCCGAGTGCGGTGAGCCGCTATCGTTGCTGATGCTCGACATCGACCATTTCAAATCTTTCAACGACAACTACGGTCATCTCACCGGCGACCAGGTGTTGCGTCTTGTTGCGATGTCGCTGAAGCAGACGACCAAGGGACAGGACATCACCGCACGCTACGGCGGTGAAGAGTTTGCCGTGGTGCTGCCAAATACCGCCCTGCGTCAGGCGTTGACGGTCGCCGACAACATCCGTCGCGCCGTCATGTCCAAGCAGTTGAAAAAGAAATCGACGGGCGAGATTCTCGGCCGCGTGACCATTTCAGTCGGTGTGTCCATGCTGCAACCTGGCGACGATCGCGAACGGCTGATTGAGCGCGCCGATGCCTGCCTCTATGCGGCCAAGCGCAACGGCCGCAACCGGGTGATCTGTGAAGCCGATCCCGAATTCTCGCCGACCGACCGCATTCAGGTCGCTTAACGTTTTTTCGCGGGTGCCCGTTTCGGGCTGATTTTCTTGCCCTTAATAGTTCTCTTGGCAGCTTTCGCAGACGCTTTCTTTCCTGCGGACGGCTTGGCCTTGCTCGTTTTGGCCTTCGCCGGAACAGACTTGGCAGCTTGCCTGGTTGTCCGTTTTTTCACCCCGGACTTCTTCGCCGCAGCCCGTTTCGCCGCACCGACAGCCTCGCGCGCCCACACAGCCAGTTCTTCGGGATCGTCGTAGAGTCGCTCCGGCAAATGCCGATACGACTTCACGACGACGGTCTTGTTTCTGGTCTCATACTGGAACGGCTTGGCGCCCTCCGCCTCGTAGCGAGGGATCGTCAGATCATCGACCCTGAAGATGACACCGGCGCGCAGCGCCATGGCGAAGTTCACACCGTCAGCGACGATGCCATAACCGCTGAACATCCTGCGAAGGACGACGGGCCCAAACTCAGAGAAAAGATCGATGAGATAGTCGCGGTCCATCGCGTATTCCGCAAAAGTGGATACCGGTTTTGCGACCAGATACGCGAAACTAGAAAAGCCGGACCGGATTGATCAGCCGTCGATCTTCGCAGCGGTCAACTGAACTGACTCGCCGCATCCGCAGGCGCTGATCTGATTGGGATTGTTGAAGATGAACTGCGCCTGCATCTTGTCGGCCTTGTAGTCCATCTCGGTGCCGAGCAGGAACAGAACCGCCTTCGGATCGACGAGCACCTTCACGCCCTTATCTTCGACGACCTCGTCGGTCGGGCGCACTTCGTGGGCATACTCGACGGTGTAGGACTGGCCGGCGCAGCCGCCATTCTTGATGCCGACGCGAAGACCGACGATCTCGGAGTCGGCGCGCGCCGACAGTTCCTTGACCCGCGACGCTGCAGCGTCCGTCAGTCGCATGACCTGCGGACGGGGGCGAACGGCCGGCTTTGCGGCGGGTGTCGGAGTGCTTGGCGTCATACCGGTCATTTGGTCATTTCCCGCGGCAATTCAATGCCGCCTTCAGATTACATGCCGAGTCGGTAACGATCTTCAAATCACCACATGTTGAGAACGAGGCGCGCCTCGTCTGACATCCGGTCCGGGGTCCAGGTCGGCTCCCAGACAACGGCCACGCTGACAGGGCCAACGCCCGCGACACTGGCCACGGCGTTCTCCACCATGGTCGGCAGTTCGCCGGCCGCCGGGCAATTCGGCGTCGTCAGCGTCATCTGCACGTCCACGGAGCGGTCATCCTTGATGTCGACCTTGTAGATCAGGCCAAGCTCGTAGATGTCCGCCGGGATTTCAGGGTCGAACACGGTCTTCAGCGCGGCCACGATGTCGATGCCGAGCCGTTCGGTTTCCTCGGGAGGAAGCGCCGACTGGGTATCGAATTTCAGGGCCGCCGGTTCGGCCGTCTGGATGGTGTCGTTCATGAGAATAGCTCCCGCGCCTTGATAAGCGCCTGCGCCAACTGATCGACTTCAGCGCGCGTATTATACATGCCAAATGAGGCACGGCACGTCGCCGTCACGTTGAATCGCTCCAGAAGTGGCATGACACAATGGGTGCCTGCCCGGACCGCGATGCCGCCACGATCGATCACCGTTGCCACATCATGTGGGTGCGCGCCCTTCATTTCGAAAGAGATGACAGGCCCCTTATCCTTCGCCGTGCCGATGATGCGGAGCGAATTGATCTCGCGCAGCCGGTCGGTCGCGTAGGTCAGCAGATCGTGTTCGTGCTTCGCGATACGGTCCTTGCCGATGGAATTTACGTAATCGATCGCGGCACCGAGCCCGATCGACTCAACAATAGCCGGTGTCCCCGCCTCGAACTTGTGCGGCGGATCGCCGTACGTCACCCAGTCCTTCGCGACCTCGCGGATCATTTCGCCGCCGCCATTGTAAGGGCGCATCGCAACGAGGTGATCGTACTTTGCGTACAACACGCCGATCCCGGTCGGGCCATAGAGCTTGTGACCGGTGAAGATATAGAAGTCGCAATCGATGTCCTGCACGTCGATGGCCATATGAACGGCCGCCTGGCTGCCGTCGACCAATACAGGAATGCCGCGCGCATGCGCGAGCTTCACGACATCCTTGACCGGCACGACGGTGCCGAGCGCATTGGACATCTGCGTGATGGCGACGAGCTTGGTCTTCGCCGTCAGCAGCTTTTCGAATTCGTCGATCAGGAAGTTGCCTTCATCATCGACCGGCGCCCACTTGATGACCGCCCCGTGCCGCTCGCGCAGGAAATGCCATGGCACGATGTTCGAGTGATGCTCCATGATCGAGAGCACGATCTCGTCGCCGGCCTTGATGTTCGGCTCACCCCATGACGACGCCACGAGATTGATCGCCTCGGTGGCGTTGCGCGTGAAGATGATCTCTTCGTTGCGCTTCGCGTTCAGGAATTGCGCAACTTTGGTGCGCCCGCCCTCGTAAGCATCCGTCGCCGCGTTAGCCAGATAATGCAGGCCGCGATGAACGTTGGCGTATTCGGACTTGTAGGCTTCCATCATGCGGTCGAGCACCGCATTCGGCTTCTGCGCCGATGCCGCGTTGTCGAGATACACCAGCGGCTTGCCGTAGACTTTCAGCGCGAGCGCTGGAAAATCCTGCCGGACGCGCTCCACATCGTATGAACCGTTGGCTACTGCCGGATGCATCATCAGCCTCGCGTCGCCAGCCATCGCTCGGCCGCGGCGACCGCGAAGTCGCGAAGATTGTCATCCACGATCGACTCGATAGCCTCACCGACGAAAGCTGCGATCAGAAGTGCCTGCGCTTCCTTCTCGGGCAGGCCGCGCGCGCGCAAATAGAATAACAGGCTCTCATCGAGAGCGCCGGTGGTCGCGCCGTGACCGCAGGTCACATCGTCCGCGAAGATCTCCAGTTCCGGCTTGTTAGATGCTTCGGCCTCGTCAGACAGCAGCAACGCGCGAGTCATCATCTTGCCGTCGGTCTTCTGCGCGTCCGGGCGCACGATGATTCGGCCCTGAAACACCGAATGCGCGCGATCATCGAGAACTGCGCGGAACACTTCGCGGCTCGCACAGTGCGGCACCGCATGATCGACCACCAGCGTGGTGTCGCCATGCCGGCGAGCGCCGAGCAAATTGACGCCGTTGGTGGTGAGTTCGCTGCCTTCGCCGGCGAACGTAAGGAAGCCCTGATAGCGGCTGACATTGCCGCCATTGGTCAGGTTGAACGTGTTCAGCTTCGCCTTGGCACCTATCGTGAAGATGCCAGTCGCGATGTGAGCCGCGTCAAGTGCGTCTTCCATCAGGCGGACGTGCTGAAGCTCGGCACCGTCACCAATCCAGATCACGACGGAGTCGTGGGTCTGGTAGGACTTCGCACCTTCCGCGGCGATGAAGCTCTCAACGAATGTCGCGCGTGCACCCTTCCCGATCTTCAGGAACGAGCGCGTAACAAGCGACGTGGCTGAATCGGTGGCTACATGAACGATATGAATTGGTTTGGCGAGCACAGCGCCTTCGGCCACGTCGATCACGACGCCATCCGTCGCGAGCGCGGCGTTCAGCGAAATCATCGCGTCCGACGCGACGCTGGTCATCAGCAGATCCGCGCGCACCTTGTTGTCGTTATCCTCGAGAACCTCGCGCAACGCCTTCACATGAACGCCCGCTTCGAGCGCCGTCACATCCGACAGTTGCGGCGCGAACACGCCGTCCACGAGCACCAGCTTCTGCGTACCGTCGATGCCGAGCGATTTTACCGCCTTCGCAGCCCGCGCAAGCGCAGCCTGATCCGGCGCAGGCGCCAGCGGTGCCACCTCGCGCAGCAACGCGCGCAGGTCGGTATACTTCCATTCCTCGATGCGCCGGTGCGGCAGACCGCGACGCGCAAAGTCGTCGAAAGCATTCTGCCGGACTTCAGCGACGATACCCGAACCGGGCAAACGGCTTCGCGCCGCGGCGAACAATTCGCCGAGCGCATGCTCCGTCGTGGGTTTAATCAATGCGACGTTCATAATGGACCCGCTTACGCTGCCTTGTCTTCGAACTGGGCGTAACCGGACTTCTCCAGCTCCAGCGCCAATTCCTTGCCGCCGCTCTTGACCACGCGGCCCTTCGACATGACGTGGACGAAATCCGGCACGATGTAGTTCAGCAGCCGTTGATAGTGAGTGATGACGACCATCGCGCGATCCTTCGAGCGCAGCGCGTTGACGCCGTCAGCGGCAACACGAAGCGCGTCGATGTCGAGACCCGAATCCATTTCGTCGAGAATGCACAGGCTCGGCTGGAACAGCGCCATCTGCAGCACTTCGTTGCGCTTCTTCTCGCCGCCGGAGAACCCGACGTTGACGCCGCGCTTCAGCATATCCATCGGAATGTTGAGCGAGTCAGCGACCGAGCGCACCTTCTTCAGAAAATCCGGCACCAGAAGCTCGGCTTCGCCACGGGCCTTGCGCTGAGCATTCAACGCCGTGCGCAGGAAGTTCATCGTGGTAACGCCGGGAATTTCCACCGGATATTGAAACGCGAGGAACACGCCCTTGGCGGCGCGCTCATCCGGCGCCATCTCAAGCACGTCTTCGCCCTTGAACAGGATTTCGCCAGCGGTCACGTCATAACCCGGCTTGCCGGCGATGACGTGGCTCAGCGTCGATTTTCCGGAACCGTTCGGCCCCATGATCGCGTGGACTTCGCCTTGATTCACGGTGAGGTCGAGACCGTGCAGGATCTCGTTATCTTCCACCTGAACCTTGAGACCTTTGACTTGCAGTAACGCGGTCATCCAACACTTCCTTCTAGCGAGATCGAGATCAGCTTCTGAGCCTCGACCGCAAATTCCATCGGCAATTGCTGCAGCACGTCCTTGACGAAGCCGTTGACGACGAGCGCCACCGCCTCTTCCTGCGAGAGTCCGCGCTGCACGCAATAGAACAACATGTCCTCGGAAATCTTCGACGTGGTCGCTTCGTGCTCGAACAACGCCGACGAGTTCTTGGCTTCGATGTACGGCACGGTGTGCGCGCCGCACTTGTCGCCGATCAGCAGCGAGTCGCACGCTGTGAAGTTGCGCGCGCCGGTTGCCTTGCGATGGGCGGTGACGAGGCCGCGATAGGTGTTCTGCGAGACGCCGGCAGCGATGCCCTTCGAGATGATGCGGCTGGTCGTGTTCTTGCCCAGATGAATCATCTTGGTGCCGGAATCGACCTGCTGGTAGCCGTTCGAAATCGCGATCGAATAGAATTCGCCGCGCGAGTTGTCGCCGCGCAGAATGCAGCTCGGATACTTCCATGTGATCGCCGAGCCGGTCTCGACCTGCGTCCACGAAATCTTGGAGTTCTTGCCGCGGCAGTCGCCACGCTTGGTGACGAAGTTGTAGATGCCGCCCTTGCCTTCCGAGTTGCCCGGATACCAGTTCTGCACCGTCGAGTATTTGATCTCGGCATCGTCATGGGTGACGAGTTCGACCACGGCGGCGTGCAACTGGTTCTCGTCGCGCTGCGGCGCGGTGCAACCTTCGAGATAGCTGACGTATGAGCCCTTGTCGGCGATGATCAGCGTGCGCTCGAACTGGCCGGTGTTGCGCTCGTTGATGCGGAAGTAAGTCGACAGCTCCATCGGGCATTTCACACCCGGCGGCACGTAAACGAACGAGCCGTCGGAGAACACCGCCGAGTTGAGCGTCGCGAAATAGTTGTCGGAGGTCGGCACCACGGTGCCGAGATATTTCTTCACCAGATCGGGATGCTCGCGGATCGCTTCCGAGATCGGCATGAAGATCACGCCGGCTGCCTTCAGCTCGGCCTGGAACGTCGTCGCAACAGACACCGAGTCGAACACGGCATCGACGGCCACCCGGCGCTCACCTTCAGGGCGCACAACGCCGGCCAGCATCTCCTGCTCGCGCAGCGGAATGCCGAGCTTCTCGTAGGTCTTCAGAATTTCCGGATCGACCTCATCGAGCGAGGCCAGCGCGTTCTTTTTCGGCGCGGAATAGTAATAGAGGTCCTGATAATCGATCTTCGGATAATCGACACGAGCCCAGGTCGGCTCTTCCATCGTCAGCCAGCGGCGATACGCTTCAAGACGCCATTCCAGCATCCATTCCGGTTCGTTCTTCTTCGCGGAGATGAATCGGACGGTGTCTTCGGAAAGCCCTTTTGGAGCTTTCTCGGATTCAATGATGGTCTCGAATCCATAACGATATTGATCGACGTCGATCTGGCGAACCCGATCGACTGTCTCTTGTACGGCCGGCATTTGAATCCTCCGCTCGCGGTTTCAAGGACCGCGGTGGACCGCTTAAGTTGTACCAAGCATGAACACACGCAATGCGTGAAGGTTAGAACTGTTCAAGCCCGATTGCTGAGGCTTTACGTAATACACCTGAGAGCTTTATCCAAGCCTCAAGACACCTATCTATGTCCGCTTCGGTGGTGTCCCAGCCCAGACTGAGGCGAATAGCTCCCTGCATGAGCGCCGGATCGGCCTTCATCGCTTGCAGCACGTGGGAAGGCTGGACCTTGCCCGAGGAGCAGGCAGACCCCGAAGATACTGCAATGCCCTCCAGATCGAAGCCGATCACGGCGGTTTCCGCCTTCAGGCCGGGGGCCGAAACCAACGTGGTGTTGGGCAGTCTCGATACGGCGTCCGAGAAGATCACGGCACCGGGATGGTTCCTGAGGCCGGCTTCAAGCCGCGCCTGAAGGGATCTCATCCGAGGCGCGTCGGCGTCCACCGACGCCACGGCGGCCCTCACCGCGGCTCCAAAGCCCGCGATTCCCGGCACATTCTCGGTTCCGGCCCGGCGGCCCTGCTCCTGTCCGCCGCCTCTTACCAACGCGTGCAGTGCTTCGACCCCGGCGGCGACGGCGACTGCGCCGATACCCTTGGGACCGCCGATCTTATGTGCAGAAATCGTGAGAATATCCGCCCCTAGTACCTTGATATTGATCGGTATTTTTGAAAGTGCCTGAACCGCATCCACATGCAGCAGGCCTCCCGCCTCATGAACCAGCGCAGCGACCTCCGGAACCGGCTGGATCGCCCCGGTTTCATTGTTCGCCAGCATGACGGAGACCATCGCCGGAGGGCCGTTTGCCAGCAGACCCGCAAGGCCAACCAAATCGATCACCCCCGAGGGCAACACGGGCGCGATCTCTATGGCGTCTTGTGCGAATCGCCCACCTGCGAGCACCGACGGGTGCTCGATCGCCGAAACGATCAGCCGCCGCGCCGGTTCCGCACCGCTCCGATGCAAGCCAGGCGCCAACGCCTGCGCGTTCGCTTCCGTGCCTCCCGACGTGAAAATGACGTTCCGCAGATCCGCGCCGACAGCTTCGGCGACAGCCACGCGCGCATCCTCGATAAGCCTTCGGGCTGCGCGGCCCTCACTGTGCACGGACGATGGATTGCCGCTGACATCGAACGCAGCCGCCATCGCAGCGCGCGCTTCCGGTCGCAGCGGCGTGGTTGCATTCCAGTCGAGATAGACACGGTCACGCATGATGTCTGACAATCCAGTCCGATCCGCAGGGCGCTTTACCTGACAATTGCATGAAAATAATCAGCAATCTGGGGCCCCTACATAGTCCCTGCAGGCTCAATATGCTTGCTTTTTGCCCCTTGCCCCATGCTAGAACGCGGCACCCGTTCATCGCGCCCTGCCGCGCATGGAAACACTCAAGAGACACATCGTTTGCATCGGCCAACCGGCCCGCACAACGACGCTTCAAAGGAATTTTGATGCCTGAGGTCATTTTCACCGGCCCTGCCGGCCGTCTTGAAGGCCGCTACCACCCGGCGAAGCAGAAGAATGCGCCGATTGCGATGGTGCTGCACCCGCATCCGCAGTTCCAGGGCAATATGAACCATCCGATCGTGTATCAGGTCTATTACGCGTTCGTAGCCCGCGGCTTCTCAGTGCTCCGCTTCAACTTCCGCGGCGTCGGCCGCAGCCAGGGACAATTCGATCACGGCACTGGCGAACTGTCAGATGCGGCGTCGGCACTCGACTGGGCACAGACCATCAATCCCGAGGCGCGCGCCTGCTGGGTTGCCGGATTCTCGTTCGGCGCATGGATCGGCATGCAGCTTCTGATGCGCCGTCCCGAGGTCGAAGGCTTCATCTCGATCGCGCCGGAGCCCAACCGTTACGACTTCTCGTTCCTCGCGCCCTGCCCCTCGTCCGGCCTGATCGTTCATGGCGACAAGGACATCGTGGCACCTGCAAAGGACGTCACGACGCTGGTCGAGAAGCTGAAGACGCAAAAGGGAATCGTGATCGATCAGCAGGTCATCCCCGGCGCCAACCACTTTTTCGTCGACAAGATGGAGCCGCTGATGGAATCGGTGACGTCCTATCTCGACATGCGGCTGGCCAACGTCCGCTAACGAAACGATCTTTTCCAAACGAAAATGGCGCGGACGAAACATCGTCCGCGCCATTTCTATTACTGGACCTGCGCCTTTAAGCAGCAGCACGCTTGTCCAGTTGGGAAAGATACGACCTGTGCTTCTTCATGAAGGCCCGCAGCAGCGCGGGATATTCGGCGCTCACAGCCGCGACCACTGAGGGTCGTTCGCGCAGGCTCTTGCGCCAACGTGCAATCCTGGGCTTGCCGGCGAGAATGCCGAAATCGCCGATTTCATCGAACGTATCGAAATAGCGGAACACCGGCGCAAACACTGCATCGACCAGCGAGAAGGATTCACCATCAAACCATGGCGCAGCGACGAGCCGCGATTCAAGCCGCGCAAATTTTTCAGTTGCCTGCTTCACCTTGACGTTGAACGTCGCCTCGTCGGTCGCGGTTTCCAATCCCCAGATGTCCGCCAGCACCGCAGAGCCGAACTCCATCCACGCGCGATGCTCAGCGCGGGTCAGCGGGTCTTTCGGATGCAGCGGCTTGGGCTGGATTTCCTCGAGATATTCGAGAATGACCGCGGATTCGAAAACAACCTTGTCGCCAACCTGCAGCACCGGCACCTTGCCCAGCGGCGAAATCTTCAGGAACCAGTCGGGCTTGTTGTCGAGATCGATGTCGACCCGCTCGAACGGCACGCCTTTCTCCGTCAGCGAAATTACCGCACGCTGAACATAGGGGCATAGCTTATGGCTGATGAGCTTGAGTGTCTCGGTCATGAATTGGCTCCCGGATTACGAATGTGGCGGATCGCCTTCGTCATCCGGCAGCGCGTCACGCGAACCGCGCCGCGCGCACTGAGAAACAGTTGGGTTGCCAGAAAGACGGCGTCGGTGAACGGCACGAGAAAACCTATAAAGATGCATCTGCATCTTTATAGGTCGCGCAGCCCGGTGCGGTCAAGGTCCATGCAAGTGCATGAATCACGGTTTCGCGAGAACGCCGCCCGTCAGTGGCTCGGCCACGCCGGTTGTTCCCGGAAATGTCAGCGGTAACCCTTTGAGGCTGCGGACAGCCATGTAGGCGAAGGCCTGCGCCTCAATGGCATCCCCTGACCATCCGAAATCGCTGCCACGCGTAACGGTGGCGGGCGCCAGACGTTCGCCCAGCATCTGCATCAAGGTGGGATTGCTGGCACCGCCGCCAACCACGATCCAGTTTGCGGGAACCTGAGGCAGCATCGGCACGACCATCGCGATTGAGGCCGCCGTAAACGCCGTCAGCGTCGCTGCGCCGTCCTCCGTGGACATGCCATCAACAGTCAGTGTCGCGAAATCATTGCGGTCGAGCGACTTCGGCGGCGATGCTGTGAAAAAAGGACGGCTCAATGCACGCGCGATCCAGTCCTGATCGGCCTGCCCTCTAGCTGCCGTTCGCCCATCGCGGTCCACCGCTTCGCCCGCCCTGCGCAGCATGAAATCGTCGAGCAACGCATTGCCGGGGCCAGTGTCGCAAGCGATCAAGGTCTCGCCGTCGATGTAGGTGATATTGGCAACGCCGCCAATGTTGACAACCATCGCCGCTCCCGTGCTGTTCAACAGCCGCACCAATGCGCGGTGATACACCGGCACCAACGGCGCGCCCTGCCCGCCTGCGGCAACGTCAGCGGCGCGAAGATCAAACACCACCGGTATGCCAAGCGACGTCGCCAGCGCACGACCGTCACCGATCTGCACCGTCAGTTTCTGATCTGGACGATGCAGGACCGTCTGACCGTGAAAGCCGACGACATCGATGGAATCGCGAGACAGATTATGGGTCTTCAGAAAATTCTCGACAGCCTCCGCATGCGCACGCGTGACCAATGACTCCGCGTCCGTCAAAGCACCGGGACGAGCCTCGCGCGCGGTGATCGGCACCGCATCAGCAAGCGCCTGCCTCAGCAAGGTGCGCTCGCTATCGCTATAGGCGCGATAAGCGGTCGGCCCGAACGTCCCAATACGCTCGCCGTCCGTCTCGATCAGCGCGACATCGACGCCATCGAGAGATGTCCCGCTCATCAGCCCAATCGCCTTCAGCAACGGCATCTCCTTGGGGCGAAAATGCCCTCAATCATCGTTTTGCGCGTATTCTGGCCGCAAAACCCGAATACCCGCTTGGTTGAATCCAACGCCGGACCTGATACACCACAGGCCCAAATAAACGCTAAATAGCTGAATCGTTAAAGAGTGCCGCCATGAGCGCCTACCAGTCCGATTTCCTCAACATCCTTCAGAGCCGCGGTTTCATCCACCAGATGTCCGATGCCGCCGGTCTCGATGCGCTTGCCGCCAAGGGCGATGTGACGGCCTATATCGGATACGACTGCACGGCATCGTCCCTGCATGTCGGGCACCTGCTGTCGATCATGATGCTCCACTGGCTCCAGCAGACGGGCAACAAGCCCATCGTGCTCATGGGCGGCGGCACTACCCGCGTGGGCGATCCCTCCGGCCGCGACGAGACGCGCAAGCTTCTGACCTACGAACAGATCGATGCCAACAAGGAAAGCATCAAGGGAACCTTCACGAAGCTGATCCGGTTCGGCACAGGCAAAACCGATGCCGCGATGGCCGACAATGCAGAGTGGCTGACGGCGCTCAACTACATCGAGATGCTCCGTGACGTTGGCCGGCACTTCTCGATCAATCGCATGCTGACCATGGACTCGGTGAAGATGCGGCTCGAGCGTGAGCAGGAGCTGTCGTTTATCGAATTCAACTACATGATCCTGCAGTCCTACGACTTCGTCGAGCTGTCGCGGCGCTACGGCTGCAACCTTCAGATGGGCGGCTCCGACCAATGGGGCAACATCGTCAACGGTATCGATCTCGGCCGCCGCATGGGCACGCACCAGCTCTACGCGCTGACGTGCCCTCTGCTGACGACATCCTCGGGCGCGAAAATGGGCAAGACGGCGGCGGGCGCGGTTTGGCTGAATGCTGACCTGCTGAGCAACTACGATTACTGGCAGTTCTGGCGCAACACCGAGGACGCAGACGTCGAACGTTTCCTGAAGCTGTTCACTCTGCTGCCGATGGACGAGATCGCGAAACTCGCCGCGCTCAAGGGCCAGGACATCAACGAGGCGAAGAAGATCCTCGCGACCGAAGCGACGGCGCTCATTCGCGGACGTGAGGCTGCGGATGCTGCGTCGGAGACGGCACGAAAGACCTTCGAGGAAGGCGCCATCGCCGGCGACCTGCCGACATTGGAAATTCCGCGCGCTGAACTCGACGCTGGCGCGGCGGTGTTGGGCCTGTTCGTCAAGGCGGGTCTTGTGGCATCCAATGGCGAAGCGCGCCGTCAGATCAAGGGCGGCGGCCTGCGCGTCAACGATGTTGCAATCGCCGATGAAAAGATGGCCCTGACACCGAAAGATCTGACGCCGGAAGGCGTCATCAAGCTGTCGATGGGCCGCAAAAAACACGTCTTGCTCAAGCCGGTCTAAAAATCCGCCAGACGGCTAGCTTCGCGCGACCATCGTCATCATGGTCGCCGACATGGTGGCGATCAGCTTTTCGCGGCCATCATCGCTGGCGAATGCGTGGCCTTCCGCCACAACAAGTGTGCGTCCCGGCTTCACGACTCTGCCGACAAAGCGGAACGTCTGCCCCTTGGCCGGCGCCAGCAGATTGATCTTGAATTCGACGGTGAGAATGTCTGCCGCGGCCGGCATCAGCGTGTAGGACGCCAACCCGCACGCCGTGTCGAGTCCCGCAGAGACGACGCCGCCGTGCAGAAACCCATTCTGCTGCGAGAATTTCGCATCATACGGCATCCGCAGTTCAAGCGTTCCCGGCTCGACCTTGGCCAGCGTTATCCCGAGCGTCGCCAATGCGGGTTGATTTGCGAACGTCTTACGAACGCGCGCCTCGTAGTCCGGATCCTGAATCTGAAATGCTGTCACTGCTGACTGGGTGTGGCAAAATCCGCAGGGGCGTTCTGCTTGCCGGTGTTGAAGTCGAAGATTTTGCGGAACACGCCTGGTGCCATAGCCGAAATCGGATTGACCCGCAGAACCGGGGCGCCGGGTGTTCCGACAACCTCGTATGTAATGCCGATGAGGCCTTCATTGCTGCCGCCGCCGAGGAACAGGCCGACGATCGGAATCTGCCCGAACATGTTGTTCAGACCATAAAGCGGAACGAAGGTGCCACTCATCTTCACCTGATTGACGGGATAGTCGATGAGCCCTTCGATGGTGGCACCGATCGTCGGGCCGCGAAGCACGCCGTCCTTGATCCGCAATTGACCGCTCTGGCGGGTGAACTCCGCGCGCATGCCGGAGAAACCGACGCCCTGCGAATTTGCTCCCGGCGCGTTAGCGACAGCGCGGTCAAGCGCCGCTTCGCCCTTGATCGTGAAATCGCGGACGTTCAGCAGCCCCTCCTGTGGCGACGTATCCGACGTCGGCGGATCGACCGCCAGCCACATCTTGCCGCCATTCATTTTAGCGTAGGTGTCGGTGAAACGGAAAAACGCGCCTGCGTCGCTCGTCTCGACATACATCACGTCCCGCCCCTGCGCTCTCCCGCGCAGGTCGCCAATGACCGGGGTGTCGCGTCCCAGTTTACCGTTGAGCGAGAACGACCTGATCACACCACCGCGACGCGTGAGTTTCAGGTCTATGCTGCGAACCGCCTCACCATAGAAGCCTGCAAGCGCGCCAAGCTTGGCGTCGATATCGATGTCGAAACTCTTGGATTTTTCCTTGGTGTTCTGGTCCCGGCCCGACATCGCGCTCTTGATAAAGCCGCGGCCATCGAACACCTCGCCCCGCATCGTGACCTTCAACGTCCCGTCAGGTGCGCGCTCGGCCTTTAAATTCGCCTTGTCACCTTCCGAAGGCGAGAACGTCGGGAAGGACGCATTGACGAGATCGTTCTTGTCATCGACTTCAAGCGAACCCTTGATCTGTGTCCCGTTGCCTTCGACGACAATGTCCTCGAAGCGCGTCCCCTGAGGTTTCTGGACGACGGTGAAGGTCATCTTGGTCGTTTTGCCCGCAACCTTGGTCCAGCCGGGTAGCAGGTTGTCGATGCGCGCGGCGGTCAGATCGGCTTCGACGCCGAAACGATTGTCGCGGTTATCGCCCTCGCCGCCGGCAATCTTGCCGGTCAGCTTGATGGGAATCGCACCGCTCAGGCTCGGCCCCAGATCGACGCCAAGGCGCGCACGGGCAGCATCGTCGAGGGTCGCCGAAACACGCACGTCGGCATCGCCTTCGTTGTTCTTGCGATAATCAAGCGCCGCGGGTTGTCCGCCAATCCTGACATCGCCCCTCACGCGATAACCTTGATTATCAGCGACGACCTTCAGCGAGTTTGCTTCGAGCTTCTGGTTCATCGCCAGCTTGTCGACGGCCAGCGCGCCGAGATCGAGGTTGATCGAGTAAGTCGTGTCAGCCTTGGTCAGCGCGTTTTTCAAAGGCATCGCAAGAGTCACAATCGCGGATACCGTTCCTTTGCTCGAATTGGGATCGATCACCGTATCGCCCGCCTCGCGCAGCCGCTCCGACTGAAGAACTTCGGCGGCCGCCGGAACCGGGCCGTCGATCCGGAAGCGCACCTTGGTGGGCGCGGGCTTTGGCGCGAGATCAGGCACCTCGAATGTCAGGTCGGAAATGTTGAGCCGTCTGCCGGCGGGCGTATCGACCACGCCCTGCCCGACATTGATGTTGACGGTCCGTCCGCTGACGCGACCTTTCATGTCCGCATCGCGAACCAACGGCATGTCATCGACGGGCTTGATGGTCAGACCGCTCGCCAGAAAATTCACCGACAGACCGTCGTCTGGAATCGGCGGTCCGCCACGGACGAGCGTATGGATCGGCGCATTCACCGCCACGTCGAGCCGCTGGACCATTCCACGATCGACCCGCTCGGTGATCCACTCACGCACTTCCGGCACAATCAGCACCGGCCAGATGCGCTTCAGCACCGAAACCGGCATCGGCGTTGCTGCCATTCCAAGCTTCAGCCGCGGCTCGCCGGAATAGTCGATACTGCCTGAACCGGCGATGCCTATCTCGCCATTGCTGATGTCGCATTGAGTCAAAAGCACGCGACGATTTTCGGTATCGAAGCGGAGCCGAATGGCGATGCGGTTAAAGATCGAGGGTGCTTCTCCGCCTTCACCGGCCAGCAGAATTGTGCCGCCGCTGAGTCCGAGCTGCCAGCTCGGGATGGCGTCGTTGGGTGGTTCGAGATGCGCCAGCAATGTAATGCGGTTGGCGCCCGCATAAACATGAAACGGAGCGACCATGACGCGGCGTCCGGAATCCCATTCAACGCGCGCGTCGGCGTGGTCGATCACCATCGGATAATCGGGCACGTTAAGATCGACAATCGTGCCCTTGCCCGCAACGATCTCGCCGCGGAAGTAGGTCGGAAGCCCGTCGCGGCCGATCTCGCCCTTGAACTCGCCGCTGAGCGGCATGTCAGCCGCGTAAGTGAAATCCTTCAACCGGGCCGCGAGCAGCAGGTTGTTGGTAGGGACCTTGTTGGCACTGATGTCGATCGATCGCACGCCGTTGGATGGTGCACCGACCGCGACCTTGAGTTCCCAGCCGTTCTTGCCTTCTTCGCCGACGCTGAGTGCTACACCACCGCCAATCGGACGCCGCAGACTGAGGCTGATGTTCGTGAAGTTGAGAACGCCGCCGTTGCGCTGATCCTCGACCGTCAGCACGCCATTGCGCAAACCGATTTCATTGAGGCTCTGACCGTCGAGACCCTTGGCGCTGAGGCTGTCGAGCCAATCAAGCGCGGCCAGTAATCCGCTTGTTCCATTCGAGGCAGCGACGGATGAAGCTGGAGCGACCGGAGGTACAGGCGATGCCTGAAACGGTAAAGGCGTTGGGCCGGACGCCGCTGGCGGTGCCGGTTTGACGGCAACCTTGCCGGTTGCGAGCGGGCTGTTGCTCTGCCCCGTCGATACAATGACGCGGCCATCGGGCGTGATCCGTACCGCAAGTTCCGCGCCCACAAGGCGGAGCGTCTCGGCCCGGAGCCGCCCGGTAAAGAGCGCCATCCCGGACAGTCTCACTTCCGCTTTTGGCGCGCTCGCAACGATGTTGCGGTCGTGATCCCGCACGACGATGTCACGCAACCGGACAGCGATTTTGATCCGTCCGGCGCGCTCGATCTGCGTGCCTCCGACTTCAACAGTGTGGTCGTGTCCAAGATTCTCCTCGATCGCTGATGCCAGCCATGGCGTCACGATGTCGAGATTCACCGGTCCGGCACCAAGCCGCAACCACAACGCTCCGAACGCCGCTGCAAAGACAATGCTGAGCGACATCAGGACAATTGCGGCCCGCCCGGCCCATCGGCTGCCCGCGATCCCCCGGCGCAACCCGCGAAACCAGTCCGTGACCCGATGAATTCCTATGCTTGGCCGGTTGAGAAGCTTGATGGCCCGGTCGCAGGCGGCATCGTCATGGTGATTCCATCCGGAATCATCCCAATGCCGGTGCTCGTCTGCAGCCTTCGCAAAGGCTTTTTTGGGCTCTGATCTCGGCATTGCCTCTCGGTACTGATAGTCAGCCTGGTCGCGCCGCCGGGCGTCAAAGCGTCAAATGGGAGACTCGCTCCGTCGGAGTAGTGCCAGACTAAAGGTCCAGTCTTAGTTTATTGTAATGCCCGTCGTTCGACCGGTGGCCTGAGAGAGTCGCAGAATTCAATAAATTGGCTATCCACCATACCTCGGGGACGTCAAATTTGCCCAGCCGAAGAAGTTGGCTTTAGTGGTCTGGTCGCGGTTCTCGCGAATCCCAAAATACCCTGCTGAAAGCGACGAAAGGAAGGCGTATGTCCAAGAAAACGCGTAAGAAATCGTCCAAATCGGCCTCAAAGGCCGGGGGCGGAAAAACCAAGACCGCCAAGCGGGTTGCCACCAAGGCATCAACCGCATCCACCGCCGGTAAATCCGGCAAAAAAGCCAAGGCCAAACGTGGCGCCGCGAAAGCCCCCGCAACCAAGCGCGCCAGCGCGAAGACCGCATCGGCCAAAAAGCCCGCGGTGCCTGCGACGAAAAGCAAACCAGTTGCGATACCGGTCCGCATGGTCCGAACACTTGTTGAGGGGAAACCTGCGCCTGCGTTCTCATTGCCGCGCGACGGAGGGCAACTCGTGTCGTTGGAGACCTATGCCGGGCGCAAGCTGGTGATCTTTTTCTATCCGCGCGTGGACACCCCTGGCTGTACCCTCGAAGCCGTCGCCTTCAGCCGCCTCGCCAACGCCTTCGCTTCGGCACAAACCGCCATTCTCGGTGTCTCGGCCGACCCGGTAACCGCGCAGGAGCGATTTCGCGACAAGCACGAACTGACGGTCCCCCTCGTGTCGGACGAGAAGCTCGGCATGCTGAAAGCCTATGGTGTCTGGGGCGAAAAATCGATGTATGGCAAGACGTTCATGGGGATTATTCGGACAACGGTTCTGCTCGACGCCAGCGGCAAAGTCGCAAAAGTCTGGCGCAATGTCAGGGTCGATGGCCACGCCGATGAGGTGCTGGCGGCCGCCCGCGTTGCTTAAGCAATTACGTACCGTTTTCCGAAAATTAACCATGAAAGGTTCAAATCGGCTCCTGTAATTGAGCCGTCCGGATCGCGTTCCGGTCGGCGCGGGAGTGCTGATGTCGAACCGTTCCGCCCACTATTCCGAACATCCCAAACACCACCACGCCCATGAGCATGCCAAGGCGCCGCAGCGGCGTCCGGCGCATCATCGTCCGGATCGCAACGGCTACACCATTGTCCATCATGGCAAGGCGGTGCGCTTTGGGCCTGTGGTGTTCTGGATCGTGGCCGGATCGATCGTTGTCATGGGCGCGTGGTCTGCAGCGACGGCGACCTACTTCGCTTTTCGCGACGATGTGCTGACCCGGCTCATCGCGCGCCAGGCCGACATGCAATACGCCTATGAAGATCGCATCGCAGAACTTCGCGCGCGTGTCGATCGTACCACGAGCCGTCAGTTGCTCGATCAGGAACAGTACGACCAGAAGCTCAACCAGATCATGCGACGACAGGCGCTGCTGGAATCGCGTGCCGCGGCTCTCAACGCGATGCCCGACACTACCCCAACCGGCTCGATCAAGCCGGCGGCGCGCGGCGCACAGGCAACCGATGCAGGAGCTGCGACAGGAACACCGAAGCCCTCGCCGATCAACGACACGGTGATTTTTGTTACGCCGCCGGATCGCGAGGCCCGGCTTGAATCGCGGACGCCTGCAGTTGCCCAGCCGCGCACCGAGTTTGCGAAATCTCAGGGCGTCGACAGCGTGCTGTCAAACCTGCAGAACGCACTGGACAAGGTCGAAGGTCGTCAAACGGCTGCCCTCAGTTCGGTGGAAGGCAGCTACGAGTCGCGGATGCGCCGGATGCGCGGCGTGATCACCGACCTTGGACTGGACGTGGCGCAACTCGAAGCCGCTGCTCCCAAGGGAGGAATAGGCGGACCGTTCATACCGATGACCAAGCCATCATCTGACGCCAGCGCGTTCGACCGCCAACTGTACCGGATCAATCTAAGCCGTGCGCAGGTCGATAAACTCACGCGCACCTTGTCGCTTGTGCCGTATCGCAAGCCGGTTGTCGGCAATGTCGAATTCTCGTCCGGCTTCGGTGTCCGCAGCGATCCCTTCCTCGGCCGCCCTGCGATGCACAGCGGCCTCGATTTCCGCGCCTCGACTGGCGATCCGGTCCGCGCCACGGCCAACGGTAAAGTCGTCACCGCGGGATGGAGCGGCGGCTATGGCCGTCTGGTGGAGATCGACCACGGCAACGGACTGTCGACGCGCTACGGGCATCTCTCGGAGATCAACGTCAAGGTCGGGCAAATTATTGCCCTCGGCCAGGTGATCGGCGCGGTCGGCTCGACAGGCCGTTCTACCGGCCCTCACCTCCACTATGAAACGCGGATCGATGGCGATGCCGTGGACCCCCAGAAATTCCTTCGCGCCGGCGTCCGCCTGACTCAGGGATAAATTGGCTCAATCTTTCCCTGACCGGCCGAACCCACGAAAGACGCGTCCATCGATCACCAGCAGCGCACTTGCGATGACGAGCGCACCGACAATCTCACGGGCTTCGATCCTCTCACCCAGAATGAAATAGCCGAGCAGGATCGCACTGACGGGAACGAGAAGCGTCACCAGCATCACGTTGCTCGCCCCGGAGCGCGTGATGATCTGAAAGAAAAGAATAAACGCGAGTGCGGTGGAGAGCGATGCAAGTCCGAGAATCGCCAGCCACGTAATCAATCCCGGCATTTCCAACTGCCAGGGGCGATCGAAGATGCTCGCCAGAGCAAGCATCATCACGCTCCCCGAAAGAAGTTGAAAAGTCGCGGACCCGATCGGCGGAGAACCGGCCAGCTTTCGTTTGGCCCAGAGGGCGGAGAACCCGAAACAGATCGTCGCGCCAAGACAGAGCGCGATGCCGATGCTTTGCCGGGAGCTGATGTCGAATTCATATCCCTTCAGGATGATGACGCCGCAAAGCCCAAGTAGAACGCCCGCGACACGCCGGAGGATGAGCTTCTCCTCGCCAAATGCCGCAGCAACGAGGACGGTGAAAACCGGCGTCGTGGCATTCACGACCGCTGCCGTACCACCCGGAATGTAAGTCTGCCCCATCACGAGCAGCGAAAACGGGATGACGTTGTTGATGAGCGCCATCACCGCGTAGGGCCACCAGCCTGCGATACCAACGGGAAACCGAATTCGATTAATCCAGAACACCGGCAGCAGGATCAGTGTCGCGAGCGACAGACGAAGACAAACCAGCGTCAGCGGCGGCAATTCCTTCAGCGCCACGCTGGTAAAAAAGAACGTTCCGCCCCAGAGAATCGACAGGAAGACCAGCCGCGACCAATCGCGCTCATCCATCCTCAACTCGATTTCGGGAAGTCTTTCTTGCACGACTGCCATGGCACACAGGCATAGGCGGCGGCTGGGCGCAAAACCACCCGCTTCCGGACAACCCGGCTCCGCGTTTGAGCGCCCTCAGGCGAGGTGAGCACCGGTTCGCTTAAAGAAACGCGACAAAACGAAAACTCTAGTCGACGTCCTCGATCGCCCCGGGTGTGGTGCCGAATGCCTTCTGCGCCAGTGTCGCCGCCATGAAATCATCGAGATCGCCGTCGAGCACGCCCGACGTATCGGACGTCTGCACACCGGTGCGCAGATCCTTCACCATCTGATACGGCTGCAGCACATACGACCGGATCTGATGCCCCCAACCGATGTCGGTCTTGGCGGCCTGATCGGCCGCGGCCTTTTCTTCGCGCTTCTTCAGCTCAATTTCGTAAAGCCGCGCGCGCAGCATGTCCCAGGCCTGCGCCTTGTTTTTGTGCTGTGAACGGCCCGCCTGACAGACCACGGCCACGCCGGTCGGAATATGCGTCAATCTCACCGCGGATTCGGTCTTGTTGACATGCTGACCGCCAGCTCCGCCTGAACGCATCGTATCGACGCGAACATCGGACTCCGCGATGTCGATCTTGATCGAATTATCGACGACCGGAAAAATCGCCACGCTCGAAAACGACGTGTGACGTCGCGCATTCGAGTCGTACGGCGAAATCCGCACCAACCGGTGCACGCCTGCCTCTGTCTTCAACCAGCCATAAGCATTGTGGCCGCTGATCTGGACCGTCGCTGACTTGATGCCGGCTTCTTCGCCCTGCGTTTCTTCCAGATACTCGACCTTGAAGCCGCGCTTCTCTGCCCAGCGTGTATACATGCGCAGCAGCATCGAGGCCCAATCCTGGCTCTCCGTGCCGCCCGCGCCGGCGTGGACTTCAAGGTAGGAGTTGAACTTGTCCGCCTCACCGGACAACAGGGCTTCCAGCTCCTGCCGCGCAACGTCCTTTTTTAGAGCCCTGAGCGCATTCTCAGCTTCGACGACGACACCCTCGTCGTTCTCGGACTCGCCGAGCTCGATCATGCCGATCTGGTCTTCGAGTTCGCGATTGATCTTGCCAATACCGGTGAGCTGCCCCTCAAGCGAGGTCCGCTCCTGCATCAGCTTCTGGGCTTTCTGCGGATCGTTCCAGAGGTTGGGATCTTCTGCGAGAGCGTTCAGTTCGGCGAGGCGCGCCGTTGCAGCATCGACGTCAAAGATGCCTCCTCAGCAGCCCGACTGACTGCTTGATCTCTTCAACAAGGCGTTCGATTTCGGGGCGCATGACAATTCCAGCTTACGGCTGAGCCGCGATTCAAAGGACGTGAGGGATGTAACGGCTGACGGCGGCCAACGCAACTTTATAGGATCGCGTATTCTGATCGCAAAACCGGTATCCACTTTTGCGGAATACGCACCGCGCTAATACAGGCCGCCAGTCCCCGGCCGGAAGATCGCGCGGTCAGCATCCGGGGAGACGCCCGGCGAGCGCCCGTCAGCGTCGGCCACACCAATGACAGAGTAATTGTCAGGCGGTGCGGTTCCGGGCTTGAAGGCTTCGAGGATAGTTCTGCCGCCGTCGCCCGGTCCGGTGCGCATGCCGGATTTGGCATCGACGCGGATCAGCTTGATACCTGCAGGCACGCGGAAAGGAACCGCGGGCTTGTCCGCAAGTGCAAGCTTCATGAAATCCTTCACAACCGGCGCGGCGAGATGGCCACCCGTGCCGCCTCTGCCGAGATTTCGCGGCTTGTCGTAGCCGATGTAAACGCCGACCACGAGATCGGGCGAGAAGCCGATGAACCAGGCATCCTTCTCATCGTTGGTCGTGCCGGTCTTGCCCGCAATCGGTTTGCCGACTTCGCGCAAGACGGTCGCGGTGCCGCTTTGCACGACGCCTTCCATCATCGACGTGATCTGATAGGCGGTCATGGAATCCAGCACCTGCTCGCGACGATCGACCAGCGACGGCTCCGGCTGATTTTTCCAGCCATCGCCTGCATCGCAGCCCCGGCACTCGCGCTGATCGTGCTTGAAGATGGTGTGACCGTAGCGATCCTGAATGCGGTCGATCAGCGTCGGCTTCACCCGCTTGCCGCCATTGGCGAACATCGAATAGGCGGTGACCATGCGCATCACCGTCGTCTCGCCCGCGCCGAGCGCGTAGGACAGATAGTTCGGCAACTCGTCATAGATGCCGAAGCGCTTGGCATACTCGCCGATCAACGGCATGCCGACGTCCTGCGCGAGACGCACCGTCACCGTGTTCAGCGACCTGATGAGCGCATTCCGCAGCGTGGTTGGTCCGTAATACTTGCCGGTGGAGTAGTTTTCCGGACGCCACACGCCGGCGCCCTGCCCCTGATCGATTTCGATCGGCGCGTCCACCACAACCGTTGACGGCGTGTAGCCGTTGTCCATCGCCGTCGAGTACACGATCGGCTTAAAGGAGGAGCCCGGCTGACGATACGCCTGCGTCGCTCGGTTGAACTGGCTCTGGTCGAAGGAGAAGCCGCCGACCATGGCGACGACACGGCCTGTCCACGGATCCATCGCAACCATCGCGCCGGAAACTTCCGGCGTCTGGCGGAGCCGGTACTGGCCCTCGACCTTGTTGCCGTCCTTGTCGAGCAGTGGGTCGACATAGATCACGTCGCCCGGCGCGAGCACCTGCGTCACCGCAGTCGGCGTCTTGAATCGTGTCGGACCAGCAGCGGCCTTCGCCCACTTCACGCCGTCCAGCGAGATCAAACCTGTTTCGCGAGTCTTGGAGATCGCACCGCCAAGCTCACGGCCGGGCTGAAAGCCGATCCGCGCCGACTGGTCGCTGGTCTCGAGCACCACCCCCATCCGCCAAGGCGAGATGTCGGAGAGCGATTTGACCTCTGCAAGCTTCACGCCCCAGTCGCCGCCGACATCGATCTTATGTGGCGCGCCGCGCCAACCCTGAGCCTCGTCGAACTTGACCAGCCCGGCCACCATCGACTTGCGGGCCATGATCTGAAGCTTGGGATCGAGCGAGGTGCGCACCGAAAGGCCGCCTTCATAGAGCTTCTTCTCGCCATAACGCTCGAAGATATCGCGGCGGACTTCCTCGGCGAAATATTCGCCCGCGAAAATGTGTGCGGCATTGGAGCGGCTGGTGACGATCATTGGCTCCTTGCGGGCGGCAACGGCATCGGCCTGCTTGATCCAGCCGTTTTCAAGCAACCGATCGATGACGTAATTTCGGCGTTCGATGGCGCGATCGCGGTTGCGGACCGGATGAAGACTCGACGGCGCCTTCGGCAATGCCGCCAGATACGCCGCTTCCGCGATGGTGAGTTCGTTCACTGACTTGTCGAAATAGACCAGCGACGCAGCAGCTATGCCGTAAGCGCTCAAGCCGAGATAGATTTCATTGAGATAAAGTTCGAGAATCTTGTCCTTGGTGTAGGTGCGCTCGATGCGCATCGCCAACAGCGCTTCCTTGATCTTGCGGTCGAATGAGACTTCGTTGGTCAGAAGGAAGTTTTTCGCGACCTGCTGGGTGATCGTGGACGCGCCCTGCGGGCGGCGGTTTGAACCGTAGTTCTGCGCGTAAAGAACTGCCGCGCGGGCCATGCCGGTGAAATCGATGCCGCCATGCTCATAGAAATTCTTGTCTTCCGCCGCGAGGAACGCGTTGATGACCGGCTTCGGGATCGCCTGGATCGGCAGATAAAGCCGGCGCTCCTTGGAGTATTCGCCGAGCAACGATCCGTCAGCTGCATGGACGCGCGTCATCACCGCCGGCTCGTAATCCTGCAGCTGGGAATAGTCCGGCAGATCCTTCGAAAAGTGCCAGATCAATCCCGCCGCGACGGCGACGCCGACGAGGAACACAATCGTTCCGGCCGCGAACAGGAAGCCCATGAACCGCAATAGCAACCGCATCGTCAGTATCCGTCTTTAAGCGTCTGGCGCGATCACCCGCGGCACACGACCGGGCTTCCGAACCGAACTATACCATTCGCCATCGCGCATGGATCGATTCTGGTCTCTTCCCAACCCAATTTTCTATAGAGCCGCCGCTGTGGCCAAACTAGGGCCTCAGCGACAATTGCCCTGCGAATTCAAGCCGAAGGCGCTTATTTTGAAGGACCCGCAGAAATCACGCGTTTTCCGAGAAAGGCATCCACCGCCTGGGCGACGGAACCGACCGTGCGGGACCGCCAGCTTTCGGAGACCAGATGCTGCAGGTCGTCCTTGTTGGAGACATAACCGAGCTCAACGAGGACGGAGGGAACGTCGTGGGCCTTGAGGACCTTGAACCCCGCCGACTTGAGCGGATGCTTGTGCATGCGGGCAACGGTCTTCATCTCGTTGACGAGGGTCCGGGCAAAGCGGTTTGAAAATGCTCGTGTCTCACGCTGGGTGAGTTCAATCAGGATATCGGCCACTTCAGCCGGCTCTTCCGTCAGATTGATGCCCGCGATGGCGTCCGCCTTGTTTTCCGCCTCGGCCAGCTTTTCGGCTTCCGCGTCAGAGGCGCGATCCGAGAGTGTGTAGACCGTCGCGCCCTGCGCATCGCCTTCCCGCTTGGGCAGCGCGTCGGCGTGGATCGAGACAAACAGCGACGCCATATTGGAACGGGCAATCTTCACGCGTTCGCCGAGCGGAATGAAGGTGTCGTCATCGCGTGTCATGACCACGCGGAATTTGCCGCCCTTCTCGATCCTGTCCCGCAGAGCCTTGGCGAAATCCAGGACGAGCGTTTTTTCAGCCTCGCCGGTCGCAGCCTGGGTTCCGTTGTCGACACCGCCGTGACCGGGATCGATCACGATGACGGGGCGAGAATCGGAGGGTTTGGCGGGGCCGGTCGCGGCGGTCGTTTCAATCGCGCCCCCCGAGGCATCCGCGACGATGGCCGGACGCAACTGAAGCTTTTCATCGCCCGCATGCGAAACCTTGAACGCAGAGCGTTCCACGGAGGCCAGTTCGACCACGAGCCGCGGCGGCTGTCCATTTGCGGCATCGATGACGAACGCCTTCTCGATTTTCGCAGGACCGGTCAGGTCGAACACCACGCGCGATCCGCCGGGCATTACGAGACCATAGCGAAACGCCCGGATCAATCCGCGCCCGGTTGCCCCGGTACCTGCTGGAAGATCGAAGGTCACCTGAGGAATGTCCACCACGACGCGGTACGGATCGCCGAGCACAAAGGTCCGAACGTCGATCTTGCGGTCGAGATCAAGAATGAAGCGGGTCTGCTTGTTGTCGCCAGCCACGCGCACGCCGGAGGCGACTGGAAAGGCTGGCGCAACTGTCGGCTGTGGCGACTGGGATTCGACGGCCCTTGCGCCGGGAATCACCGAGCATGGCAATGCTGCGGCGCACACCAAGGCAACCACCAACAATGCGCAGTATTTCATGTGGCTCGTCAATGATTCCGCAGCCTCCGGACACCTCATACCGCAATAGAACCGCACAGTTAACGATGGCTTACCGGGCAAAAGACGATTGCCGCGCTGTGTTGCAGCGCTGTGACGCTTCCCTTGCCAGAAACCACCGTTCGACGTATGTATGAGGGGCTGACGGTTTAAACTTACGGTTGTGTCGCGTTCAGCTTCCCGGTGCAGCGCCGGTTCCTCACAATTCAATCAGAGGTTCCAGCGTACCTTCCGACCCTCCACAGCCAGCGCAGTGCGCGGCTGACACGGAGCGGCGGTTACCAGCCCGAGCGGCTACCCTCATAACCGGCAACCGCTGCTGCAAGGCAGCGGACATCCAGAACCAGCGCAATCCGCTGGCGACGTCGGCGGCAGGATACGGCGGCACCTTTGCCGCCCATTGAATTAGACGGGCCGACGCTTGATGCGCCAGACTCTATTGCCGAACGGGATCTGTAATAAAATCCCATCAATGCCAGCTTCGATACGACGCGAATCTTTTCCGCGTCGCGTTTCGCTGACGTTGCGATCGGCACGGTGCTTCGGGCGGCGTTTTGGCCTTCCCCTCACCCCCGAATCAGGTGAACCGTTACGTGACCCGGCTACGCGCCTAGCGCTGCCCGCCGAACGTGCCGTTCGCCGTCATGAGCTCAAAAATGCCCAACAAAATGTTGATCGATGCCACCCATCCGGAAGAGACCCGGGTGGTTGTGGTCCGCGGCAATCGCGTCGAGGAATTTGATTTCGAGTCTGCCCAGCGCAAGCAACTGCGCGGCAATATCTACCTCGCCAAAGTCACGCGGGTAGAACCGTCGCTGCAGGCCGCCTTCATCGAGTACGGCGGCAATCGTCACGGCTTTCTCGCCTTCAGCGAAATCCACCCCGATTATTACCAGATCCCGGTTGCCGATCGTCAGGCCCTGATTGAGGCAGACGAGCGCGCGCACCGCGAAGCCGAGGAAGAATCGGAAAACCGTTCCAACCGCCGGCGCTCTCGCCACCGCAGTTCGCGACGCCGCAACAGCGGCGAGCGGGTGCAGAGCGATGTCGTCGAGGGCGCAAGCCCGGAGACCGATGCACAGGCGCAGCCGGATACAGCACAGGTCGGCGATCACGCGCCCGACCATCCGCATGATGCGGAGGCTACGCATCAAGACCACAGTCACGACGAGCATGGCGAGGACAGCCATGATCAGCACAGCCATGATCAGCACAGCCATGATCAGCACAGCCATGGCGATCATGACGATCGCACGCATGGCGATCACGATCACACTGCACACGCTCATGACGACCATTCGCATGAGGCGGCCACACCCGAAGCCCACGACGCACCTGCTGCATCCGCCGGCGACGAAGCGGCGGCGGCTCATGATCGTTCGCACGACGACCACGCGCATGACGATCAACCGCATGAACATCGTGCGTATGACGACTCCCATGACACAGAATCCGCTCCGCGCGGTGACGAGCATCAGGACGAACGCCACGCCGACGATGCGGACGACGACGAAGACGGTGACGACGCCGAAGAGGAAGTCGTCGAGTCAGTCGGTGGCGACGACGTGATGGAAGAAGTGCCGGAACGCGCCTTCCGTCCACGCCGCCAGTACAAGATTCAGGAAGTCATTAAGCGCCGCCAGGTGATGCTGGTTCAGGTCGTGAAGGAAGAGCGCGGCAACAAGGGCGCTGCGCTCACGACGTATCTCTCGCTCGCTGGCCGCTACGCTGTGCTGATGCCCAACACTGCACGCGGCGGCGGCATCAGCCGCAAGATCACCTCGGCGCAGGACCGCAATCGCCTGAAGGACGTGGTGCAGGATCTCGACGTGCCGGAGGGCATGGGGATTATTCTGCGCACCGCCGGCGCTTCGCGCACCAAGCCCGAGATCAAGCGCGACTTCGAATACCTGATCCGGATGTGGGAAACCGTCCGCGACACCACGCTGAAATCGCAGGCCCCTACCCTCGTCTACGAGGAAGGTTCGCTGATCAAGCGTTCGCTGCGTGACCTCTACAACAAGGAAATCGACGAAGTCCTCGTCGCCGGCGAGCCCGGCTTCAACGAGGCGCGCGATTTCATGAAAATGCTGATGCCGACCAATGTGCGGTCGGTGAAGCAATATCGCGACGGCCAGCCGTTGTTCTCGCGCATGGGCGTCGAGAGCCAGCTCGACGCGATGTTCTCGCCGACGGTCACTCTGCGATCCGGCGGCTACATCGTCATCAACCAGACCGAGGCGCTGGTTTCCATCGACGTGAACTCGGGCCGCTCCACCCGCGAGCACCACATCGAGGACACGGCCCTCAAGACCAATCTTGAAGCCGCCGAGGAAGTCGCACGGCAGCTCCGGCTGCGCGATCTTGCCGGTCTGATCGTAATCGATTTCATCGACATGGATGAGAAGCGGAACAACCGCTCGGTCGAACGCAAGCTCAGTGACTGCCTGCGGCAGGACCGCGCCCGCATCCAGGTCGGCCGCATCTCGCATTTCGGCCTGCTTGAAATGTCGCGCCAGCGCATCCGCGCCAGCGTGCTGGAAAGCTCCACCGAGCCATGCCCGCATTGCGGCGGCAGCGGACACGTCCGCTCGGTGTCGTCCGTCGCTCTGCAATTGCTGCGCGGCCTCGAAGAAAACCTGATGAAGGGCCCGACGCACAATCTCACGGTACGCACACGCACCGACGTCGCGCTCTATGTGCTGAACCACAAGCGTGGCCACCTGCGCGATCTAGAAAACAGCTTCAAGGTGACGCTGGCGGTCATCGCCGATCCGACGATCAGCGGCCAGCAATCCTTTGTCATCGATCGTGGCGAAGCCGTGCATACGCTGGAAGCCGCCAAGGCGATCCTTGCAGCGCAGGTCGCGGCGTTCCCGGCTGCGGTCGAGGACACCTACGAATACGAAGACGACGAAACCTTCGAAGCCGAAGCCGAGTTTGAAGGCGACGATGAAACCGAGGGTGCAGAGGCTCAGTCCGCCGATGCCGCTCCTGTCGCCGAAGGTGAAGAAGGCCCGCGCCGCAAGCGCCGCCGCCGCCGGCGTGGCCGCGGTGAGGCCCGCGAAGGCGCTGTTCCGTCCGACCAGAACGCTGCTCCCGAATCTGCCTCGCAGGTCGAAGCCACTGGCGACGACAGTGACGAAGGTGACGACGAACAGGATGATCAGAACGGCGAACAGCGTGCCGACCAAGGCGCAAATGGCGAACGCCGGCCGCGCCGCCGTGGCCGTCGCGGTGGCCGCCGCCGTCGTGGTGGCAACGAAGCTGGTTTGACTGAAGGCGCGCAGCCCGGCGAGGGAATCGTCTCGACGATTGCCGACGACCTCGGGCCGCTGCCAGAATCCGAATCCGCCGAAGCAGTTGCCGATCTGTCAGCACCGGCAGAGCCCGTCCGCGAGGAACGCTCTGCTCCTGCTCCAGTGGCTGTACAAGCGCCCGAGCCCGTATCGCACCACATCTCGACGCCGGAAGATGCCGAGACCGCTCCGCGCAAGCGTTCGACCGTCCGCGAGAAGGTGAGCTTCTTCTTCGGAGAGACGCCGAAACCCGAACCGGAGCCCACCCCGGTTCAGACACCGGCCTCGTCGAGCGAGCCAACGCCTTCCGAACCGCAGAACGAGGCTGCCCAGCCACGCCGCGCGGGCTGGTGGTCGCGCCGCGGCGAGTAACACTCAGACCGTCATCCAAAATGAAACCGCCCGCTTCACAGCGGGCGGTTTTTTTATTGCGGCTTTGTCGCCCGGTCGGCGATCAGCCCTCGATCATCCCTCGATCATCCCTTGGCCAGCCAACGGGTGATCCGCGCCACCGCTTCGGCGATTTCCTGCGTCGAGCGCGAGTAGGAAAAGCGAACGAACGACTTGCCGTGAAATGGATCGAAATCTACGCCCGGCGTCGCTGCGACATGGGCCTGCTGCAGCATCGCCTTGGCAAACTCGAAACTGTCGGAATTGAATTTCGAGACATCCGCGTAAAGATAGAATGCGCCGTCCACCGGCAGGAATTCCGTCAGGCCGACTTTCGGCAGGCCGTCGATCAGGATGCGGCGGTTCTCCTCATAGCCGTGCTTGATCACATCCATCTCGGCGCAACCGTCGAATGCAGCTTCGGCCGCGATCTGCGACAGCGTCGGCACCGAAATCGAAAGGTTCTGCTGCAGCGTTTCAACGGACCGCACCAGCCGGTCGGGCACAACGATCCAGCCCACACGCCAGCCGGTCATGCAGAAGTACTTCGAGAACGAATTGATGATGATCGCCTCGGACGACAACTGTGCTGCCGTCACTGCCGGAAATGCATAGTCGAGGCCGTGATAAATCTCGTCCGAAATGAACCGGATGCCTGCGCTATCCGCCGCTGCGATCAGATCGGACATCGCCTCGCGCGTCATCATGGTGCCGGTCGGATTGGCCGGGCTGGCAACCAGCACGCCTTTCAGCGGCGCCTTGCGATGCGCCTCGAGCAACATCTCTCCGGTTAAGGCATGCCGCGTGGCGCTGGTGGTTTCGATCAAAACCGGCTCGCATCCGAGCGCGCGCAGAATGTGACGATATGGTGGATAGCCCGGCGACGTGATGGCGACCCTGTCGCCCGGCTCAAACGCCGACAGGAACGCAAGAACAAACGCGCCAGAAGAGCCGGTGGTAACAACGATGCGGGCGGGATCAACATCCTGCGCGTAGGTTTCACGGTAGTGGCGCGAAATTCTTTGACGCAGCGATAGAATACCAATGGCCGCGGTGTAGTCGATTTTACCGACATCGAGCGCCGCGCGCGCCGCAGCGATAGCGGTTTTCGGCGCAGGCGCTGCCGGCTGTCCGACCTCCATGTGAATTACGTTGCCGCCCTCCGCCTCGATTTTGGCGGCGGCAGCCATCACATCCATCACCATGAACGGCGGAACATTGCCGCGGCTGGAGGGCATCAAAAGGCCTTTTGCCTTGTCTCTGAGCGTCACATCGAGCATGAAATCTGCTATTCCCCAAGGCGGCTACATGCAGGAAAAGCATGCGGCACCATGCCGTTGTACCGCCGCATTCGGCGTCTTGTTAGATCATGATTTAGCACCCTATAGGCCGCCGCTCCATTGCCAAGCTCGCTGACCAAGCCATGACGAATGTCCACTTGACCCTGCCAGCCGGGGGCCAGTCCATCCGCGCGCCTGCGGGAGGGTTCCGTCCCACGCAATCATTCGCGCGGCGCGCGACTGCGATGGTCACGGCCGCAGCGCTGCTTGTCGCATCCTGGCCGGTTCACGCGCAACAGGGCGGCGGTGGGCCTCCGCTGCTGCGAGACGCCGAAACCGAACAACTCCTGCGCGACTACACCCGCCCGATTTTGCGCACGGCAGGGCTTGAGAAACAGAACATCCAGGTCGTCATCATCAACGACTCGACGTTCAACGCTTTCGTTGCTGACGGCCGCAGAATTTTCGTCAACTACGGCGCGCTGCGCGAGTCCGATACCCCCAACCAGATCATCGGCGTGCTTGCGCACGAAACAGGCCATCTGGCCGGCGGACATCTTTCGAAACTGCGCGAACAGATTTCCCGCGCGCAAACGCAGATGATTATCGCCATGCTGCTCGGCCTCGGCGCCGCTGTTGCCGGCGCGCGTGCGGGCGCCGGAAGTGCCGGCGCGGCGGCTGTCGCTGCACCGCAGGCCGCCATCATGCGCACCATGCTCTCGTATCAGCGGCAACAGGAAGAAAACGCGGACAAGGCCGGCGTGAAATTTCTCAACGCCACCGGCCAGTCGGCCAAGGGCATGTACGAAACATTCAAGCGCTTCTCCGAACAGAGCCTGTTCGCAGCACGCGGTGCCGATCCCTACAACATGTCCCACCCGATGCCCACCGAGCGCGTCAGGGCGCTGGAGGAACTGGCAAGGTCGAGTCCGTACTGGGACAAGAAGGACGACCCAGCCCTGCAGCTTCGTCACGACATGATGCGTGCCAAAGTGTCCGGGTTCATGGAACGCGCAGACACTGTAAACCGCCGCTATCCGGCGTCGAACGACAGCCTGCCCGCGCGCTATGCCCGCGCCATCGCCACCTACCGTCACGGGGACCTGCGCAACGCCCTGTCCCAGATCGATGCGCTTATCAAGGTACAGCCCAACAATCCCTATTTTTACGAGCTGAAGGGTCAGGCATTGCTCGAAGGCGGCAAGCCGGTCGAAGCCATCGCACCTCTGCGCAAGGCGGTGCAACTGTCCAACAACGCACCGCTCATCGAGATGTTACTTGGCCAGGCCTTCGTGGCATCCGAGAATAAGGCCTACGCTGAGGAGGCCATCAAGATTCTGCGCGCCGCGCTGATACGTGAACCCGAGGCAGCGCTTGGATATACGCAACTCGCGATGGCTTACGGCCGCAAGGGCGACTATGCGGAAGCCGATCTGGCCTCGGCCCAGGCAGCCTTTCTACGCGGTGATCAAAAAACGGCGCGAGACCTCGCCTCGCGCGCGAAGACAAGATTCGCTATCGGTACGCCCGGCTGGGTCAAGGCCGACGACATCGTCAATACGAAGCCCATAAAGAATTGAACTCCGGCGGTTGCGCCGGTCCACACAGTCCGAAGGAATAATCATGATTTCGCTCCGCTCTCTCGCTCCCTTCGCCTTCGCGCTGGTGCTGGGTCTGCCCACCGTCTCGCACGCTCAGTCGTTCAACGACGCTCAGCGCAGCGAGATCCAGAAGATCATCAAGGACTATCTCGTCGCTAATCCCGAACTACTTGAAGAAATGTCGGCCGAGTTGCAGAAGCGCCAGGCCGTGGCTGAGGCCGAGAAGCATCGCGCCGCCGTCCAGAAAAACGCGGACGTGATTTTTAATTCGCCGCGCGGCGTAGTTATCGGCAACCGCGATGGCGACGTGAATTTCGTCGAGTTTTTCGATTACAACTGCGGCTATTGCAAACACGCCATGGTCGACATGCTCGCCCTGATGAAATCCGATCCCAAACTGCGCGTCGTGCTGAAGGAATTTCCGGTACTCGGACCAACTTCGGTCGAAGCCGCCCAGGTCGGGATCGCTGTCCGTATGCAGGACCCAACCGGCAAGAAGTATCTCGACTTCCATCAGAAGCTGCTGAACGGACGCGGACAGGCTGACAAGGCGCGCGCTATGGCAGCGGCGAAAGAGGCCGGCGCCGATATGGCCAAGCTCGAAAAGGACATGACCAGCCCCGAGATCAGCGCAACCTTGAATGAGAACTTCAAGCTCGCGGAAGAAATGGGGCTCAACGGGACGCCAAGCTACGTGATCGGAAAGGACGTCGTGGTCGGCGCGGTCGGCGCGACAGGGCTGGCCAAGAAAATCTCCGAGGCGCGGTGCGGCAAGGCGACCTGCTAGGCCCAACCGGACCGGAGGGCTGCGGTATCCGCAGACCTTCGGGAACATCCGTTAATATTGGTTAACCAACGATTTCCGGGCCTTCTATAGGGCTTTTCGGGTGATTTCTGAACCATTTGGCAGGGGATGGCGAAGCCGATCAGGCTTCCCTCCCGGCCTCATGTTGCCTATAAACCGGCCGAAGCCGCGCGCGCCGCATCATTTCGCCGACATTGCTGGGTTTGATTTTCGGATGGCAAAGACGATCTACGTGCTCAACGGGCCGAACCTCAATCTGCTCGGCACCCGCGAGCCGGAGACTTATGGCCATCACACCCTGGCCGACGTCGAAAAGCTCTGCCACGACAGCGCAGCCCTTTATGGCCTGACGGCGGATTGCCGCCAGTCGAACCGTGAAGGCGAGCTGATTGATTTCGTCCATGAGGCGGGCGCAAAGAAGGCTGCCGGCATCATCATCAATGCGGGCGGATATTCCCACACCTCGATCGCGCTCCACGACGCCCTGATCGCGGTCAAGCTCCCGACGATCGAAGTTCACGTATCCAACATCTTCGCGCGTGAACCCTTTCGTCACCACTCCTTCGTCGCATCGGCAGCCGTGGCAACGCTGTGCGGCTTTGGAATTGACGGCTATCGCCTCGCGATCAGCGGCCTCGCCGCCAAGATCGGCGCCAAGGCGAAAGCCTGATCGCCTGTTTGTCAGTTAAGAAAGCTCCGGATTTCACATGGCCTCCTCGCCGAAAGAACCATCTGCTCCCAAAGCAAAGCCAGCCGACGAGCGCGAGCTCATTCGCGAACTGGCGATGCTGCTCGACGAAACCAACCTCACGGAAATCGAGATCGAGCGCGCCGGATTGCGCCTGCGGGTTGCGCGTAACATCAGCATCGCGGCCGCCGCACCCGTCTCCTATCACCCCGCACCCGTCGCGGCGGCTCCAGTCGCCGGACCAGTAGCTGCGGCAACGTCGGCCGACATCTCGAAGCATCCCGGTGCGGTGCCCTCGCCGATGGTCGGCACCGCCTACCTTGCGTCCGAACCCGGCGCGAAGCCGTTCATCGACGTCGGCAGCAAGGTCAAGGTCGGCGATACGCTCATCATCATCGAAGCGATGAAGACGATGAACCAGATCCCATCGACGCGCGCCGGTACCGTCACGCAAATCCTCGTCGAAGACGGCCAGCCCGTCGAATTCGGCGAGCCGCTCGTCATCATTGAATAATCGTTCTCACCGTCAGGCGCTGCGATGTTCGACAAGATCCTGATTGCCAATCGCGGCGAGATTGCATTGCGCGTGCTGCGCGCCTGCAAGGAACTCGGAATCGCGACCGTTGCCGTGCATTCGACCGCGGATGCAAATGCCATGCATGTCCGGCTTGCGGACGAAAGCGTCTGCATCGGACCGCCGCCGGCCAAGGACAGCTATCTGAACGTGCCCGCACTGCTTGCAGCGTGCGAAATCACAGGAGCCGACGCGGTTCATCCCGGCTATGGCTTCCTGTCGGAAAACGCCCGCTTCGCGGAAATCCTGGCCGACCACAATCTGCATTTCATCGGCCCGAAGGCCGAGCATATCCGCCTGATGGGCGACAAGATCGAAGCCAAGAAAACCGCGCAACGCCTTGGCATTCCCGTGGTGCCCGGCTCAGACGGCGGCGTCGGTCCCGGTGACGATGCCATGGCTATCGCCAAGAAAATCGGGTTTCCGGTGCTGGTGAAGGCTGCGGCTGGCGGCGGCGGACGCGGCATGAAGGTCGCTCCGACCGAAGCTGACCTGTTGCTCGCACTCTCGACCGCCAGCAACGAAGCCAAGGCCGCGTTCGGCGACGGGTCGGTCTATCTGGAAAAATATCTCGGCAAGCCGCGCCACATTGAAATCCAGATTCTCGGCGACGGACGTGGCGGCGCGATCCATCTCGGCGAGCGCGATTGTTCGCTGCAGCGCCGTCACCAGAAGGTTTGGGAAGAAGGCCCCTCTCCGATCCTGAACGCAGCCGCGCGCGCGAAGATCGGCGAAACCTGCGCCAAGGCGATGCGCGAGATGCAGTATCTCGGCGTTGGCACCATCGAGTTCCTTTACGAAGACGGCGAGTTCTATTTCATCGAAATGAACACGCGCATCCAGGTCGAGCATCCGGTCACCGAGATGATCACCGGAATCGACCTCGTGATCGAGCAGATCCGCGTTGCCGCCGGTGGCGACCTTCCCTGTACGCAGGACGAGATCGTCATCAACGGCCATGCGATCGAGTGCCGGGTCAATGCCGAGAACCCGGTGTCCTTCCGGCCCTCGCCGGGCAAAATACTGCAATACCATCCACCCGGCGGCCTGGGCGTTCGGATCGATTCAGCCGTGTATCAGGGCTATGTCATCCCGCCCTATTACGACTCGCTGGTTGGCAAACTCATCGTTCATGGCAAAACCCGTGGCGAGTGCCTGATGCGGCTGCGGCGCGCTCTGGACGAGATGGTGGTGGACGGCGTCGAAACCACCCTGCCGCTATTCCGCGGGCTGGTGCGTGAGCCCAGCATCATCGACGGCGACTACCACATTCACTGGCTCGAGCATTACCTCGCAGCCGGCGACACCAAGCCGTCTTAAGTCTGCCACGGCGCAGCTCGAAATTTTGAGTTCCAGCAATGGAACTAAATTCCTATTTGCGCGTTATCACGGACCTCAGCTATCTTTGAGGTTCAGGGGTAGCGATTTGAATTTTCAGAGATTTCTCTCTCTCGGCTACTGCGCAGGGCTCGCGTGACCCTGGACGCAGCCCGTCGGCGCACGCTTTGGCAAATTGCCCTGCTCTCCGCGGGCTTTCTGGTGCTGGTCGCCATCAGCATCACGTCCATCGTTCTGGTGAACAAAGCGCGCGATGACAGCCGCTGGGTGGTTCACACAGTCGAAGTCGAAAACCAGATATCGACCTCTCTGCTCGACATCCGCCGCGCGGAAAGCGCTGCCCGCGGATACCTGCTGACCTCGCAACCTAAATTTCTGGAAGAGCATGAGGCTGCCGCCCAACGCATCCTGCCTAACATCGACAAGCTCGTCAGTCAGACTATCGACAGTCCCGTTCAGATCGAGAACAGCAAACAGCTGCGCGCGGTAGCGAAATCCCGGCTAGACGAATTCACAAAGGCCATCGACTTCGTAAGGCGAAACGATATCCCCGGCGGCATCGGTATGCTGCGCGACGGCAGCAACGCTACCGTCCAACGCATCGGAGAAATCGCCACGGCGATGCGCGTCGAGGAAGACCGTCTCTTCCAGATACGAACTCGCGCGGCCGATCGCAGCCAGAGCCTCGCCGCCGTCGTCACCACTGCCGGTTCAGGGTTGGTGCTCATCCTGGCTGGAGTATCGATTTTTCTGGTGCGACGATCGACGCGCGCGCGCGACGAAGCCGAACAGCAACTGCGCGACAACAATCTCAATCTCGAAGCTACTGTTCAAACACGAACCGCGGATCTTCGCGAAGCGAATGAAGAGATCCAGCGCTTCGCCTACATCGTAAGCCACGACCTGCGATCGCCGCTGGTTAACATCATGGGCTTTACGAGCGAACTCGAAGAACTGCGTACCGACATCTTCACCCGCATCGCAAAATACAGCCGTGCCGCCATGAGGGCCCCCTCTGTTCCGGTGCCGATCGGAGACTCCGATCCAGCCGAAGCACCGGAACTGCAGACCGAAGACAAGCAGCTCTCTCAGGATTATTCGGAAGCGCTCGGATTCATCAAGTCATCGATCGGCAAGATGGATCGCCTCATCTCGGCTATCCTCAATCTCACCCGTGAGGGTCGCCGTGATTTTCATCCCGTAGAGATCGATACGCGCGAGTTGATCGAAACAATCATCTCTTCAGTGGCTCATCAAGCATCTGAAGCCAGCGCTCAAATACGCGTCGAACCGCTGCCGAATATTGTCAGCGACCGCCTTGCATTGGAACAAATCTTCTCCAATTTGATTGACAATGCCCTCAAGTACCTGAGACCGGACATGCCGGGCGACATCCTGATCAAGGGCCGCCCCAAGCTCGGTTTCATCATCTTCGAGATCACCGATAACGGCCGCGGCATAGATCCAAAAGACCATACGAGGATCTTCGATCTGTTTCGCCGGGCAGGTCTTCAGGATCGTCAGGGTCAAGGCATCGGTCTTGCGCACGTCCGCGCTCTGGTACGGCGGATGGGCGGCACGATCAACGTATCGTCAGAACTTCACAAGGGCAGCACGTTCACAGTTACTCTGCCCGCGCGATGGAATTACGGAACTCAAGGAAAAGAAGTATGAGCCTGCCAGTCAAAATTGTCATGATCGAGGATGACGAAGGTCATGCCCGTCTGATCGAGCGCAATATCCGGCGTTCCGGCGTCAACAATGAGATTATCCCGTTCACCAACGGTACAGATGCGGTGAAATATCTGTTTGGCAGGGACGGCTCGGGCGCTGATCATAAGGATCAGGCGTTGCTGATTTTGCTCGACTTAAATCTGCCCGACATGACCGGGATCGATATCCTCAAGCGGATCAAGGAGAACAGTCACGTCAAATGCGCGCCGGTCGTGGTGCTGACAACCACGGACGATGAGCAGGAAATCAAGCGCTGCTACGAGCTGGGCTGCAACGTCTATATTACCAAGCCCGTGAATTACGAAAGCTTTGCCAACGCCATCAGGCAGTTGGGCCTCTTCTTTTCAGTCATCAAGGTTCCACCTGTCAAAACATGAAAACCGTAACGCCTCTTCTTCTGTACATTGATGACGACGCCGATCTCGCGCGACTGGTCGAGCGCGGGTTGAAGCGGCAGGGCTTTGCCGTTGAACACGCGCCCGATGGCGCCAGCGGCCTTGCGCGCATCAAGCAAGGCGGGATCGATGTGGTGGCGCTCGACCAGCACATGCCCGGCCTCGATGGCCTCGAGACGCTTGCCGAAATCCAGAAAATTCCCGATGCACCGCCGGTCATTTTCGTAACTGCATCACAGGACAGCAAGATCGCGGTCACCGCCTTGAAGGCAGGTTCTGCCGATTATCTGGTCAAGGATACGCAAGGAGAATTTCTCGCTTTGCTCGACGTTGCCGCCAAGGGCGCTATCGAGCAGGCATTGGTGCGCAGGGCACGCGACGATGCCGAAGCCGAAGTTCACGCTTCGCGCGATCGATATGCTGCGCTCGCAGCCGAACGCGAAGTCTTGCTACGCGAAGTCAACCACCGCGTCGGCAACAGTTTGCAGATCATCGCATCGCTGCTGCATCTTCAGGCGAATTCAAGTTCGGACGAAGACGTGAAGGCCGCGCTGACCAATGCCATGGGCCGTGTCGCTGCAGTCGCGCAGGTTCATCGCCGCCTTTACACATCGCAAGACCTCAAGACCGTTATGCTGAACCAGTATCTGGAAGCCTTGCTCGAGGATTTGCGGCGTTCGGCCGAAGGCAACCGGATGTCGCGCCTGACGCTCAGGGCGGAGCCTGTCGAGATCGATCCGGACCGCGCGGTGGCGATCGGTATCATCGTCAACGAGTTGGTGATGAACGCCGTCAAGTACGCCTATCCGGACGGTGCCGGTCCGATCCACGTTGAGCTAAAATCATGCGATGGCGGGCTTGAACTGGCGATTTCCGACGATGGTGTCGGCTTGCAGGTGAAGCAGAATCCCCAATCCACCGGAATGGGCCAGCGCATCGTCAGCGCCATGGCTATCAAGCTGGAAACCAAGGCAGAACGCGACCCGGCCCATCCTGGAACGCGTATCGTATTGCGGTTGAAGCACGCAGCCGAAACTCCTCCGGTTCGACAACCGGCCACCAGCACCGCTTGACGGTCGCGAAAGCCGTTACATTTTGCTATGATTGCGCATGAGTTCGCGCGACACCGCATCTTCCGAGATTACCCCCAGTGTCCTGCTGCGCGCCTACGCCTGCGGCATTTTTCCGATGTCGGAAAGCGCCGACGATCCGACGATCTTCTGGGTTGAACCCGAAAAGCGCGGCATCATCCCGCTCGAGGGCTTTCGTGTCGCATCCCGCTTGGCGCGAACCGTTCGGGCGGACACCTTCCGCGTCACAGTCAATACTGCTTTCAAGCAAACCATCGCCGGATGCGCCGCACCGCAACCAGGCCGCGACGACACATGGATCAATGGCCGTATCCGCGATCTCTACACGTCGCTGCATGAGATCGGTCATTGCCACAGCGTCGAAGCCTGGCGCGGCGATCAACTGGTCGGCGGGCTCTATGGCGTCAGTCTTGGCCGTGCGTTCTTCGGCGAAAGCATGTTTCACACCGAGCGCGATGCATCGAAGGTGGCGCTCGTTCATCTGGTTGCACGCCTGATCGCCGGGGGCTTCGTGCTGCTCGATACGCAGTTCGTGACGGATCATCTGCGCACCTTCGGCGCGGTCGAGGTTCCGCGACGACGCTATCGCATGCTGCTCGATGAAGCCGTGACCGGGGATGGCGACTTCTTGGCGCTTCCCGCCAGCCGGCCAGTTACCGGCGCGGAAGCGCTGGCGTGCCTGACGCAAACCGAGATTTCTTGAAACTGCTTATCGCTGGAACGGCGGGAATGGATTCGGCGGGGGCAACGGCCGTTGCACGGCCGGTTGCTTTGCCGGACGCTTTGGCTGTTGCTGAGGCGGCGGTGGTGGCGCAGCCTTCGGCGCCTCCTGCTGAGCAACAGTTGCTGCCGGACCTTTGCAGTCGGTCAGCCAGATATCGTAAATCGGGTGCTCGACGCCGTGCAGACCCGGACTGGCCGCGAACATCCAGCCGGAAAAGATCCGCTTCACCTCACCCTGCAGTGTGATTTCATCGACCTCGACGAACGCGTCGGTGTTAGCGGCTTCCGTCGAAGGCCGCGTGTAGCAAGCCTGTGGCTTGACGCGCAGCGCCCCGAACTGAACCGTCTCACCCATATCGGCATCGAACTTGATGATGCGGCCTGTGATCTTATCCAACCCCGAAAAGACCGCCTGCTTGTTGACGATCTTCTGCGCCGGCGGCTCGGTCACGACCTCGTCGCCCGGCTGCAAGGTTGCGGGCGACGGCGGCGCGCCGCGCGGCTGTTTCTGCCCCTGCGGCAAACCCGGCAACGGACTTGCCGGAGGCACAGTCGCGACGTTCGGCGTGCCTTGTCCCGGCACAGCGGGCGGCCTTGGAGCCGTGGCCGTTCCGGGTGGGGGCGGCAGCGGCTGTGTTTGAACATTGCCCGGCGCGGGAACACCCTGCCCCGGCGGTGGCGGACGGTTGGGTGTCGGGAGCAGACGGCCCTGCGGCGGCAGATCGGGGACTTCCTCTTCTTCCGGCTCCTGTATCGGCTCCCCGCGCTGGATACTGGCGGGCGGACGCGGCCTGTCGGAGAAGATGTTGCCGATCTGCGCGTGAACAGGCACCGCAAGCGACATCAACGATGTCGCGATCAAGGCAGCCAAAGAACATGTGGTGAGGTTTCGGGACATCTTGCGCGACTTTACAAGAGCACGACGCCAAAAGGTGTGAAGCGGTTTCCGGAAAACATCGTGCTCCACATCTGTCGGAACGATCACGGTCATGATCTTAAACTGATCCCGGCCCCAATATGCGATTCAGTCGAATCGGCTGCACGCCATTCTACAGATAATGGGCCTCGCGCAGGTCCCGGGTTAACACGCCGAATACGGCGGGGAAAGGGCGAGGCCTTCGCGCTGATTATGAACGTTGGAGCGGGCGTTACTGCCCCGGAGTCCACGGCTGATAGTCACCCGTAGCCTTGGGCCGGCGGCCACTGGCAAGCGTCGAGCCCGACGGACGATAGGCTGCAGGCGTCCCGGTCATGTTGGGGCGGTGCGGCTTTTCCCACTCGCGCGGCTTGTAGTCGATCTCGGTCGGCGGCGTGTCCACGGTGTGATGCAGCCAGCCATGCCAAGACGGCGGAACACGCGTCGCTTCGGCATATCCGTTGTAGATCACCCAGCGGCGCTCGAAACCCAGTGTCGGGTCGATCTTGCCGCCGCGCGTGCGGTAGTAGGTGTTGCCGCCCTCGTCCTGTCCGACCAGTTCGCCAAATCGGCGCGTCCACAGCTGCGTGCCGAATGTCGACCCGCTCCACCACGTGAAAAAACGCAGGAAAAACAGCTTCATGGCGCGAATCCGAACTGGGCGCGGGTGGCCGCGCGAGAGCTGTTTGATGCCATTGGGCGCGTCAATTGTCCAGCGTCAACAGCAACTTGGTGCAATGCATGAACCTCCGTCCGGCTTGTGCGTTGGTGTCGTTCCGCGACCCGCCCCACCGGATTTTCGCAATGCTCGATACCATCGCGTACAGCTATGCCGACATCCTGACTACGCTTTTGCGTTTGCCGGACTGGCTGACGGCATCGGTCCTCGTCATCGGTGGAATTATCGCCGCGGTCATCGCCAACGCGCTGATCGTCCATACGCTCCGAAACACGATTGGCGTGCACCATCCCAAAACCCGATCTCTGCTGACACGCAGCAAAGGACCGCTCCGGCTGGCCTTGATTGTTGTCGCGCTCAGGCTCGTGGTGAGGATCGCACCCATCCGTGAATCTGCGGCCAGCGTCTTTGGCAATATCCTCAACCTGGCCTTCATCGCGCTGCTGGGATGGACTGCAATCATCGCGGTGCAGATCGGCTCGCAGATCTATCTGCGGCGCTTCAGCCTCGATGCCGAGGATAACCTGCTCGCGCGCAAGCACGTCACCCAGGTCGGTATTCTCAAGCGCGCCGCTGACATTCTGATCGTCATCATGACAGTTGCTGCTGCGATGATGAGCTTCGAGCAGGTCCGACAGTATGGTGTCAGCTTGTTCGCATCGGCCGGTGTGGCTGGTCTGGCGATCGGTCTGGCCGCGCGTCCTTTGCTCTCTAACTTGATTGCCGGCGTGCAGATCGCCGTTGCGCAGCCGATCCGGCTGGATGACGTCGTCTTCCTCGAGGGCGAATACGGCACCATCGAGGAAATCACCACCACTTACGTTGTGATCAAGCTCTGGGACTGGCGGCGGATGGTGGTGCCATTGAGCTACTTCATCGAGAAGCCTTTCCAGAACTGGACTCGCGAAACCTCCGCGCTGATCGGCTCGGTGTTCCTCTATGTCGACTACACCGTGCCGGTGGAGAAGGTGCGCGAAAAGCTGATGGAGGTGGCGCGCGTCTCACCGCTTTGGGACGGCCGCGTCGTTGTGCTTCAGGTCAGTGATGCAACCAAGGATCACACTGTCGAACTGCGCGCATTACTCAGTGCGCGCAGCGCCCCTGCGGCATGGGATTTGCGCTGCGAGGTGCGGGAAAAGCTGATCGGCTTCCTGCAGGAAGAATATCCCGGTGCCCTGCCCCGAACGCGCCAGGAATTCGTTCATCGAGAACCAGCGCATGACACCGAGCCGTCGCCACACGCACTGGTATCGGGTCATCGCGGTTAAGTGATGACGCAACATGGTTTGGTCGCAATCCGTTCATGCTGCATTGGGGTGGCGTTTGGGAACGTGAGTGAAACTTTGAAGGGAACGGAACGTCTGACTTTCCTGTCCGTTCTTCCGTCAACTTCACTCGGAGTGCGAACCATGATTAATCTTAAAGTTATCGGCGCAGCAGCGCTTCTTGCAATCGCGCCGGCGATTGCGTCGTCAACCGCCGATGCGCAGGGCGGTAGAGGCGGAGGCGGAGGCGGCATGTCACGCGGCGGTGGTGGTGGTGGTGCCATCGGCGGAGGTGGCGGCTTCCGTGGAGGTGGCGGCGGTGCTGCCATTGGCGGAGGCGGCGGCTTCCGTGGCGGCGGTGCCGCCATCGGCGGAGGCGGCGGTTTCCGTGGCGGCGCCATGAGCGGCGGCGGCTTCCGTGGCGGTGGCAACTTTGCAGGCCGCGCCGCGATTGCTGGAGCCGGTGCCGGCGCGTTTGCAGCGCGCCCTGCATTCGCAGGACGACCCGTCGCTCAGCTCGGAGCCGGACGCCCGGTCGCCCAGCTTGGCGGCAATTATGGCAACCGGCATTGGCGCGGGCGCCACTGGCGCGGGCCCGGCTACGGGTTCGGAGCCGGACTGGCTTTGGGAGCCCTCGGTTCGTCGTACTATTACAACGAGCCGTACTACTACGGTGACTCGTATGCCTACGCGCCGGACGCCTATGTCGATGACGAGCAGTATGCTGTGGCTCCAGTCGCCGACGGCGATGCGGCTTACTGCGCTCAGCGCTACAGGTCTTACGACCCTGCTTCGGGTACCTATCTGAACAACGACGGCAACCGCTACCCCTGCCCGTAACTCCCGTATAGCTTCCGGGGCGTGTTCCGGATTTGGAACCGCCCCAGAAGCGCCTGAATCCAAACGAACATTATTGTCCTCTGAATGGAGCCGCGCATTCCGCGCAGGCTCCCGATGCAGAGTGATCGATGCGGGCTTTCAGTGAGGACACGATGATCACCTTTAGAAATGGATGTGCGATCGCCACCGTTGCGCTGGCGCTTCCGATGGCTGCGATGTCATCCAGCCATGCTGCGCCGCTGGCGCCGAGCCAGTCGTTTTCGGCGGCGCATGCTGGCGCTGATAATTCACTCATAACTGAGGTTCAGTATCGGCGGCGCGGATACTATCGCGGCGGAGGTGCGGCTGGTCTGGGCATCGGCCTTGCCGCAGGCGCGCTCATCGGCGGCGCTATCGCGGCAGGCTCCAATCCCTATTACGGACCCGGCTACGGGTACGCGCCGGGCTATGGTTACGGTCCGCGGTATTATAGCGAGCCGGTCGTCGTCGCACCTGGCTACGGCTATGGAGGCGGCGCTGAGGCATACTGCATGCGCCGGTATCGGTCCTACGATCCCGCGTCCGGTACCTATCTGAATAACGACGGCAATCGCTATCCCTGCCCGTAAGTTCGAACAGAGCTTGATCTCAAATCCGGCGATGCATGCGAATGCATCGCCGTTTTGTTTTGTATCTCTGAATAACCCTGAACGAAGGCGCTAGAACGAAACCTTCACGCCGCCCCTGCCCGTGATGGTCTGGCTTTGATCGGACATTGCGGTGAATTCAGCCGCGCCGAAGACCGAGAATCCTGACGCGTTACGCCAGTCAAAGCCCGCCCCCGCATAGAACCCGACGAGGCTGCCCTTGCCGGGTGTCGCGAAAGCAAGGCTTTGCCCGAGCAGCACGGTGTTGACGTTGCTGTCGCCGACGCGCTGCAAGGCAACCAGTCCGGCGGTGCCGCTCAATTGCAGTTGCTCGGTAGGTGTCGCGTTTGTCGTGTGCGTCAGTTTGAATTCGCCACGCTCCTCGAAATTGTGTGACGTGCGCGATGCGACGGTCAGGTTCGTCGATGACCCGGCTTCCTGATACCCGCCAAAGCCTGCCGCGAGGTAGCGCACCCGCGCCGACGGCGTCAGCGTCAAGTTATAGCCGAGCGACTGCTGGAAACCGTAAGCAACCTCCGGACTGATAAACCAGCCGTTGTATTTCCCAGCAGCATACTCGTAACCGCCGGGCACGAGGTTGTCGGCAATCGTGCGCTTCACATCGTTGCTGCTGTAACCACCGAGCAATGAGAAATCTACGAACGCGCGACCCATTGCGTAGCGGCCATAGACGCCGCCGAACCCGATGTCGCTTGAGGTATCGCCTGAATTGAAATCGATCGTCGATTTGATCGCGCCGCCACCAATGAAGCCGCCAACCCTCAGGCCGGGACGCACTGTCTTGTCGATGCCGAGCACGCCGCCATAGAAATGGCTCACCGAGCGCAACGTCGGCGCATCCGCCTGCTGGATGCGTTGACCGCCAAAGCCCTGCGCCCAGATGCTGGTGCCGTCAGCTGCCGTGAAGCTCGGATTGCTCAGGAGCACGCGGTCGCTGCTCGCATAAGCCAGCGCCGGAATACCCGAGAATGCATCGTTCGCCATGTCGCGCGCGACGTTGCCCGACGGCGCAAAACCGATAGCTGCCGATCCGTTGCCACCGATCGGTGCAGGATTGGTCAGGCGGCTCGTGACCAGCGACGTGATCGTGCGTGTCACGTCGACCACATTGCGATCCGCAGCGGCGAACGACGTTGGATCAAGGACGGCCACCGTATTGCCGTTGACAACGTAGGGTGCGCCCCCGGTCACGTTGACGGTAGAGCCGGTATCGGCAAGGCCACCCTGGGTGCCGCATCCACAGTCGTCACCAAATGTCAGAACGGATGAAATATCGCGACCGCTGAAAATATTGACCTTGGTGCCGACACTGGAAGGATCGATGATATCACCGTTGAGGAGCACGAAGCCGACGATGCGCGAGCCCGGCAGGATGTTGAGTGTCGTCGGAGTTGTCAGATCGCCTCGAGAAAGGTCGAGCGCAATTCCGCTTGGAAACAACCCGTAGGTGCCGTCGATCAGGCCGGCGTTGCTGAACGTCGCCGTACCGCCATTCCCGTTCCCAACATTGACTTCACCGTAGATGCGCCCTGCGTTGTAGCCCGTCGTTACTCCCTCCCAGGCGCCGAGGCCAATACTTTGGAAGTCCGCATAGATGGTGCCGAAATTAGCGAAGGTAGCATTGCCTGGGCCTCCAGCAATGCCGGCACCGGCGATGGTCGTGACGTCGCCCCTGATGGTCCCGAAGTTGACAAGGGTCGCGTTGCCGCCGCCGCTTACAATGCCGCTTGCCGTGAAAACACCGCCATTCACAGTGCCGGTGTTGATCGTGGTCACGTCGCCACCGCTAGCGGAGGCATTCAAAATGCCGTTCGGCACGGGACCACAGCAACCGCTATTGAACAGGATGTTGCCGGCGTTGACGACGGTCGCATTGCCGCCGTCGTTGGTGATATTTGTGATTGAATCGGCCGTACCAAAGTTGATCGAAGTAGCGTTGCCGCCACCCGATCCGGAGCCGCCGTTGCTGGTGAAGGTGGATATCCCCTCGACTACCGTTCCGAAATTCGACGTTGCAGCGTTACCTCCGCCATCTGTGGATGTGAGGATCGCGACGTTGACGTGACCAGAATTAATGGTCGTTGCAGAACCGCCAGGCACCGGGGAGGAAACAACGGCATAAGTCGAGATCGACGTGACCTGGCCCGAGTTATTCGTCAGCGCGTTGCCGCCGTCTTGCGCAAACGTCGTGATGGTCTGGGCGACAGTGCCTGAGTTGATGGTCGTGGCATTGCCCGAACCTGTGAGTGTCGAGATGTACGTTCCAATCGTCCCGGAATTGTTCGACGTCGCGTTGCCGAGACCGCTGGCCGACGTATCGAGCATGTCTGCATTGATGCCGGAATTCGTGGCGCTGACGCTGCCATCGACACTGGTCGTTGTGATGCCGTTGCTCAGACCCGAACTGGTGGTCGTGAGATTGAAAATGCCGAGCTGATCCTGAAAAAACGGCACAGCGGTCGTACCGGTGTTGGTACAAGTGACGTCACTCGCGCCCAGCGTCCCGACGCAGGCGAACTGCGCGTGCGCATCTGTGGATGCGATGACATTGTTCCATGTCGCGACAGCGATAATCGCTAAGATGAAACGCGGCGCGCGCACTTTCCGCACGCGAAAACCCCAAGCAGCCTTAACCCGCAACGACACCACGCCCAGCCCCGATCATTCGCGAGCGTTGGTCGCTCATCGTATCGCGCGGAACCTAGCAAGCGGCGGTTCCCGACGCTGTTGTATTTGAGATACAGCGCCGATTAATGGGCTATTTATAAGTACCTTTTGCGCTGAATGAGACGGTGTCGCCTCAGGAGCGTGACGCCAGCACGACGCCGGCGATGGTGAGCCCGAGCGCTGCAATCTGTGCGACGCCGAGCGGTTCGCCGAGGGCTGCGGCGGACGCCAGCACGCCAATGACCGGTACCAGCAGCGTGCCGATGGCTGCAACCGACGCCGGAAGGCGCTGGAGTGCGGCGAACCAGCATGCATAGGCGACGCAAAACTGGACGACGATCGAATAGCCGAACAACGTCCAGCCCAGCGGCGTCAGCGCCATGAAGTGCGGCTGCTCTATCAGGAGCCCAACAACAGCGACCGGCAGGCAGCCAATCAGGATCTGCCAGACCGCCGACGTCAACGGAGGCAACATCAACGGCCAGCGTTTGCCTAACACCGTACCCACTGCAAACAGGAACGCGCCTCCGAGCGCGAGCAGAATCCCCGGCAGCTTGGCGTAGCTCGCAGCGATACCTCCCCCGCCCATCAGCGTTACGAGGCCCGCGATGGCCATCGCCATGGCGACCACCCGCAACAGTGAAATTCGCTCGCCGAGAATCGGCCACGCCAGCACCGAAGCCCAGACCGGCATCGAATAGGCCATGACGGCCGCTTCACTGGCCGGGAGATACACCAGCGCCAAGCCCATCAAGGCCATCCATGCCGTCACGTTGAGAACGGACAGCAACACCAGCCGCGGCCACTGCGCGCTGGGGACTTTCAGCGATTGCCGGAACGCCAGCGCCAACAGCGCAAGCAATCCCGCTCCGACAATGCCCGACAGGCCGCGCACCGATAGCGGCGGCAATTCCGTCAGCAGATGTTTGGTGACCGGCCAATTGAGACCCCAACCGATCGAGGTTGCAGCCAACAGCAGCACACCTGTCGGATCGAGTTTAGAGCCCGCGCGGTTCATCTCGGGCGCACTCACGACCGCACCGCCAGCGCGACGCTGCCGACCGTCAGCACCAGCGCGGCAATCTGCGCGACGCCCAGCGGTTCGCCGATGACATACGCGGACACCAGCACGCCGATCACTGGCACAAACATGGTACCGATAGCGGCGGCGGATGCCGGCATGCGCTGCAAGGCTGCAAGCCAGCAGGCATAGCCGATACATTGCTGCACGATGGCGTTGTAGGCGAGACAGCTCCAGCCGACGATGGACAGCGCCGCGATGTCGGGCCGTTCGATCGCGAAGCCGACCACCGCAACGGGCAGGCAGCCTACCCCCAATTGCCAGGACGCGGAGGCCATAGGCGGCATCGCGATCGGAAAACGCTTCAGAAAAATGGTGCCGAGCGCATACGTAAAGGCAGTGGCCAATGCCAGCAGGATGCCTGGCAATTTTGCGACGCTGGCCTCGACGCCGCTACCGCCCATCAAAAACACGATCCCGGCGAACGCCATGATCATGGCGACGACGCGCAATCGTGTGAGCCGTTCCCCGAGTACAGGCCATGCCAGCACCGCCGTCCAAACCGGCATGGTGTAAGCGAGAATGGCAGCTTCACTGGCAGGGAGAATTGTAAGCGCGAATCCCATCATCACCACCCAGGAGGTGATGTTGAGGAACGCCGAGATACAGATTCGCAGCCACTGGCCCTCCGGTACGCGCAGACTCTGGCGCACCATGATCGTGAGCACGCCAAGCAGACACGCGCCCGCGAGTCCCGACAGCCCCCGCGCCGATAATGGCGGCCATTCGCCGAGCAATATCTTCTGAACGGGCCAGTTGATACCGGCACCCAGCGTCATGATGCCGAGGAAAACCAGCCCTGCGGGCGCGATACGCGCCGGCGCGCTTCGATCAATTTGGGCTGTCACGGAGATGAAGCGTCCAATGGAATCATCCGTACCATGACCGCGATTCGCGCGTTCAGCCACCCGCTTTGCGGCAGATCTTCCCCGCGATTGCGCAGCGTCCGCCGCTGCGCGGCTCGCTCTTCTGACGACTTTTCGGTCAGCGCTTCGGGCGGCGTGCGACTGTCCACAGGTTTGGCTCTTCGACCAGTGTGTGGTTCGCAAGTCCGCATCGTTCCCGCAGCTTGTTCTTTTGCGGACTTGCGAACCAAAACCACACTGGAGTTATAAGTTACCAGTGTCCTTTCGAAGCCGAAGTTCGCTTTGGGACCTGCTGCAAGGTCAGGCGAACTTCGGATTCGGGACACTGGTGTCCACACCATGTGGATGACGGGGAGAAAGACCGCGTGCGCGTCACGTGATCCACCCGAAATCCGCAAAATACGCGCATACCCAAGACGCGATTTTGGAGGCCCGCGACAAACCTTGGAGGAACTCACAAGAAGGTGTGATTTCGACTTCCGAATCCACGAGGACTCACCGATACTTCCCGCAATGCGAACCATCCCGGCGATGCGCCATCCCGCTGGAAATCCGCATTTTCCACCATATTTAGTATTTGATTCAACTTTCGACACTAATCCTTGACGTGCCGGATGGAGTCGGCCTAGCTTTGGGACTGTTCGGCGCGGGGGTTTTCAGTCCCGCCGGGCACCTCCCGAAAAGGGTCAAAACGACAACTCCGTCAGGCCGGTCGAGGCCACGGGACGTGGATTTGTCTGCTCTTTTTTCGGAGCCGGGCGCGCAGTCCGGGCAAATGGCGAAACCGCGGCAAACCGTGGTGCAAAAGGCGAGTTTGGGGCGTTCGGGCAAGGCCGGTTTGGGGACCGGTTCGCGCCCGCCAGAGTTAACAGGCCGCGGCTTCGGACCCGAAACGGGACGACGTGAACGGCGAGACACTGCGAACGAACCGGTTCGCAAATTGAAATCTCCGGCTTACCGTCAAGGGACGGGAGCGCCGGCAAAGGACGGGGCACTACCATGCGCATCGAACGCCGCTACACCAAAGCCGACCAGTCACCCTACGCCGCCATCGACTTCCGGCTGACGACGAGCGAGATCCGCAACCCCGACGGCTCGGTGGTGTTCCGCCTTGAGAATGTCGAGGTGCCGGAGTTCTGGTCGCAGGTCGCCTCCGACGTTCTCGCGCAGAAATATTTCCGCAAAGCCGGTGTCGCCTCGCGCCTGAAGAAGGTCGAGGAAGAAACCATTCCCTCGTGGCTGTGGCGCTCGGTGCCTGACACCGAAGCCCTCGCCCTCCTCCCCGAATCCGAGCGCATCGGCGGCGAGCATTCCGCCAAGCAGGTGTTCGATCGCCTCGCCGGCTGCTGGACTTACTGGGGCTGGAAGGGCTCGTACTTCACGTCAGAGGAAGACGCCCGCGCGTTCTATGACGAACTGCGCTTCATGCTCGCCAAGCAGATGGTCGCGCCGAACTCGCCGCAGTGGTTCAACACCGGACTGCACTGGGCCTACGGCGTCGATGGTCCCGGCCAGGGCCACTACTATGTGGACTGGAAAACCGGCAAGCTGACCAAATCCAAATCCTCCTACGAGCATCCGCAGCCGCACGCCTGCTTCATCCAGGGCGTGGACGACGATCTCGTCAACGAAGGCGGCATCATGGACCTGTGGGTCCGCGAAGCACGCCTGTTCAAGTACGGCTCCGGCACCGGCTCCAACTTCTCGCGCCTGCGCGGCGAAGGCGAAAAGCTTTCCGGCGGCGGCCGGTCAAGCGGCCTGATGTCCTTCCTCAAGATTGGCGACCGCGCAGCGGGCGCGATCAAGAGCGGTGGCACCACGCGCCGCGCGGCCAAGATGGTCGTCGTTGACGCCGACCATCCGGATATCGAGACCTATATCGACTGGAAGGTGAAGGAAGAGCAGAAGGTTGCGGCGCTGGTCACCGGCTCCAAGATCAACCAGAAGCACCTCAAGGCCATTATGAAGGCCTGCGTGAACTGCGAAGGTTCAGGCGACGACTGCTTCGATCCCGAGAAGAATCCCGCGCTCCGCCGCGAGATCAAGTTCGCGCGCCGCGCCATGGTGCAGGACAATCTCATCAAGCGCGTGATGCAGTTCGCCAAGCAGGGCTACACCGACATCTCGTTCGACGTCTACGATACCGACTGGGATTCGGAAGCCTATCTCACGGTGGCCGGCCAGAACTCGAACAACTCCGTTTCGCTGAAGGACGATTTCCTGCGCGCGGTGGAAACCGACGGCGACTGGAATCTCAACGCCCGCACCAGCAAGAAGGTGATGAAGACGCTCAAGGCCCGCGACCTGTGGGAAAAGATCGGCTACGCCGCCTGGGCCTCGGCTGATCCCGGCCTGCACTACAACACCACCATGAACGACTGGCACACCTGTAAGGCCAGCGGCGACATCCGCGCGTCCAATCCGTGCTCGGAATACATGTTCCTCGACGACACGGCATGCAACCTCGCCTCCGCCAACCTGCTGACCTTCTACGACACGCAGACCCGCCGCTTCGACATCGAAGCCTACGAGCATCTGTGCCGCCTTTGGACCGTCGTGCTCGAAATCTCGGTGATGATGGCGCAGTTCCCGTCGAAGCCGATCGCTGAACTCTCCTATGAGTACCGCACGCTCGGCCTCGGCTACGCCAACATCGGCGGCCTCTTGATGACCATGGGTCTGTCCTACGACTCGAAGGAAGGCCGCGCGCTGTGCGGCGCGCTGACCGCCGTGATGACCGGCACCAGCTACGCGACCTCCGCCGAAATGGCGAAGGAGCTTGGCCCCTTCCCCGGCTACAAGAAGAACGCCGCGCACATGCTGCGCGTGATCCGCAACCATCGCCGCGCCGCCCATGGAGAATCCCGTGGCTATGAAGCGCTCGCTGTGAATCCCGTGCCGCTCGATCACGCGAGCTGCCCGCAGGGTGACATCGTCACTCGCGCGAAGTTCGTCTGGGATCAGGCGCTCGAACTCGGCGAAGTCCACGGCTACCGCAACGCGCAGACCACAGTGGTCGCGCCGACCGGCACCATCGGCCTCGTGATGGATTGCGACACCACAGGCATCGAGCCGGACTTCGCGCTGGTGAAATTCAAGAAGCTCGCCGGCGGCGGCTACTGGAAGATCATCAACCGCGCCGTGCCGGAAGCGCTGCGCGCGCTCGGCTATCCTGAGAACCAGATCGCCGAGATCGAAGCCTACGCAGTCGGCCACGGCTCGCTGGGACAAGCGCCCGGCGTCAACGCCTCGACGCTGAAGGCCAAGGGCTTCACCGACGAAGCCCTGAAGAAGGCCGAGGCCGCATTGCCGACCGCCTTCGACATCAAGTTCGCCTTCAACAAGTGGACCTTCGGCGAAGATTTTCTGCGCGACACCTTGAAGATCGAACCCGAAGCCATCGCGGCCCCCGGCTTCGACCTGCTCACCGCCATGGGCTTCAGCAAGCGCGAGATCGAAGCCGCCAACATCCACATCTGCGGCGCGATGACCGTGGAAGGCGCGCCGCATCTGAAGGCCGAGCATTACTCGGTGTTCGATTGCGCCAACCCCTGCGGCAAGATCGGCAAGCGTTATCTCTCGGTGGAAAGCCACATCCGCATGATGGCGGCGTCGCAGCCCTTCATCTCGGGTGCGATCTCCAAGACCATCAACATGCCGAACGACGCCACGGTGGAGGATTGCAAATCCGCCTACCTGCTGTCGTGGAAGCTGGCGCTCAAGGCCAACGCGCTCTATCGCGACGGCTCGAAGCTCTCGCAGCCGCTGAACTCGCAGCTCATCAGCGATGATGACGACGAGGAAGATGCCATCGAGGCGTTCTACGACAAGCCGATGGCGGCGCGCACCACCCAGGTCTCGGAGAAGATCGTCGAGAAGCTGGTCGAGCGCATCATCGTGATGCGCGAGCGCGAGAAGATGCCGGATCGCCGCAAGGGCTACACCCAGAAGGCTGTGGTCGGCGGACACAAGGTTTATCTGCGCACCGGCGAATACGATGATGGCCGCCTCGGCGAAATCTTCATCGACATGCACAAGGAAGGCGCGGCCCTTCGCTCCTTCATCAACAACTTCGCCATCGCCGTTTCGCTCGGTCTGCAGTACGGCGTGCCGCTGGAAGAATATGTCGACGCCTTCACCTTCACCCGCTTCGAGCCAGCGGGTCCGGTGCAGGGCAACGACTCGATCAAGTTTGCGACCTCGATCCTCGACTACGTGTTCCGCGAACTCGCGGTGTCGTACCAGTCGCGCTTCGATCTCGCCCACGTCGATCCGAGCGAGACGCAATTCGACGCGCTCGGCAAGGGCGTCGAGGAAGGCCGCAATCCGGACGGCAACAAGTTCGTCTCGAAGGGCCTGACCCGCTCGCGCACCGACAAACTGGTCGTCATGCAAGGCGGCGCGGCCGACGCGCAGGCTTCCGGCAACGTCACGTCGATTGCGTCCGCCGGCGCGACCGCACGGCATCTCGACGGGCAGGACAATGTTGAAGGCGCAACCGCGCTCAAGACCGCCGAGCCCGAGCGCGAACTCTCGCCGACCGAAAAGCTGGAGCAGCAGAACTGGAGCAAGTCAGGCTCAGCTGCTCAGGCCGCACCATCCAAGGCCGAGCGCCGCGCGGAAGCAAAGGCACGCGGCTATGAAGGCGACATGTGCACGGAGTGCAGCAACTTCACGCTGGTAAGGAATGGCACCTGCATGAAGTGCGATACGTGCGGAAGCACGACGGGATGTTCGTGAAGTAATTAGTCTTGGTGGCCGCACGCAAGGCGGCCACCAAGATGTGGATAACTTAGGTGGCTAGAACATAGAGAGATCAAATCCACTAGAATCTTCCTCGCCTACGATTCGGCGACCAGAAATACCAATGCCGAGGCATAGCCTCGGCATTGGACCCGTGAAGCACCTGTTGAAGTACTTACGGGGGTGTTGAGAAAGCAAATCGCTTCCTCTCAGTGGCATGAGCAGTTAAGCGATTCTGCAGTCCGACGTCCAGCGGAGCTTCGACGTTTTCCAACGCCCAGAACGGGCAAGGGAGCTACGTCATGCCAAAGTATACCCGCAATTCGGGGAGCGACTGGACATCAACTGATGTCAAACAACTTCGCCAAGAAGCAAAGCAAAACACGCCCACGCGCGTAATTGGGTTGCATCTTGGACGCACGGAAAATGCTGTGCGCAATCGCGCCTCCCAAGAAGGCATCTCGCTGAAGCCGACAAACCAGTCCCCGTACAATCGCCGAAAATAATAATAGATCCGGGAACGACTATTTCGCTCCCGGATCATTTTCCGACGAAGTTGACATCGAGTGTCGATGTAACGGCGGCGACTGATTCACTACGTCACGACGTAGAAAGGCATTTCAATGAGCGACGACTATCGCGTTAAACCTCGCAGCGACCAAGAGGTCACCTCCCTTGCAAAACTAGCCCGTCAAAAATTCGGGTTAGCGAGCGTCGAACGTGTCGACGTGATTGAATGCGCAAGAAGCGGAACTATCCATTCAGTAATTGGCGAAAAGCCGCTTGAGCTGAAGATCGTTTCAGATCACCTCATGAAAGGCGATCACGGCCGCACCAGCTATGACGGAAAAATCGTTACGATTGATATCGCTCGCTCCATCAGACACAGTGCGTTTATGGGTGATGGGTACGCCCGGAATACCATCGCTCATGAACTGGGGCATGGCGTCATGCACATTGAATACATGACGCACGGCGCCGCTATGGCGCGCAAATCAACGAAAATTCTCACACCAGGGTGGATAAAGCCGTTCGAGTCAGCAGAGCATCAAGCTAAAGTATTTGCAGCGGCTTTCTTAATTAATGACGAGTTTGCCAAAGCCATCGATTCTGAAGATGAGATTTCAATCGCATTTGGCATTAGCCGGATGTCGGCATCGATCTACCTCAAACAACGAAACGAAATCAACAACCGTGAGCTAACATCCGCTCGAGTTCAAAAACTAGCTGCCGATTTTAGGGCGTCTGTTTCTTCCAAAGCCGCGGCTACCATCAGGTTTATGAACGATTGCTGTTCTGTCTGCGGAAAGCAGACGGTATTTCCGGTGGGGCACAAGTATATGTGCAAGACCTGCGATACAATCTACGATCGCTTTCAGGATGGTGATCGCGTCGATTGAAAACCTCGCATCATTCCTGATCGCTAGAAATACAACGCCCCCTGCACTACGGCGGATCACGTTCATCATCGTCGTCGCGCCCATAACCGTTGCCTTGACCACGTCGAGGCCTGGGGCAAGTCGTAGCAAGCGTAGCCCGGATGAAGCGCAGCAAAATCCGAGATTACATCGCAAGTTAACGCGTCACTCTCGCGACCTTGCTTCACGCGCCTGCAATCCCCATCTAGGACGGGTCGCACACGTACGAGTCCCCCGCCTCAATGAAGAAAATCGGATTTCTCTCCTTCGGGCATTGGTCGCCCTCCTCGCATTCACAAACACGCTCGGCCTCCGACACGCTGCTGCAATCCATTGACCTCGCCGTCGCAGCCGAGGAGCTTGGCGCGGACGGCGCGTATTTTCGCGTGCATCATTTCGCGCGCCAGTTGGCCTCGCCCTTCCCGCTGCTCGCCGCTGCCGGCGCCAGGACCAGCACAATCGAGATCGGCACCGCCGTGATCGACATGCGCTACGAGAACCCGCTCTACATGGCGGAGGACGCGGGCGCGGCCGATCTCATCGCGGGCGGGCGTTTGCAGCTTGGCATCAGCCGCGGTTCGCCCGAGCAGGTCATCGATGGCTGGCGCCATTTCGGCTATCAGCCCGCCGAGGACGAGACCGACGCCGACATGGGACGCCGCCACGGCGAGGTGTTCTACGACATCATCCAGGGCAAAGGGTTCGCGCAGCCGAACCCGCGCCCGATGTTCCCCAATCCGCCCGGACTGCTGCGCCTTGAGCCACATTCCGAGGGCCTGCGCGACCGCATCTGGTGGGGTGCCGCCTCGAACGCAACCGCCGTGTGGGCGGGCAAGCTCGGCATGAACCTGCAAAGCTCGACGCTAAAGAAGAACGAAACCAACGAGCCTTTCCACGTGCAGCAGGCCAAGCAGATCCGCCTCTATCGCGAAGCGTACAAGGAAGCGGGTCACACGCGCACGCCGCGCGTCTCGGTCAGCCGCAGCATCTTCGCGCTGATGGACGATCGCGACCGCGACTATTTCGGGAACGGCAATGAGGGTGGCGATCAGGTCGGATTCATCGAGGCGGATATGGAGGCGATTTTCGGGCGCGGCTATACGGCCGAGCCGGACAAGCTGATCGAACAATTGAAATCAGACGAAGGTATCGCCGAGGCCGATACGCTGTTGCTGACGGTGCCGAACCAGCTCGGCGTCGATTACAATGCGCATGTCATTGAATCGATATTAAAGCATGTCGCGCCTGCGCTCGGCTGGCGCTGAACAAACACCTTTGTCGTCACCGGGCTTGTTCCGGTGATCCACGTCTTCGCTTAAATTCGTTAGAGACACAGACGTGGATGGCCGGGACGAGCCCGGCCATGACGAGTTGAGAGACCAGCGCTTCCCGGTATTGCGCATCCGCGACAATAGCCCCCACCTTTCCACCATGCTCCCCTTTGATGTAGGATTCGCTGCCAGCCCGCGCGGCACACACGCGGCGCGGGAAGAACAACAAGAAATCAAAAGCTGCGGTTCGCCAAAAAGCCGCGCATTCGGGAAGGAAATACTGCATGAAGTCCCTCGTCCGCGCGCTGGGTGCGCTTGTCGTCATCTCCGCCGCTACCAGTGGCGCATCGGCCCAGAATTGGCCGAACCGGCCGATCCGCATGGTCGTGCCCTACACGCCGGGCGGCTACACCGACATGATGGCGCGCCTTGTCTCGGAGAAGATCGCGGCCTCGCTCGGACAGAGCATCGTCATCGAGAACAAGCCGGGCGCCAACGCCGCCATCGGCACCGATGTGGTCGCCAAGGCCGCACCCGACGGCTACACCTTCGGCACCGTGATCGCGGCGCACGCGGTGAATGCCACGCTCAAGGCGAATCTGCCCTACGACACGGAAAAGAGCTTCACCTATGTCTCGCTGATGAGCGTCGCGCCGCTGATCCTGATCGCGACGCCGTCACTACCAGCAAAGGACATGAAGGAGTTGATCGCGCTGGCCAAGGCGAAGCCGGGCCAGCTCAATTTTGCGTCCAGCGGCGTCGGCTCTGCGGCGCACCTGACCATGGAGATGCTCAAGAGCCGCGAAGGCATCAATCTCCAGCACGTGCCTTACAAGGGCACCGCAGGCGCGCTGCAGGATCTGGTGGGCGGCCAGATCAACGTCATGTTCGATATCATCGGGCCGTTGATGGAGCAGGTGCGCGCGGGCAACGCCAAGGCGCTCGGCGTGGCGGCGAAGGAGCGCGTTCCGGCGGCCGGAGATATGCCGACCCTGAACGAGCAAGGCGTCAAGGATTTTGCCTCCGGCACCTGGGCGGGCATCATCGCGCCTGCGGGCACGCCCAAGGAGATCGTCGATCGCATGTCCGCCGAGGCGAAGAAGGCCCTCGCCGATCCCGACTTGAAGAAGAAGCTCGAGCAGCAGGGCATCGTCGCCATGGGCACCACGCCGGAAGAATTCCGCACGTTCGTCGGCGAGGAGATCGCGCGCTGGAAGCAGGTCATCACCGCGGCCGACATCAAGATCGAGTAACGTGCGGCGTGAATCGCGGGCAGCTGCAATCGGCTGCCCGCTCTCGCGGCGGGAGGACGTGCAGGCCCGGTCCGCGCGGCGCGCGCGTCAATCAGACACACCTGATGTCAAGCCGGGCCGCCTCAATGCCGGAGGCAAGCTGTAACAGGCGCTGCCATCGCCAGGGCCCGTCACGAAGGAACACAATCGAGGCGCATCCGGAGAAAGATACTCCGCTGCGCATGCCGGAAGTGCGCTACAATCCTGCCGGGCTGCGGTATTCCCCGCCCGAAAGGACAATCCCATGTCACTGACTTTCCTTCGCGCCCATGGGCACGATTACCAGACCGGGACGTTCCTGTTCTTCATGGCTGACGGCGCAACCGAAGTTCAGTGCGGTGTCTCGGACTCCGCAATGGACGACGCGGAGAAAGCGCGCAACGTCCGCGAAAACCAACGCGGCGACCAGTTCGCGCGCTTGCAGGACCGCATCACAACCTGCGCCGCGCAGAAATACAGCGACGGCCATCTGGAATCGGGTCCCTCGCGCATCCTCGTGCGCTCGATCGATCTCACGCCGCGCAAATAACGGCGGCTATGCCGTCGTGGCGCTTGCCCGTTGAATTTCTCCGTGCTTGATCAGGATCAAGGGCCGCGCGCGGCTGTTTCTGCATAAGTACCGCACACGCAGACAGGGAGATCATCATGTCCGCAAGCGACATCGCAAACCGTCATTTCGCGGCGGCCGTCGCGGAAGCCAAGACCGCCGGGCTGGATGCCGACTCCGTCTGCCGCGCGCTGCTCGGCCTCGTCGTCGCCAAGTATCTCGAAACGCGGAGCGTGTCCGACGTGCAGTCGGAGCTTCGGTTTGCCGCCGACAACTGCGATCCCGACGCGGACTTCGCCTTCATGCGGCCCTGACGGACGGCAACCGCCGTCTCACGCCGTCTTGTCGGCGATCTGGCCGGGGCTCTTGTTGCCGCCGTTCTGGGCCTGCTGTTCGATCAGTTGCTGAATCTTCTGCGTCACCTCGCGCTGCGCGTCGGGATCCATCGCCTTGAACTGCTCCGGCGTAAGGCCAAGCTGTCCAAGCATCGCGGCAAACATCTTCTCGGCCGGCGTCATCTGCGCGTATGCGAGGAATTTCTCCTCCGGCGTCTGCGCCTCAAGCGGCTTGGCGGTCAGTTTGCCCGATGACATCGTCCCGGCAAACGGCATTGATGAAGTCCCCAGCAGTGAAATCGACATGGCAAGCCCCAATTGAACCTGACGAGGCTCAGCAAACGGCATGCCACCGCACAGCAATCAAAAAAGGTCTGATTTTGCGGGGAAACTTGCGCGTATCGGCACGGCAAAGAGATTCCGTATGGGATGTCGTGAGAAAAATTTGCCGGGAAGAATATTCCCGTGTCACGCCAGATCGATGCGTTCGATCCCGTCACCCACGCACACCTCGCCGCTCTCGATAATCCGCGCTGTGATGCCGCCGTGACCGCGCATGGCGTTGTAGCCACCCTCGCCGAGCGCTTCCTCCATCCGGCTGCATGGCGCGCAGTCGCCCGAGCCTTCCAGCACCGCCGCACCAACACGGAATCGCTGCCCCTTCAGCGCCACGAGATTGACGCCACGTGTGACGAAATTCCGCCGCAGCAAGCCCGGCGCAATGGTGTCTCGCCCCAGAAACGCTGCGACCGCCGCGATGTCCTCGGCGGCGACCAGAGTCACCTGCCGCGCGCCGTCACGACTGGTCCTGTAACGGTCGCCCTCGATGCCGCACCCCGCCGTCAGGACCGCAGATACAGGAGTGAGCATGTTCGCACGGCGCGCAGGACGCAGACCGATCCAGGTCAGATGGCCGCGCCGCATCGGCGCCGCCATCAACCTGCCAAGTTGCGATTCAGGAGAGAATACCAATGCGCCGCCCTATTCTATCGATGCGGACTTCGCCTGCACGCGGGCCTGACGGCCGACGGGACTAGCCCGCCTTGCCGTACTCATAGAAGCCGCGACCTGTTTTACGGCCGAGGTGTCCGGCGTCGACCATCTCCTTCAAGAGCGGCGCAGGCCGGTACTTCGGATCGTTGAATCCGGTGTAGAACACCTCCATCACCGACAGCATGGTGTCGAGGCCGATCATGTCGGCCAGCGCCAATGGGCCGATCGGATGATTGCAGCCGAGCTTCATGCCGGCGTCGATCTCTTCCGCAGTGGCGATGCCTTCCTGCAACGCGAACACCGCCTCGTTGATCATCGGGCACAGGATGCGATTGACGGCAAAGCCCGGGCTGTTCTTCGCGGTCACCGCCACCTTGCCGACGCGCTGGGCGAAGGCGAGCGCCTTGGCGTGAGTGTCGTCGGAGGTCTGAAGGCCACGGATCAATTCGAGCAACTGCATCACCGGCACCGGATTGAAGAAGTGCATGCCGATGAAGCGATCCGGGCGATCTGTAGCCGCCGCCAGTTTCGTCACCGAGATCGACGAGGTGTTGGTGGCGACCAGCGCGCGTGGCTGCAAGTGCGCGCAGAGATCCTTGAGGATCTTGATCTTCAGCTGCTCGTTCTCGGTCGCCGCTTCGATCACCAGATCGCAGGAGGACAACTTTGAATTGTCGGTCGTCGCATTGATCCGCTTGAGCACGGCGTCGCGGTCGGCCGCGGTCATTTTCTCTTTCTTGACCAGCCGATCGAGGCTGCCGCCGATGGTCGCGACGCCACGCGACACGGCCACGTCGGAAATATCAACCATCACCACCGTAAGCCCTGCTGCCGCGCTAATCTGCGCGATGCCGTTACCCATGGTGCCGGCTCCGATGATGCCAACGGTCTCGATCATGTCTCTCGTCCTTTCATTGCTTCAATCCGGCAACAAACCTTCATGCCGCGTGCGTTCGCTGTGCGGCCCCGGTCGTGCCTCATCCATGGATCGGGTATCTACCCCGCCCCGTCCTGAGGCGCTACAGCTAACAATCTCGCGAGCGCGCCAGCGCTCCGGGCCGCTTATGTCGGCAGCGGCGTCCCCGCCTGCTCGGCCACCATGTACGTGGCGTACCAGTCCGGCCAGTTCGCATCATGCTGGCCGCCGGTCCGCTTCTCGTGCTCGCCGTGCGCGATCGCAGCACGCGTCAGCGCGGCCGCGAGTTCAGCCGACGAGGTGAAGACGGTGTCCCCCGCCTCCACGCGCCCGGGCAATCGCGTGGTGATTTCCTGGAACAGCCAGCCGTTGCCGTCCGGGTCGCTGAATGAGGCGTATGAGCCGTAGCTGCCACGATGGGGAGCCGGGCCGCTGACCCGGTGACTGCCGGACAGGAAAGGCTCGTCCGTGCCAGTGTGCTTGTCGCCCACGCCGTGAAACACCTCGCCAACCGCGACGCCGCGGCCAAGCAGGTCGTTGCGCGCGGCCTCAATGTCGGAAACGATCAGGTACAGCCCTCGCGCGGAGCCGGGAGCAGCCGCTGTGACGTTCTTTCCAAAGATGACGGAGCACCCTGAGCCCGGCGGCGTGAACTGGATCACCCGCCAGTCGTCACCGGCGGCGAAGTCGGCGTCCAGCCTCCATCCCAATCCGCCATAAAAGCTTTTGGCGCGATCGACGTCCGACACGGGGATGACGACGATCTCGAGCTTCATGTCGTGCCCTCGCTCAACCGGCATTCCAGCAGTTTCGCTGCGTTCCTGAGTAGTGCTCATGTCTGGCTCCTTGGTTTTGGTGGCTCAAGACTGGCGGTACACGTGAAAGCGTAGGAAGGCTCAGTAAGTTGGAGCGCCAGCCTACATGGACCGCGGCCGCTCATGAACCCGTTTCCACTGCCAGACGACCAAAGAAAACAACCGACCCAACCGAGGCCGTTATGACCCCTTTTCTGCGCGCAGCCATCTTTGAAGCCCTTGGGCTGTGGGCGCTGTTCAATCTCTGGAAAAACCTCAAGACCGGGATCGTCGACAACAAGCGCGGCTGGGTGATCGATCGCCGGGACAATCCCGGTGGCTTCTACCTCACCACCCTCGTCAACGTGCTATTTGTCGGCTTCGCCATAGCTGTGCTGCTGAATGCGCTCGGGCTGATCGGCGACCCGTTCCTCTGGCTTAAGCAGACGTTCTGGTTCATGAAATTCAAGTAAGCGCGACCGATACGGCGGCGAATAACCGGAACAGGCGCTACCTTTTCCGCCGCTCCTTTGTGTGCCGGTGGTCCGTCGCTGGGAACCAAATCGCTGGCGTCCGGTTGAACCATCTGTCATTCCTGACAGGGAGCTGTGTTTGGGGCAGCGGAGTTCACGACAATGGACGATCAGGAAACTGTCATTTCGGCTGTTCAGGAAGCGCGTCGCATCCTCGGCCGCGACATCGGGTCAGGCCCACGCGACCGCGAGGCAACGATCAGCAGCCTGCGATCCGTGCTCGATGACGATCAGGTCGTTCGTGCGCTGGAGCGGATCAGCCAGCGAAGCCGCTCCACGCCGGCGAAGATCGATGAAAGCCCTTGGAGTTAAGTCTTCGGATTGAACACACAGGAGAGACCCGATGGAGTCCGCTCAGGCGTTCAAGCATTTACGTACCTTGATCAAGGCTGCATCTGAAACTGATGACACGGCCCTGATCCACATGCAGCTGACCATGATGACTATCATCATCGACAAGGCTGCCCCGAAACAAAAGGCCTACACACCGCTATGGCTGAGCGCGCCCAGGCCGAGCGAGGAAGCCCCCAGGGACAACACAGCAGCAGGATGAGCGCTTGCCCTATATAAGGCGGCATGAGTAACGCTCTCCACCCTTCCTGTGACGTCGCCAGCGCGCAGGCGCAGCCATGCGGCCGCACTGCGGATCGTCCGAACCTTGTGATCGCAACGACGATTCTCGCGTCAAGCCTCGCCTTCATTGATGGCTCTGTGGTCAATGTCGGATTGCCCGCGATCAGCGCGGACTTTCACGCCGACGCCAGCCAGTTGCAGTGGGTGGTCAACGCCTATCTCCTGCCGCTCAGTGCGCTCCTGCTGCTCGGCGGCGCGGCAGGAGATCGGTATGGCCGCAGGCGGCTGCTGATTGCGGGCATCGCACTGTTCGCTATTGCATCTTTGGCATGTGCTTTGGCGCCAACGCTGGGCTGGCTGCTCGCCGCGCGCTTCATCCAGGGCGCAAGTGCGGCGATGCTGATGCCGAACAGTCTTGCGATCCTGGGACAGACATTTTCCGGCGAAGCGAAAGGCCGCGCCATCGGTATCTGGGCCGCGACAGGCGCAGCGGCCGGGGCCATCGGTCCCGTGCTCGGCGGATGGCTGATCGATATCGGAAGCTGGCGGTTCGCGTTTCTGGTCAACCTGCCGCTGGCGCTCGCCGCCATCTGGCTCGCCTCTATTGCCGTGCCCGCCGACCGCGAGGAGGAATCGGACTCGCTCGACAGTACCGGCGCGCTGCTCGCCACCCTCGGGCTCGGGCTCACGACGTGGGCGCTGACCGAAGGCTCCGCGCACGGCTGGTCGCGTTTTGCCGTGGCACTGATGCTAGTTGGCTTCGTATTCCTGATCGCGTTCCTGTGGGTGGAGCATCGCCGCGGCGACCGGGCGATGATGCCGCTGCTGCTGTTCGGCTCTCCGAGTTTCGTTGGCCTCACGCTGCTGACGTTCCTGCTTTACGGTGCGCTCGGCGGCCTGTTCGTGCTGGTGCCGTTCGTCCTCATCACGGCAGGCGGCTATTCCGCGACGCAGGCCGGTGCGGCGCTGCTGCCGCTGCCGCTGGTCATCGCCGTGGCGTCCCCGCTCGCGGGCGCATTCGCGGCCAAAACCGGACCACGATGGCCGCTGATTATCGGGCCCATTGTCGTCGCGCTCGGCTTTCTTCTCGCAATCCGCATCGGCGCGGCGCAGAGCTACTGGCGCGACGTGCTGCCTGCGATGGTCGTCATCGCGCTCGGCATGGCGGGTGCCGTCGCCCCGTTGACGACCGCCGTGCTGATGTCGGTCGACGAACATCATGTCGGCGCGGCATCCGGGCTGAACAGCGCGGTGGCGCGTACCGGCGGCCTTGTAACAACAGCGCTGATCGGTGCGGTGTTGGCGACCACAGGATCTTCGCTCGCTACTGCGTTCGGGATCGCCTGCATCTGCGCCGCGATACTTTGCGCCGGTGCGTCACTCTCTGCGTTTCTGCTAATCGCGCGCGAGCCGGCGCGTTGAACTAGTACGGCGGCTTCTTCTTCGCGCGCTGGGTCTTGGCGGCCTCGACCCACCACATCAGGTCGTCGGCGAAACGCGGGAATGATCGGGCGAGCGCCTTACCACCCTCGCCCGTCGGCTCGCCACTTTCAGAAAGGGACTGACCAATCGGCCCGACCGCGATGGTGCTCGAGATCACCACCATGCCCATCTCCGATAGCGTGCCGTGCCACGCCAGCGCCGCCCGCGCTCCGGAAAACCGCCCCGCCGAATAGCTGGCGATAGCCGCCGGCCGCCAGAACCATTCCTCCAGGAAATGATCGGTGAGGTTTTTCAGGCCCGGCTGCAGGCCCCAGTTATATTCGCCGGTGACGAATACAAAGCCGTCGGCGGCGATGATCTTCTGCGCGAGTTCTTCCATCGCGGTGGGCGCCCCGCCTTTCGGATGCTCCTTGTACATCCGGTCCAGCATCGGCAGGCCGACGGCTTTCGCGTCGATCAATTCCGCATCTGCGCCGCGCTCACGCAAACTTTTGACGATGAAGTCCGCGAGGCGAATGCCCATCCGGTCGGAACGGTAGGAGCCATAAAGGACGAGAATGCGGTCGGCCATGGGCGTGTCCCATATTGAGAATACGCAAGCCTAGCGTAGACAAGGCGCGATACAAGTTCGAATTGAACACATCTAACGTCGGCCGCGACATATTGCGAAATGACAGTCAGCGCGTATCCTCCTCCATTATCACGACGCTGATTTGAACTAATACTGCAACGAAGGGTTTGATGATGGCTCGAAAATCGTCCCTGTGGCGTGGTGCCGCCGCATCATTCATAGCCGCCTTGTTCGGCTACTCCTCCATCGCTGATGCCTGCACCCGGCTGGTCTATCTCGGCCATGGCGACGACGTCATCACTGCACGCTCGATGGACTGGAAAGTCGATGTTCGGACCAATCTCTGGATATTCCCGCGCGGCATGAAGCGCAGCGGGGAAGCCGGACCCAATTCGGTCAAGTGGACGTCAAAATACGGCAGCGTGATCGCGTCAGGTTATGAGATTTCCACCACCGACGGCATGAATGAAAAAGGCCTGATGGCGAACATGTTGTGGCTGGTGGAGTCGCAATATCCGAAGTTCGACCAGACCAACCCCGGACTGAGCATCGCCGCCTGGGCGCAGTATGTGCTCGACAATTTCGCCACGGTGGCGGAAGCAATCGAGACACTCCGGAAGGAGCCTTTCACGGTCGTTTCCGATGCGGTTCCCGGCGAGCCGGATCGTCTCGCCACATTGCATCTGTCGATATCGGACGCCACCGGCGACAGCGCTATTATCGAATATATCGGCGGCAAGCAGGTCATCCATCATGGCCGCGAGTATCAGGTCATGACCAACTCGCCGATCTTCGACCAGCAGCTTGCGCTCAATGCTTACTGGAAGCAGATCGGCGGGACCGTGATGCTGCCGGGAACGAACCGCGCCGCCGACCGTTTCGCTCGCGCTTCGTTCTACGTAAATGCAATCCCGAAAAGCGAGGACCCAGTCGTGGCGCTGGCCAGCGTGTTCAGCGTGATCCGCAACGCTTCTGTGCCATTCGGCATTACGACGCCTGACCAGCCCAACATCTCCTCAACCCGCTGGCGCACGGTCGCGGACCACAAGCGGAAGCTTTACTTCTTCGAGTCCGCATTGACGCCAAATACGTTCTGGGTCGATCTCAAGGCAGTCGACTTCTCCGCCGAGACCGGCAAGGTCAAGAAACTCGATCTCGGGCCGAACCAGACCAACGTCTTCGCCGGCGATACCAGCAAGGAGTTCAAGGTGGCGGAGCCGTTCAAGTTCCTGGGTCTGTGATCGTCCTCAAGATCGACGGCAATCAAACAGGCAGCCGCCGGGCGGATTTTAGCGGTCTTGTGCTTTCAAAAACCCACCTGTTGCGACATGATGCCCTCGTTCCTGAGAAGTATTTTTCTGCAAGCCGGTTGTGAGGTTTGTCGATGGCGATCTGGAAGCGACTTCGGCGGGCGCGGGCGGACGATTATCAGACCTGGCAGCCCATCGATGAATCGCCGATCCCCTTGAGCATCGGGCGGATCTGGCTGGCGGACAAGGACGGCAACGCCCGGCGCGCGATGTCGTGGACATGGCCGGCCCTCAAGCGCCGCGAGCCCGGCAAGTATCATCAGTGGATGACGCGCGTCCACGGCGCAAAAGAACCGCCGTCTGCGGCGATTTGAGATAGCGGCGTGCTAAATCACGTCGCGGTGCATGCGGTCGTCCCGCGCTTGCCGTGCCTGAGCAAGGTGCCCTTCTTGTTCATCGTCAGCGTAATGCCCCGGCCCGTGTAGCGCGCGCCCGTGAGGGTGAACCGCTTCTTCAGCGCCACGGCCTTGCCGTCGATTTGCAGATGCACCTGTTTCGGATCGTATTTCAGGAAGGCCGCGGTGAAACGCGCGCCGTCGGCGCAGATGAAGTTCTGGAAAGTCTGCGCGGCGACCGGCGATGAACCGATGCCGGCCAACACGGCCAACGCCGCTGCAGAAAATATGATGAGCCGTTTCATGTGCCGCCTCTCCTGAACCGTCAAGCCGGCGGTGGATTGTTCGCGCCGGCCTTGTCCGCCTTGATCCTGTCGACCTTCGCCTTGATCCGCGCACGAATGGCCAGACCGGCAAATGCGCACGCGCCGACCCAACTGACGAATTGCAATGAGTCGAAGCGTCAGCAACAACGCCCCGATGCACAACGCCAGCGCTGCAACTTTCAGGCGCACGTCGCGGCCAAACAGCGACACGATGAACGGCAGGAACAGCACCAGCAATGTCCCGAACACGACATAGCCAAATCCGCTCCAGCGATCCATCGGGTTCCCTCCGGCCCGGCCAACTGCGGCCGCTGCGCCAGTCTAGCAGGCCCACCTTTCCTGTGCATATCGCAACAGTTCGCGGGAGCCGCCAGCCGCCCGGGGGTAGACTAACCGCCTCGTCGGCCATTGCGATTTCGCAAGCGCCGTCAAATACCTGTGGTCTTTCGGCGATTGTCCGCGAGTCGCGTCGTCCCTGATCTGGAGGGAGAGTTCAGATGCTGACAAATGTTGTGCTCCGGGATGCCAGGCCGGCGGTGATCGTGTGTCCGGGCTGCGCGAAGCACCTGATGGACGTGAAAGACGTCCGCTGGGCGATGACCAAGCTCGAGTTCACCTACGAATGTTCCGGCTGCGGCGCCGAGACCATTCGTGCAATCGCAGGCGACACGCCGATCTTTACGTCGCGCGCCACCACGCATCTGCGCAGCCTTGAGATTTTCCGCTTCAGCCCCGATGCCGCCGAGCGGCCGCGTCATCGCGCGGTGGAAACCGCAATCAGCTCGCAGGTGGTCCGCGAACGCCGGACGGGCTGAACAGCGCCGCGTCCCGTCAGAAGCAGAGATTGGTCACGACCTTGCCGGACTTGTCCTTGAGCACATAGGGACATTCCGCGCGCTTGAGCGCCGCCTTGGCGTCATCGTTGCCGAGCGCCGCGGCTTTCTCATAATAGGTTTTCGCCACACTTGTATCCTGCGCGCCGCCGCGGCCTTCTTTCGCGAAGGCCCCCATGCGCTCCAGTGCGCCGGGATGATCCTGCGCCGCGGCCTTCTCGAATAGATTGCGCGCGCCGACGTCGTCCTTCGGACCGCCAATACCATCCTGCAACATCAACCCCAGTTGAAACTGCGCCTCCGCATTGGTCTCGGCTGCCTTCGCAAGAAGACTGCGTGAACGGGCGGCGTCCGCAGGCGCGGCACCGCCCTTGCCTGACAGCGCGGCAAGGTTGCTGACGCCGCGCGGATTGCCGCCCTGCGCTGCGCGCTCAAACAACTTCGCTGCCGCGGCCTCGTCCTTGGCCACACCCGCGCCGGTTGCGTAGGCCACGCCAAGTTCCACCATCGCCGAGGTGCTGCCCTTGTCGGCGGCCTTGCGCCACGCGCCGATCGCCTCCGCGCTCTGGCGGTTCGTGGCATAGGCGCGGCCGAGCTGATACATCGCCCGGCGTGAACCTGACGCCTGCTTGCAGAACTTGATGGCGGTGGCGACATCGGCCGCCGCGACAGTGGCGACGCCCTTCACATCCGCAGGCTTGTCCGGATCAGCGGGATCGGCGGCGAGCCGGTCGCACAGCACGAGATCGGCCGACTGCGCGTGCAGCGGCGCATGCGCTGTCGCCATCAATGCGACTACGGCGATGCCTAAACTTGCGGCAATGGAACTTGCGGAACGGGTCATGCTCGTCTCGGGATTTGTCTGCGGTCAGTATATCCCGACAACGATCCGCACGGCTACGCCTTCAGCCAATCCAGCATCGGCGCGTTGATCTCGCGTGGATAGGTGTGGCTCAGATCGTCGATCTCGCGATAGGTCACGTTCGCACCTGCCGCTGAAAGCGCGCGCTGCGCCTGCCGCGCCACCTCCACCGGAAACATCCAGTCGAGCGCGCCGTGGGTCAGGAAAATCGGCAGTCCCTGCATCCGCTCGGCGTCAGCCATCGAAATCAGCATCGGATGGAAGGTCGCGGACACCGGCGCAAGATGCGTGAACGGCGAGCCGTTATCCAACGCGCTGATGTAGCAGAACGTGCCACCGTCGCTCATGCCGGTCAGCAGAAGGCGCTCTGGATCGACGTTCCACCGCTCACGCACCAGCGCGACAATGCGCGCAAGGTTAGGCGTGTCGTTGTCGTCGCCCATCAGCGCCCATGTCGAGCCCAGTGAATTACCGGCCGATGTCGGCGCAATGAGGATCGCACCAAAGCTGCGCGCATCGCGCAGCCAGCTCCAGAGGAAGCCGCGACCATGGCCGCTGCCGCCGTGCAGCGCCACCACCAATGGCCATGCACGATCCGGCGTGTAGGTTTCCGGCACATAGAGCGAGAAGCCGCCGCGCGTGCGTGGCTCGTTGTCGATATGCATCACGCCGGTCTCGTTCTGCCGCGGTGGCTGCATGCTACGCGCCAGCGCATCGGCATCGGATCGCAGCGACGGATCGAGGAAGAAAGCGTTCACCACGGGGATCATCGGCGCGAGCGGATAAAGCGCTTCCTGCGCACGCGGCAGATGACGCAAGGCGCGAAACACCGCGCGGACATCGCCCTGTCCGGCAGCGTTCCGCAATTCGGCAATTCCGGCCAGCGCCTCGTCACTCGCGAGCGCGAGCAAGCCGCCGACGCCGGCGGGTCCGTCATTCTCGTTGAACTGCGCGCGCGCTGTCTGCAACGCGATTTCCGGCGTACCGATCGCCTCCATCACCTCGCCGAGCGCTGACGGATCAAAATGGCGTGCAACGAGACTGAGTGTCTCGATGCACGTGAGCAAAGGCAGAAGAATCTTCGCAGGATCGGATGTCATCGCCTCACGCTACCGCCTGGCGCGGCGCGCATGCAAGGCGACGGTCCGGACTGGCAGCCATGACCCCTGAGGGTTTAGGACAGCCCCTACTCCTCGGGCTCGGTGGTGAAGAACAGCGGATAGCCCTTGGCCTTGCCGAGTTCGGTGGCTTCTTTCGCCTTCGTTTCGGCAACGTCGCGCGTGTAGACCGCGATGACGCAGGCGCCCTTCTGGTGCGCAGTAAGCATCACGCGGCTTGCCGTTTCCTCGCCCATGCGGAACACAGCCTTCAGCACCATGACGACAAACTCGCGCGGCGTGTAATCGTCGTTGAGCAGGATCACCTTGTAGAGCGGCGGCCGCTGCAACTTGACCTTGGTCTTGGTGGTGGTCTTCGGTTTGATGGTGGTCGGGCTCATCTGTGATCTCTCGGCGTCGTGCGGAGCGCCCGGTGCGACCTCAGGGTTGGCATCGCCGGTCCGCTCCCCCATATTTTCGAAGGGTGAAAGCATCGAGGGCCGCATGCCGCAGGTCGCATCAAGCGTGATTTCACGCATCGATTATAACGCGCCTGCGCGCGAGCTTCACGTCACTTTCACAAGCGGCCGGTCCTACAGCTATTTCGGCGTTCCCGGCGAGGTCTATTTCCAGTTCTGCCGGGCCGCCTCGAAGGGCGACTTCTTCAACACCCTGATCCGCGACCGCTACGAATTCACCGAGCACCGCTGACTGCCCGGTCCGCCCATGGAGCCGGCCCTGACGGCGATCAGCACATAATTAAAGTTCAAAAATCGCACTTTGACGCCTTTAGGGGCAAATACGCCCCCGATTTCCATGCCAAAACATCATCATGACGAGTCTTTTCCACTTGCGCGCGGGATTTCGTCTCAGCTAAGTTAAAGTTCTAAAATTGAACTAACAGGGACAATCGCAACCCGGACGACACGATCCGGGCCTGCGCCAGGGAGGAGAGTTTCATGTCAAAGAAATTGCTTATGGCCGTCACGGTATCGCTCGCATTGAGCAGTGCGGCGCTGGCCGAAAATGCGCCGGGCGTCACGGCAACGGAAATCAAGGTCGGGGCGACCTTCCCGTTTAGCGGCCCGGCCTCATCGCTTGGCGTCGTTGGCAAGGCGCTGACCGCCTACGTCACCTCGGTCAACGATGGCGGCGGCATCAACGGCCGCAAGATCAACCTCATCACGTATGACGACGCCTACAGCCCGCCGAAAGCCGTTGAACACACCCGCAAGCTGATCGAAAGCGACGAAGTCGCCTTTGTGTTCGGCCCGCTCGGCACTCCCGCCGTCTCGGCAACCGTGAAGTATCTCAACGGCAAGAAGATTCCGCACGCGTTCGTCACAACGGGCGCGACCAAGTTCACGGATACCAAGGAATACCCGTTCACCACGACGTCACTGCCGAGCTACGACACCGAGGGCAAGATCTACGCGAAGTATTTCCGCGCGCAGCTTCCCAACGCCAAGGTCGGAATCCTCTTTCAGAACGACGACCTGGGTAAGGACTTCGTGGCGGCGTTCAAGGCGGCCTACAAGGACGACTTCGCCTCCAAGGTCGTAGCGATGGCTTACGAAGTCGCCGATCCGTCTGTCGACTCGCAGGTGGTCAACCTCAAGGCCAGCGCGCCGGACGCACTTCTGATCGCAGGCACGCCGAAGTTCGCGGCACAGGCACTGCGCAAGATGAACGAAATGGGCTGGAAGCCGCTAACGGTCGTCAACTTCGTGTCGGCGTCCATTGGCTCGACATTCGCACCTGTCGGTCTCGACAAGGTAACCGGGGTCATTTCGGCCGGCTTCCAGAAGGATCCGTCCGATCCGAAATGGAAAGACGATGCTGGCGTGAAGCAGTTTCTGGCCTTCTTCCAGAAATACCTGCCCGGCGCCGACATCGCCGACCAGAACTATGTGTTCGGTTATCAGCAGGGCATGATCCTTGAGCAGTTGCTCAAGCAGAGTGGCAACGACCTGTCGCGTGAAAACATCACCAAGCAGACCAAGAGCCTCAAGGATCTCGTGCTGCCGACTGTTCTTCCAGGCATCAAGCTCAACACCACCACAACATCGAACCAGGCCTACACGCAGCTTCAGTTACAACGCTGGAACGGCAAGAGCTGGGAGCAGTTCGGCGACGTCATGAAGGCCGACTGACACGGCTTACGCCGTCAGGTTTCTGCAAATTATCAGGGCGTCGCGAACATTCGCGGCGCCCTTCTTCATTCAGCACCCGGCTGCTGCACGGAACATTGACGCCGGTACGGCGTTGTATCCGACACCCCGCCGCGCAGGTTTTCGCCGCCGGCAAAATCCCCGATCTGAATGACGGAAACATGGATTAGCCCCCATGACTGCGATCTATAACTCCGACCCATCGACGGCATCCTTCAAGATCAGACCCGTTTCCTTCATCTTCCCGGACGACGGACTGGTTCCGAACAACCCGCTGCCGTTCCTGCTCTACAAGGGCGCAATCGCTGTCGATAACGGCGATCCGGAGCAGGCCATCGAGGATACCTTCAACGCCAACGGCTGGGGCGGAACCTGGCGAAACGGAATTTTCGACTACCTCCACTATCACGCGACGGTCCATGAAGTGCTGGGCGTCGCGCGCGGCCGTGCGCTGGTCCGCTTCGGCGGCGATCACGGCGCAGATTTCGAAATCAGGAAGGGTGACGTCGCGATCTTGCCCGCCGGCACCGGCCATCAATGCCTGGCGGCCAGCGACGATTTCGTGGTGGTCGGCGCTTATCCGCCCGGCCCGCAGATGCAGGTTACCCGTCCGTCGCCGGACAACTATCGTGTGGCGATCCGAAGCATTCCGGAAGTCGCGATGCCGCACACCGATCCGGTGTACGGCCAGCACGGTCCGTTGGTCGAACTCTGGAGAAAATGAAGCCGGTAACCGGGTATCAGGGCGTCGCGTGTCAGGGCGTCGCGAATGTCCGGGACGCCTGCTCGGGGCCCATCGGCACGCAGACCTTCTTGCGGCGAACCGCGCCGATCGCACCAGTGACTTTCATGACCTTGCCTACTCCGCAAGTGCCGTTGTCGACATAGACGACGGACCATGGAGAAAGAAAATAAGGTTCTTTTTTCAGGAAGTTAGGTGACATTTCCTGCGCCATGCACGGCGCGGACACAGTGCACAAAAACGCGAGGGCGACGACGGTACGCATGACGCTCATCCCAAAAGCCGGCTAACGCCCGACAGTCCACACAATGCGCGTTTTCAGTGAATGTTCCAAGACATGAACTGCAGCACGCTGATTATTTTCTCGGCATGCCTACGCGAACACATCATCGCGAATATCCGGAACGGCAGACGCCTCGACGTGTTGGCTTCCCATAGCAATGGAGGTTCTAATGCGACGTAAATTGCTTCTGACAACGCTGGTGGCCGCGTCGCTCGCGGCATCGACGCTTGCGGCATCCGCCCAGGTTGCCCCGCCTTCATCGCCCGGCGGCTCGGCCGCCGGTTCGCCAGGCGTCTCTCCGGCGACACCGCCGCCGTCGGCGGCGCCATCCACCGGCACGACCGGCAGCAACACCGGCATCAATCAACCGGGCGTGCCGAACACCTCGACACCGGGATCAATTGGCACTGGGGCGTCCCCGAGCGGCCTGCCGGGCGACAGCCCGACCAATCCCGGCTACCCGGATAAGGTCGGCCGATAGCCCGACGCCAAGGAAACGAGCCCTCCGGCGCGCTCACACCGCGCCGGATTTTTACTTCTTGGCTTCCTGCTTGAACGGCGCGAGCAGCCAGAGCGTCAGGAACGTGAACAGGGAGATCACCACGGCGACGTCGTAAGCGCCGAGGCCGACGGCTGCGCCGGTGGCACCCGTCGCCCAGAGACTGGCGGCGGTTGCGGTGCCACGCACCGTGTTGTCGGTCTTGAGGATCGCGCCGCCGCCGATGAAGCCCATGCCGGTCATCAGGCCTTCGATGATGCGGGCCGTCCCTTCGGGATGGCCTTGGAGAATATGCTCGGTGGCCTGCACAATGCCGCAGGTCGCCAACGCGACCAGCGGAAAGGTGCGCAACCCGGCGCTACGCTCTTCCTTTTCCCGGTTCCAGCCGATCGGCAGCGCCAGCACGTAGGCGATCGTCAGTGCGACCAAGTGAGGGCCGAGCCGAAAACCGCCCGCGGCTTCCAAAAGTGATTGCATGAGATCCTCCGGCGCTCACCGTACCACGGCGCGCTGAAGGGGGAAGGCTGCTACTCGGTCTTGGTGTTGCTGTTGGAACTGGTCCGCGGCTTGCCGTCTTTGCCGTCCTTGCCGGCTCCCGCGATACGGACCTCATCGCCGTCCGCGATGCCGTCGAGCGGCGTCACGATGATCCGGTCGTCCGGCGACAGGCCGGTGGCGATTTCAATCTCGCGGCCGAGGTCGCGCGCGATGGTGACGGTCTTGAACAGCACCTTGTCCCCTGCGGTGACCGTCGCCACGCGCAGGCCGCTGTTATTGAACACCAGCGCGCTTGCCGGAATGCTCAGGGGCTGCACGTCGCTCGACAGCGACAACTTGACGTTGGCGAACGCGCCGGGGCGCAACTCGCCCTTGGGGTTTTCGATGGCCAGTTGCATCCGCGTGGTGCCGGACGACACATCCACCGATTGGGACGAGGCCTCGATGGTCGCCGGGAACGTGCGTCCGGCATATTCCGGAACCGTCACCGTCGCCTTCGCACCCATCCGGATGCCGGGCAGATAGCTCTGCGGCACGTTCACGTAGAGGCGCAGCTTCTTGACGTCGGACACCACAAACATCGCAGCGCCCGAGCCGGTGCCGCCATTGATCAGCGCGCCGACATCGGTGTTGCGTTCGGTGACGACGCCATCGAATGGCGCGGTAACGTTCTTGTAGCTCGCCAGCGCTTCGAGCCGCTGCACGTTCGCACTCATGGAGTTGACCTGCGCCTCCTTGCTGGCGAGGTCCGCAGAACGCTCATCGATCTCCTGCTGTGAGACGAAGTTCGAAGCCAGCAGCGTCTTGCGGCGGGCCAGTGTCGCGGCCGAGAGTTTGGCCGCCGCCTGCGTGTTCATGAGATCCGCACGGGCCTGCAGCAATTGCTGGTCGAGATCGGGAGCTTCGATCTCGGCGAGCTTCTGCCCGGCCGTGACCTGAGCACCGATGTCGGCACTCCAGCTTTTGAGGTAGCCGCTGACGCGCGCATAGATCGGCGCGCGCGAATAGGCTTCCAGCCGGCCCGGCAATTCGAGGGTGGCATTGAGCGGCTTGGTACCTGGCAGCGCCACAGCCACCGATGGGATCGCTTGCGCGTCGGTCCACTCCTTGAGCTGGGCGTTGCCCTGCGAACGGGTGACGATGCCCGTGACGACCACGGCTGCGAGCACACCGATGGCGACGGTGCCGTAGAGCCTTAGCTTGCGTGGCGAGACTGACGGGGTCTTGTCAGGTTGCATGAACCATCTCCGGCGCCGCTGCGGATGCCGCAGGCTGCTGCTTCTTCTTGTGAACCATACTGAACACCACCGGCACGAACAGCAATGTGGCGGTCGTTGCGAAAATCAGGCCACCGATCACGGCGCGGCCGAGCGGCGCATTCTGCTCGCCGCCCTCGCCCATGCCCAGAGCCATCGGCGTCATGCCGATAATCATGGCAAGCGCCGTCATCAGCACCGGCCGGAACCGGACGAAGCCGGCGTCGAGCGCGGCGGCAACGGGATCACCAAGCTCATCGTAGCGTTCGCGGGCGAAGGCGATCACCAGAACAGAGTTAGCCGTCGCCACACCCATACACATAATAGCACCCGTCAGCGCCGGAACCGACAGTGTCGTATGAGTCGCGAACAGCATCCAGACGATGCCGGCGAGCGCCGCGGGCAGCGCCGAGACGATTACGAACGGATCGGACCACGACTGGAAGTTGACCACGATCAGAAGGTAAATAAGGACAATGGCGCCAAGCAGGCCGAACAGCAGTCCGGCGAAGGCACTGTTCATGGTCTCCACCTGACCCATCAGAACCACCCGGCTGCCGCGCGGAAGATCCTTGGCGGTGTCGGCGATCGCCTTGTTGATATCGGACGCCACCGCGCCGAGATCGCGGCCCTGCGGCGTGGCGAAGATCTGCACCATGGTCTGAATGTCGTATTGCGACACCACCGCACTCGACGTGGACCGCTTGATATCCGCGATGCCGCCCAGCATGGGCGCTGTCGTAATACCAGCGGCAGAGATCGGCAGCGCTTCCAGCTTGTTCAGCGAGTCGATCTGGTACTGCGGCGTCTGCATCACGATGGAATAAGACACACCGTTGTTCGGATCGAGAAAGAACGTCGGCGCAACCTGCGAACTGCCGGCAAGATTCACGACCATGCTGTTGGTGACGTCGCGCGCGGTAAGACCGACATACTGCGCACGGGTCCGATCCACATCGACGTTGAAGCCGGGATTGTTCGGCGACTGCTGGATGCGGGCGTCAGCGACACCCGGAATGAGTTTGATCCGCCGCAGAAGATCGTTGGCGTACTTGAAGTTCTCAGCGGTGTTCGCGCCACGCACCTGAATGTCGATCGGCGCCGGAGAGCCGAAGTTGAGAATCTGACTGACGATGTCGGCAGGAAGAAACGCGAACGAAACGCCGGGGAATTCGCGCGGCAGCTTTTCGCGCAGCTCACGCACATATTCCTCGGTCGGCTTGTGGTCTTCCTTGAGCTTGATCTGGATGTCGCCGTCCTGCGGGCCGATCACGCCGGTGTTGTTGTAGGTCAGATTGATGCCCGAGATCGGCATACCGATGTTGTCGGCCATGGTGTCGATCTTATCGGAGGGAATGACCTGCCGGATCACCTTCTGAATGTCGGCCAGCCGGTTCGCCGTCTCCTCGACACGGGTCCCGACCTGATTGCGGACATGGATCAGGATCTGCCCAGTGTCGACGGACGGGAAGAAGTTGCGGCCGAGGAACGGCACCAGCAGAAATGACAGCCCGATGAAGCCAAGGAAGCAGGTGACGAACACCTTGCGGTGGCCCAGAGCCATTTGCAGCAGGCTGTAATAACCCGCCCTGAACGCCTCGAACCGGGCTTCGAATCCGCGCTGGAACGCAACCAGCGGATTACGGGTCGGCGGCCGCTCCGCGCCCTCTTCGTGATGGGTGTGCTTGTGCAGCAGGTACTTCGCCATCGTCGGCACCAGCGTGCGCGACAGGATGAACGACCAGACCATGGCAAACATCACCGAAAGCGCCATCGGCACGAACAGGAAGCGCGATACGCCGGTGAGGAAGAACATCGGCACGAACACGATACAGATACACAGTAGCGACACGAAAGCCGGCGTCACGATCTGCCGCGCGCCGTCGAGGATCGATTCCTCGACCTCCTTGCCCTGCTCCAGATGCCAGTTGATGTTTTCGATGGTCACGGTGGCGTCGTCGACCAGAATACCCACCGCCAGCGCGAGACCGCCGAGGGTCATGATGTTGAGCGTTTCGCCGATCGCCGCCAGACAGATAATTGCACCAAGCACCGACAGCGGTATCGAGATCGCGATGATGATGGTCGAGCGCCAGCTACCCAGGAACAGCAGGATCATGATGCTGGTCAGCGCCGCGGCGAGAACGCCTTCGAAGGCCACGCCGGCGATGGCGCCGCGCACGAAGATCGACTGGTCGCCCAGCAGATTGACCCGCAGCGACTCCGGCAACTGATCCTTGGTGTCGATGATCTTCTGCTTGATGCCCGAGATGATATCGAGCGTCGATGTCGCGCCCGCCTTCAGCACCATCATCAGCACGGAACGCGTGCCGTCGACGTGGACGATGTTGGTCTGCGGGGGATTGCCGTCGCGCACCTGCGCAACGTCGCGGATGTAGACCATCGCGCCGTTCACGACCTTGATCGGCAGATTGCCAAGCTCTTCGATCTTGCGCGGCGCGTTGTTGAGCTGAATGTTGTACTCAAAGTTGCCAATCTTCTGGGTACCGACCGGCGTGATTAGATTCTGCGCGGCGAGCGCGTTGGCGACATCCTGTCCGGACAGGCCGAGCGCCTGCATCGCAGTCGGGTTGATATCGAGCTGGATCTGGCGCTGCTTGCCGCCGAACGGCCACGGGATAGCGGCACCCGGCACGGTGACGAGCGGCGTGCGCAACTGGTTGGTGGCGATGTCGAACATGTTCTGTTCGGTCAGCCCCTCGCCGCCCAGCGCAAGCTGGATGATCGGAACCGTCGATGCGCTGTAGTTGAGGATCAGCGGCGGCGTCGAACCCGGCGGCAACTGCCGCAGCATGGTCTGTGCGATCGCCGTCACCTGCGCGTTGGCGGTGCGGATATCGACGTTCGGCTGGAAGAAGATCTTGATGACGCCGTAGGTGTTGTAGGAATTGGCGACGATGTGTTCGATATCGTTGACGGTCGTGGTCAGCGCACGCTGGAACGGCGTCACGATGCGGCCCGACATCTGGTCGGGCGGCAGGCCAGTGTACTGCCACACGACCCCGATCACCGGGATGCGGATTTCGGGGAAGATGTCAGTCGGCGTTCGCAGGGCCGCGAGCGGCCCGACGATCAGAAGAAGAAGAGCCAGCACGACGAAAGTATAGGGTCGGCTCAGGGCAATCCGGACGAGCGCATTCATCTTTGACGTTTCTCGGTCAGCGGAGCGCAGCGCTGCGTCCGCAGGAAAGACCTGTTCTCTGTCACGCTTTTAGTCTGGGGGGTGATCTATCCGAATCTGCTGCAATTGCGCAACGCCGCAGAACTCACAGTCGCTTGTTCAGGCAGCGGAACTGCCTGTTTTGAGGCCAAATTGCGCAATATTTCGCCGGCCGGGGTTAATTTATCACAGGATCAACTGGGTCTGGGTCACCACGGCGACCAGCTTGCCCTCGGTCTCAAGCCGGGTTTGCCAGACGTGGGTGCGCCGCCCGAGGTGGATGGCGGTTGCGGTCGCAGTCACGGTCGCCCCTGCCCTGGCTCCGCCGGTGAAATTGGTCTTGCTCTCAATGGTGGTGGTGCCCTTGGCGTCGGGCGGCAGGTTGATGATCGTCGCGGCCGCGCCGACGGAGTCGGCAAAGGCCATCACCGCGCCGCCGTGGATCGAATGTCCCAGCGTGCAGAGGTCCTCGCGGACCACCATGGTCGCGACCACCTTGTCCTTCTCAGCCTGCGTGAAAGTCACGCCCATCAGAGCGGCGAACGGCATCGGCCGCGACTGGATCATCTCAAGCAGGGTCACGTTCTTGCTCCTCATATTCAGGCGAAGGATGAAGACCTTCGCCAAGCAACAGATCAGTTAAAGCGATGCATGAAGTATCGGGCGCTAGGCCGCGCGCTAGTTGGAGCGCTCGACCAATTCCTGCCCGACCGCATAGAGCCGGCAATCCTTCCATGTCCGTGTGCATCGCGCCATCGCCTCTTCCTTGGCCTCATCGAGCGATCGCGCCATAACGCTGGACCCGCAATGCCCTTCGGGAGTGACGGCCAACGCCTTGGCGTCGGTGCGCACGGAATAGTATCGCCTGAAGACAGCGGTGCATGCAGCGTTCATGGGCGCCGGCGGTGGCAGAACAGCCAACGGAGGCAACTCCACCATCACCGACGTTGGCAAATGTAACGCGGTCAGGAATGCCTGAACGGGTCGCCACCAAATTTCGATCGGCTCGGCATCCAGCACCATGTGACCATCCGCCCCGAACGGCGGCAGCATCTGTAACCGCGCCGGAGCGCCCGAGGCCGTGTAGGCCTCGAACATTTGGCGGGCCAGTGTCGGATCGAAGTATTGATCGTTTTCGGAATACAGCCACAAGGCAGGGACACGTATGGTCTTGCCGAACACGCCGAACGTTTCGACCAGCCTGCCGGCGCTGCAAATTCGACCGGGGGCGGACGAGCCGCGACCGCCAGCGACACTCAAAACACCGATAACGCCCGCAGGATTTGTCGCAGCAGCCGCAGTAGCAGCCAGGCCGCCTGTCGACCAGCCAAGCAGCAACACCTGATCGGGGTCCACCCACGGTTCACGCCGAAGCGCCGCTACCGCACCGGCAACATCCGTAGCTGACGTTCGTCCTGCTTCCAGATAGTCCCGATCATCGCACGTTCCTGACACACTTTCGGCATACGGCCCCTCGGAACGTCCGAAACCGCGACGCATGATCGAGACCGCTGCGTAACCTCGGTGCGCGAAGGCAACCGACGGGCCGTTAAGCCGGGCTGGCGATTGGCGGGCAATCGTCGCCAAAAAAGTCGGACCATCACCGCGAGGCGTCCCATGAATCAGGACGACCAGCGGGAAGCGCCCGGGTCTGTCGGGGCGGATCACAAGACCTTCGAGAGTTACCTTGCGTCCATCGGGCAGATCGATCGCAATGGCCATTGGAGCGCGGATCAAACCAGGCAACACTGTTTCCTTGGCTACCGCGCTTGTCATGAGCAAAACGAGCAAGCCGAAAACGCAAACACAGCATCGCATTTGCTTCCTCCCCGTCATGAGCAACTCGACATATCCCGAGATGCTCGCTGGCTCGCGCAAGTAATCCTCCGTCCTATGCAGTTTCCACGCCGCACCACCCGGCCACGAACAGGGCGATGGCGCTGGTGGTCTTGCGCAGCGATTCGATTTCGACCCGTTCGTTGAAGCCGTGCATCGCCTCCGCCGTCGCCCCGAAGCACAGGCTCGGGATGCCCGCGTTGAGGCCATAGAACCGGGTGTCGGTCAGCGCCGTGAACGCCAGTTCCTTCATCGGCCCGCCGTAGACGGTCTCGTAAGCCGAGCGCAGCACGGCCTCGGACTCGTCCGCGCCTGTCAGTTCATAGCCTTCGGACAGGAAGCCCGACCACTCCACCATGGGCGGGTTCTGTGCCAGAAATGGATGCTTCTTGGCGGCAGCTTCGACGCAGGCGACGATTTCGGCCTGATGGTCGGCGATCGACCAGCCCGGCAGCACCGCGATCCGGCAATCCAGGTCACACCAGGCAGGCACCGACGAGGCCCAGTCGCCGCCCTTGATGATCCCCGGATTGAAGTTGATCGGGTGCTTCACGACCTTGAAATGCCTGTCGCTGGCGGCGCGTCTGTTCCATTCCTCTTCCAGCACTTCAAGCGCCTGAACGAGGTGATAAGCCGCCTTGATCGCGTTGGCGCCCGCCCCAGCCTCGAACACATGCACCGGCTTGCCGCGCACCTTGAGGCGAAACCAGATCACGCCGACCTGCGAGCGCACGAGCTTGCCGTTGGTCGGCTCCGGGATGAAACAGCAGTCGGCGCGATAACCGCGCTGCACCGTTGAGAGTGCCCCAACTCCGGTGCTCTCTTCTTCGATCACGGACTGAAAGTGAATCCGCGCCGTCGGCTTGAGGCCCGCCGCACGCAGCGCATCCAGTGCGTAGAGCGCGGCGATAGTGCCGGACTTCATGTCGCCAGCGCCTCGGCCATACAGCCAGCCGTCCTTCACCACCGGCGAAAACGGCGGCGTGTCCCACATGTCGAGCGGACCGGCAGGCACCACATCGCAGTGGCCTTGCAGGATCAGCGAGCGCCCTGCCTCGCGCGCCGGACGATACGTTCCGACCACCGTGCGAGCCTTGGAGAAATCATGCTCGATCGGACCATAGCCACGAAGGTCTTTCAGATCGTTGGTGTCAATGTGCCAGTCATCGACCTCATAGCCGCGCGCGCGCAGCAGATCGCCCATCATGTCCTGACACGGGCCTTCCGCGCCGCGCGTCGAAGGGATCGATGAAAACTGTTTCGTTATCTCGATTTGCTTGTCGAAAGCATCATCCACCGCATCGAGAATACGGCGCTGGGCCTCGTTTGAGGTTGTCTTGGCGTCCATCGCGTTCGTCCCTTCGTACCCGCGTCTGCGCGCGGATTATTGGCACGAGTGTAGCCAACTTTAAGGGACCGTTGGAAGGGAGGCGATGACCTCGGAGGTAAGCGTTGTTCCGTTCGTCATGCCCGGCTTGTGCCGGACACGATATGGAAAGTCGCGAAACGATCAAACAGGGTCCAGGATCATTAAATCCACTATGCCAGCACGGCAGCCATGCATACCGAAGCCAAGCGCCAACCCATCCCAACAACGTTGACGAGGTGTGATACAAATATGGGTGTGAATGGCTGAATTTCGCTCAGCCTGCGGAGACCATCATGGGCCTGGCACTACCGGCTGAAAGCACCTCGCTCTGGAATACGATCCGCCGTGAGGCGGTCGCGGTCGCTGCCGCTGAACCAGCCTTGGCCACATGGGTGCACGAGGCGGTCGTTAATCACAGCAATCTTGCCAGCGCGCTGGCACAATTGATCGCTGTGGCGGTCAGTGCCAGCCGCGACGAGAAGACAGTAACCCGGCGAATTGCCGAAGAGGCCTATCGCGACGATCCCTCTTTGATCGAGATCGCGGCCCTCGACTTGAGGGCACCACTTGACCGTGATCCAGCGTGTCCCGGCCCTCTTCACGTGCTGCTGCATTTCAAGGGCTACATCGCGCTGCAGGCTTACCGCATCTCGCATCGGCTCTGGGAAAGCGGCCAAACCGAGCTCGCCCGCGAGCTTCAGAGCCGCATCACTCAGGCACTGCATGTCAGCATTCATCCGTCTGTGACTATCGGAAGTGCCCTGTTTATCGACCATGGCACCGGTATCACCATCGGTGAAGGCGTCGTCATCGGCGAAGACGTATCGATGCTGCAGGAGGTCACGCTCAGTAGATCGGAAGGCCCCCCCGGCGCGCCGCGGATCGGCCGTGGCGTGCTGCTATCGGCCGGGGCGACAGTGTTAGGCAACGTTGACATCGGCGACTTTGCCAAGATCGGCGCCGGCTCGCTGGTTCTTGCGTCGGTGCCGCCGGGGTATACTGCAGTCGGCGTGCCGGCGCGGTTGGTGGGTCGCGCATCCGACGCGCGGCCCGCGTTAAGCATGGATCACTCTCTGCCGTGATCCTGCGGCGCGACTAGTACCCCACCGTGAACCGCTGCCGGGAATGTGCCGGCTTCTCGACTTCATCGACGAGCGCGATGGCGTAATCCTCGAACGAGATGCTGCTGCCTTTCTCGTTGGTCAGAAGCTGATCCTTGCCGAGACGAAATGTGCCGGTGCGCGGTCCCTCAACAAACAGCGCCGACGGCGACAGGAACGTCCAGTCCAGTTCCTTCTCCTGCCGCAGTAGTTTGAGGAATTCACCGCCCTTGGTGGCCTCGTCCTTGTATGCCGCAGGAAACTCCGGCGTCGACACCAGCGTGACTCCGGGTGCGACTTCGAGACTGCCCGCGCCGCCGACAACCAGATAGCGTTTCGCGCCCGACGCCTTCACGGCATCAATCAGCGTCTTCGGGTCGCTTTGCAGGAAGTGCACGGCGCTGATGACCACGTCGTATCCCTTGAGCAGGGCGGTGAGATCATCCTTGTTCAACACGTCGCCCTTCTTCGGTGTGACATTGGTCTGCGCCTGAACCTTCTCCGGATTGCGAACGATGGCGGTGACCTCGTGGCCGCGGCGGGCGAGTTCCTGAAGGATGGGCGAACCGGCGCGGCCGGTGGCTCCGATCAATGCGACTTTCATCATGACGTCCTTTGCGATACGTGGTATCCAATCGATACCAACTAACGAATGGACATCAGATGCCTGCTGCCGACGCCGCTGTGAAGAAGGCACTTTTCAGAGACATGGTCTCCCGCGAGAAACCACTCGCCAAAGCCCCGCGCGGTAACTGGCCCGCAAATCCCTATGCGCAGGACTGTCCGACGCGGCTGGTGCTCGACCGCATCGCCGACAAATGGACCGTGCTGCTGCTGATCCTGCTCTCCCGCAAGCCGTGGCGCTTCAACGAACTGCGCCGCGAGATCGGCGGGCTGACACAGAAGATGGCATCGCAGACTCTGAAAGGTCTTGAGCGCGACGGCCTTGTGAAGCGCAAGGTGACACCGACCGTTCCGGTGACGGTTGAGTATTCGATCACACCGCTGGGACGCACGCTGAGCGAGACTGTCGATGCGTTGCGTATCTGGGCTGAGCGCCACATGAGCGATGTCGCGAAGGCCCAATTACAATATGACCGAACCAAGGCGCCAACTGTGTAGATTTAGTCACACACGCCGAGTTTGTGCGGATGTTCTTCGTGCGTTCGCAAGAGTTGATGAGGTGTTTACGGCTTGCGCGATAGGATGATTCATCATCGGCGACAATCGATGACGTCTCGCCGGCGATGAGAATGAGCTCCCACGATAAAGGAGAGCAATCATGCCAGCCTATGCACAGCATCACCAACAGCGCATCTTTCACGCAGCCATGACCGTGTGTCCAAGCTGCCTGAGCCTTCCCATGCAGATCAGGGAAGTTCAACCCCACTGGGACCTGGCGAGGGTCGACTTCGTCTACGAATGCCCGGCGTGCTGCACCGAAGTCAGGGAAACGGTGGCGAAGCATTAGCTGTTAGTTCTGCGCGGGGCGGTTCCTTTTGCGCAAACCTTGCGGACATGCGCCGGCTGACCGCGTCGGCGCATGCCGCAACTCAACCGCTGCCTATGAGAATCACGGTCGCCCGACTACGATGAGGCATGACCTATGCCTACCTCATCGCCGCGATTATCCTTGAAGTGATCGGCACCGCCGCGCTTCAGGCGTCGGAGCAATTCACCAAACCGAAGCCACTGATCCTGACGGCGCTCGGCTACGCGGCGTCGTTCTATTTCCTGTCACTGGTGCTGCGAACCATGCCGGTCGGGATCGCCTATGCGATCTGGTCCGGCCTCGGCATCGTGCTGATCACCCTCGTCGGTCTCGTCTGGTTCGGCCAGAAACTCGACACGCCCGCCGTCATCGGCCTCGCGCTGATCATCGCCGGCGTCGGCACCATCAACCTGTTTTCATCAACAGTTTCGCATTGACGCATTGGAGAGCTACGCATGGACAATCGCAACATTCTCTACGCCGTCGTCGGCGCACTCGTGATCGCGGTCGGCGTGCTCGGCTACAAGGTCTATCAGGACAACAGGAAGCCGCAGGGCCTGCAGATCAACGTCGGTCCCGACGGGCTGAAGATCCAGAACAAGTGAGCCTCACATGATCTCAGTATCCTTGCCGCGAACGCTGGTGCTTGCCGCAATCGTATCGCTTGCGCTCATCACCGCCGTCCGCGCCGACATTGTCGGGCGTGAATCCGACATCACCGACTTGCGGCTCGGTCAGAAGATCTATGTCGATGACGGCTCTTGTCCGGCTGGACAGATCAAGGAAGTGGCGGGTCTTCGCCTCACCGCGGCCGGCGTCGAGGCTTCCCGCAAATGCGTCGACCGCAAGGGCAAGCGCTAGAAGTTTTTCACTCGTCATTGCGAGCCAACGGGTCGGCGCAAAGCGCCGCCCGATGACAGGCTCCGCGACGCAATCCAGAAACCGGCAAAGGACTGGATTGCTTTGTCGCAAGCGCTCCTCGCAATGACGGCGTTATAGCCTCAGTTGATCAATCTAGATCGTCCGGCCGCCATCCACCGGCAGCACCACGCCGGTGATGAAATCGGCATCGTCCGACGCCAGGTAGACACACGCCTTGGCGATGTCTTCCGGCTGCGACATCCGGCCGAGCGGAATTGTCGCGATGAACTTCGCGCGGTTTTCCGGCGTGTCCGGCACGCCCATGAACGTTTCGAGCAGCGCAGTCTCGCCCATCACCGGCGCGACGCAGTTGACCCGTATCTTGTCGGGCGCCAGTTCCGCCGCCATCGCGCCGGAGAGCAGGTTCACCGCGCCCTTTGAGCCGTTGTACCAGGTCAGCCCCGGACGCGGACGGATGCCGCCTGTCGAACCAATGTTGATGATGCAGCCGCCACCCTGCTTGCGCATCAGCGGCACGGTCGCGTTCGTCATGTGAAAGATCGATTTGACGTTGACGGCGAATACGCGATCGAACTCGTCTTCGGTCACGTCCATGATCGGCTTGTTGCGGAACGACCAGCCCGCATTGTTCACCACGATGTCAAGCCGTCCGAATTTCTCGACCGCTGTTGCAACGGCCCTGTCGATGTCATCCCGCTTGGAGACATCGCCCGCGACCGCAACAGCGCCGCCGGTGCTCGCCGCAACGCGCGCCGCGCCCTCGCCGTTCAGATCGAGGATCACCACCTTGGCGCCCTCGTCCACAAAAAGCCGAGCGATCGCCGCGCCAAATCCCGATGCGCCGCCCGTCACCAGCGCAACCTTGTTCTTGAGACGCATGTTGTCCGCCCTTTGATTTTCATTTTGTTGTTCGGCAAGCGTCGATCAAACGACCCGCAAACGCAAGAGCTGCGCGCAACCGCGCGTCACACTTGATTCGAATCTGCACAAGACAATTCGATGACTTGTCGTCCGGGTTTTCGTCGTGGGAGACGAAATCATGTCGGGCTTACTTGTTAATCTGCTGATCCAGATTATCGGCGGAGGCGTGGGCGGACAAATTCTCGGAATGTTGATTCCGATGCTGGCCAATACAGCTTCGACACCCGACATCGGCGCGATGATCGGTCAACTCGCAGGCGGCGGCGTTGCCGGTACCGCTATCGTCGGGATGCTCAAGAACAGATCGGCGGCGTAGGGATCGCAACGGCTCCGTTCGTCATTGCGAGGAGCACTCGCGACGAAGCAATCCAGTCTCGCTCTGGATTGCTTCGCGGAGCCTGTCATCGGGCGGCGCTTTGCGCCGACCCGTTGGCTCGCAATGCCGTGAAATGCCTTTAGTCGGCGGCCTATCCCGAAATGAAATCACTGCATTTCTGGATCGTGTCGTTGCTGCCCCAGGGCATGACCGGGACCGAGGACGTCGAGTTTTTCGGCGAGCCCTCAATCAGCCTGTCTGAGTAGACCATGTAGACCAGCACGTTTCGCTTGGCGTCACAGCCGCGGACGATCTGCATCTTCTTGAAAAACAGCGACCGCCGCTGCCGGAACATGTCTTCGCCCTGCGCAGCCTTGGCCTTGAAGCGGATCGGCCCGATCTGGCGGCAGGCCAGCGAAATATCGGAAACCTCCTCGGCCAGCCCAAGCCAGCCCTTGTAACCGCCCTTCTCGGGCACCGTGAAATGACACGCGACGCCTTCGACCGCCGGATCGTCGACGCCGTAAGTCGCGAGTTTGTCGTCCGGGCTAAGTAGCTTGAAGACGGTGGAGCGGCGGAAGATCAGGTCCGGCTCGTCAGCCGCAGCCAGAGGCGTTATGGCCAGCGAGACAAAAGCGCTGGCCAACAGCGCGGCGGCTGTCAGTCGGATCGGACGGAGGGACATCGGGAGGCTCCAAGGAAGGGGTCTTCAGAACGGCCCCGGGACGACTTATCCCGCGCCGGAACCCCTCATGTGGGGTGGCATAGCCCCCGTTGGAAGGCACGGAATTGTGACTGCGGATAACTGGCCGTTAAGCGCTTTTGAAGGCTCAACGGCTAGCATTGCGGCACCGTGAATCACGCTGAATGCGGTATCGAGACCGGAACGGCGATGAACATTCAGCCAGTTGGCGACACTAATACTGGAATCAATTGAGGAATTTCGCGTGTACGGCAATCGGCTACCTTCTCAGGGCGACCAGCAGAAACCGGTCGCCACAACCTCCCCTTTTGGCAGTGACATCAGTTCCCGTCCGGCCCGATCCAGGGGCTTGCGAACCATATGGCTCGCGGCAACGCTGACAGCCGGATTTGCGCTGCCTGCCGACGCCCAGATGTTCTGGCCGATGGACCCCGGCGGCGATTACGCCGAACCGCCGCGAATGGAACCACGCCGCCCGCGCGTCGTGCGGACCCGGCCGAAACTGCCCGATGCACCGAAGGACACTGCCAAGCCGGTCGGCCCGATCGTCATCGCGATCTCGGTCGAAAACCAGCAGATGAAAATCTACGATCAGAATGGCCTGTTCGCGGAATCGCCGGTGTCCACCGGCATGCAGGGCCATTCGACGCCAACGGGCGTATTCAGCATCATCCAGAAGAACAAGTATCACCGCTCGAACATCTACAGCGGCGCGCCGATGCCCTACATGCAGCGCATCACCTGGTCCGGCATCGCGCTGCACGCAGGCGCGCTGCCCGGTTATCCGGCGTCGCACGGCTGCATCCGCATGCCGATGAATTTCGCGATGCGGATGTGGGGTTGGACGCGCATGGGCGCGCGCGTGGTCATCACACCCGGCGACATCTCGCCAGCTGACTTCTCTCACCCGCTGCTGATCACCCGCAAGCCGGACACAAGGCCGGTCGCAGCCGCGTCGGCGCCGGACAAACAGGCTTCGACGCTGAAGTCCGATCGTTCATCGATCCTCGATGCCGCCGTTCATGACAAGCCGCAGTTGCGGCTGACTTCGATTTCCGAGGGCGAGCCCATTCGCACCGCCGACGCCAGCGGCGCATTCCCGCAAAAGAGCGATGCGGATACCGTCGTTGCGCAAGCGTGGGATGCAAGCCGCGGCAGTTCGTGGGACGCGGGCCGTGGCGGGGTTACGCCAGAACCCGCGGCACCCAATGAAGGCGCCAAGGGGAATGCCAGAAATCCGTCTTTGGACTCGTCGAAAGATGGCGCCGCAGCCAAGGACGATGCCACGAAAAACGACTCCGATCCTTCCGGCGAGAAGTCTCCCAGCGATAAGCCTTCCGACGGAAAACCTGCCGACCAGAAGTCCGAGGCACCGAAAGCCGACAAGGATCAAGCCCGCGCCACCGATCCTGCAATCACCGCCAGTGTCACGCCTCCGCCCGAAGGCACCGCCGAATTCATCGGCCCGGTGAAGCCGCGCACTGGTCATCTCGCGGCCTTTGTCAGCGCCAAGGAAAACAAGATCTACGTTCGGCAGAATTTCGAGCCGTGGTTTGAAGCGCCGGTCACCATCGCCGCATCGGATCGCCCGCTCGGCACCCATGTCTTCACGGTCCGCGCCGACAAGGCTGATCCGGAAGCGCTGCGCTGGTCGGTCGTCTCGCTGCCAGTGCCCGTGCGTACAATGGAAGCCGCACCGCGGCGCAGGCGCGGTGAACCAGCCGTCGCGATGGCGGCGGCCGCTCCGCCGTCGTCACCGACAGAAGCGCTCGATCGCCTGACCATCCCCGAAGATGCCGTGAAGCGGATCGCATCGGCGCTGGCGCCGGGCGGCTCGATCACGGTGTCGGATCGCGGCCTTGGCGACGAGACGGGACGCGGCACGGACTTCATCGTCCCGCTGCGGTAGCGCTGGATTCGGCCCTCATGGGAATGACCTGAGAGCGCTTCTTTCAACGCTGAAAATGCCCCGCACCTGTTGGCTTTCGGGACTGCGTTAAGCTAGAACGCGCCGATCATGACAGCCTCCCCCGATATCCAGACCTCAGCAACACCCTCCCTCCAACACCCGCGGCGTGATGCGCTTGCGCGGCTGACGCCGTTCGGCTGGACCGGCGGCATGGCCTTCATCCTGGCGCTCCTCGCGGCATCGTTTTTCCTCGCCGGCTATTTCGTCATCTATTGGCGCAACGCCGACATGGACTTCATGATCGTCTACAACGCGCTCGTGATGAACGACGGCAAGCCGCAGGCGTTCTTCGATCATCCGTCCTACTTCACCATCCTGTCGGTGAAATCGTGGTTCCAGATGATGCACGCGCTGGGTCTGCTCGATGCATGGAAGCTCTCATCGATCCCGTCCGCGCTGAACGTCCCGGCATTCGATGCCGCGATGACGAGCGCGGTACGCGCTGGTCGTATCGTGGCATGGCTCACCGCAACGATCTTTGTGCTTGGCTTCGCCGCGCTCGCCCGGTGCATTTTCCGCGACTGGCGGATCGCGCTTCTGGCCACATTCGCGTTTGCGTTCTCCGGCGGCATCGCGGTTCATATGCGGATTCTCCGCAGCGAACTGATCGCCGCGTGTCTGTTCACGCTGGCATTGATGTTGCTGATCGCCGTGAGCCGCCGCGCCAACAACTGGCGTCCACTCGCGCTCGCTGGCGCGGCTGCGCTGTGCGTGCTCGGATTGCAGAACAAGATTCAGATCATTTTGCTGATCGCGGGACTACCTTTGATGATGCTGCCGTTCGGCACACCGGACAGCGCCAGCACAGCGTTCTGGAATAACTCGGCGTGGGCATGGATCACGGCGCTCGGCGCAGCCGTTGTCGCGGCTCTGATGCTCAGCCTTGCGTGGCCGCTGATTGCTGCGGGCCTCGAGCCTGAATCGATCGACATTGCCCAGCTTCATGCGCTGATCGGCGGCATATTCGGGGTGTATCAGGTTGCCCTGCTCTGCTGGATCGGCGTCGCTATGATCGTCTATGCGATGATATGGCGGATCAGCCTCACCGAGACATTGACGTCGATGTTCGCGGTTATCGCCGGCGCGTCACTCGGACTGCTCACGCTCTATCTGCAATATGATCCGCAAAACATCGTTGCCGTGATCAACCCGATCGAGAAAATGCTGGTGTTTGCGGACGCGCCGGCCACCACGGCGACTGAAGGAGGCAAGATTTTCGCGGCCATCAGCCTGCTTTTCGACGGCGTCATTTCCGTGCTCAAGCGATACACCTTCGTCCTGTTCACATCACCGCGCCCGACTGTGTTCCTGACCTGGCTGGTCATTCCCGGTATCGTTTATGCATGGCTCAAAGGCGAACGGCAGGTCGCGATTCAGGCAACGCTGCTGCTGCTGTCCGCCATCGGCATCGATGCGCTCGGCGTCCGGCGTAACCTCAAGGCCGAATACTTCATCCTGACCGACCCGCTCATTATTCTGGCTGGCGCACTGCTGCTGGAAAAGCTGAATGACCTGCGGTGGAGCAAATGGGCCTATCCGATCGGCGTTGCGCTGATCGTCGCCCACGTCGCTATCAGCCAGGCCGAGCCGGTGAAGCATGTCATGAAGCGCAGCGGTCCCGAGTACATCTGCGAATGGAACGAGTATTACGAACCGGAATTGCCGATGCCATGGTGCGACAAGCCGCCGAAGCGTCCGTGAGAACTGTCACGGCTTCTTGAAGCGTGGGACGGGGGCAATCCGTTATCTTGAGCGACAGTTTCTCAAGGAGCGCATCATGATCGACCGCCGACGTGTGATAACGGCCATTGCGGCTGGCGCAGCACTTCCGCTCGCGACGCGATCCGTGTTCGCACAGGCTGCAATGAGCCGGATGACCGCCTACGGCTTTTCATTTCAGGGCCTGAAGGGCGGCGATATCCGTCTCGCCGACTTCGCCGGCAAGCCGGTGCTGGTGGTCAACACCGCCTCGCTGTGCGGCTTCACCCCGCAGTATGCCGGCCTGCAGGAGTTATGGACGCAATACCGCGAACGCGGCCTGACCGTCATCGGCGTCCCCTCGAACGACTTCGGCGCACAGGAGCCGGGCGGCACCGGCGATATCACGCATACCGCCGAACAGACCTATCACGTCAGCTTTCCGATCACGGCCAAAACGACCGTGAAAGGACCGAATGCCCACCCGTTCTACAAATGGGCGGCTGTCGAGCGCCCGGCCGACCTTCCAAGCTGGAATTTCCACAAGTATCTCGTCGGCCGCGACGGCCATATTGCCGACGTGTTTTCCTCCCGCGTCGAGCCGGCCGACACACGCGTTGTGACGGCAATTGCCCGCGCGCTCGTGTCCTGAATCCGAAGTTCGCTTCATTTTGCAGCACCTTCCATCGCGAACTTCGGATTCAAAAGGACACGAGCAATTATAAATTCTGGTGTGGCTTTGGTTCGCTAGTCCGCAAGAGGGCGCGCTACCGGAGGATGCGGACTTGCGAACCGCCGCACCAGGCGCCTGACGGAACGCGCGGTGCTCCCGAATTAACCCTGCCAACGCTCGCCCTGAAAATGGGTTGGCGCGATTTTCGATGAGGGTCTAGGCTCAACGCCGGGACTACGGCGGCGTCCGGCGGACCGGACGCCGGGGATTTTGCGTTCAGGGGTACTTCCATGGGCATCAAGGCAACATTTTTCGTCGCCGGCGTCATCTCGGTTTGCGCTTTCACCAGCGTCTGGTCCCAGGCACTCATCCCGCAGCGCACCACCCCACCGGCTCCGCCCAAAGCCGCAGCACCGGCACCCGCGCCAGCTCCGACGACTGCGGCAGCCCCTGCGCCAGCTCCCGCACCGACGGCCATCAAGGCCAATTGCGCAAATCCGAACGCCATCGGCGTGGCGCGCGTGGTGCAGATCGATACCACCGGCGGCCCCGGCTTCGGCTTCGAGCATTTCAAACAGCTCGATTTCCTGCGCGACAAGGAAGTGGTGCTGACGTTCGACGACGGTCCATGGCCGGTGAACACGCCGTCGGTTCTCAAAACGCTCGCCGACGAATGCACCAAGGCGATCTTCTTCCCGATCGGCAAGCACGCCACCTACTATCCCGAGATCCTCAAGCATGTCGCCGCGGACGGTCACACCATCGGCGCGCATACCTGGTCGCACGCCAACCTCAACAACAAGAAGCTGACCGACGACCAGCGCAAGGACGAAATCGAGAAAGGCTTCAGCGCGGTAAAATGGGCACTCGGCGCGGCACCGTCGCCGCTGTTCCGTTTCCCAGCACTCCAGCATCCGCCTGCGATGGTGACCTATCTCGGCGAGCGCAACATCTCGATGTGGTCATGCGATCTCGACTCGTTCGACTTCAAATCACGCAGCGCGCAGAAGGTTGTCGACACCGTGATGTCGAAGCTGGACAAGAACGGTAAAGGCATCATCCTGATGCACGATTTCCAGAAACATACCGCCGAAGCCCTGCCCGAAATCATGAAACGGCTGAAGGCCGGCGGCTACAAGATCGTGCAGGTGAAGGCGAAGGCGCCGATGCAGACCATCGCGAAATACGACGAAGAATTGATCAAAGACGTGAAGCTGCCGACGGTCAGCGCACGCCCGGTCAACAGCGTGGTTCAGACCATTTCGGAATAGCAAACGGCGCACTTGCGGCTTTCCCGAAAATGGCTAAACCGCACCTCATGCGCATCGAAGGCTATGTGATCGTCTCCGCTGACGGCATGCTCGCGGACGCCAGCGGTATCATGCCGCCGGAATTGAAGTTCGAGGCCGATCAGAAATTTTTCGAGGCCGCGCTCGATGCAGCGGACTTGATCGTGCACGGGCGGAATTCCTTCGAGGATCAGCCGCGCTCGCCCGAGCGGACGCGTATCGTGCTGACCCGGACCATTCCAGCCCTCGCCCGCGATCCGGCCAATCCCAAGGCGACGTTGTGGAATCCCGCGGGCGCGTCGTTCGAGGACGCCTGCCGCGCAAGCGGCGTGGCGACTGGAACCGCGGCAATCATCGGCGGGCCCATCGTGTTCGAAATGTTCATGGACCGCTTCGACACATTCTGGCTGTCGCAGGCGCACAACCTGAAAATACCCGGCGGAATGGGCGGATTTCTCGAAGTGCCTTCGCGTTCGCCGCAGACCATTCTGGCCGCCCACGGCCTCAAAGCTGACGAGGTCCGCGTGCTCGACGCGGAACGGCGCGTCGATGTTACCGCGTGGCGGCGGAGCTAGTCAGGACACTAAACGTCGGTATAGCGGCTGCTGTCTTCCATCGCGACCGGACGCGGAAAACCCGCGATCACCAGCAACCCGCCGATCACCGACAGATTCTTCAGCGCATGGAT
>JAZKDK010000002.1:0-97487 GCA_040387615.1 Pseudomonadota bacterium | reverse complement strand
AACCCGCGATCACCAGCAACCCGCCGATCACCGACAGATTCTTCAGCGCATGGATCATGTTGTTGATCCGGTCCGCGCCAGTCATGTCCCAGAAATTGTGAAAGTAGAACGTCGCCACCGCGACGAACAGCACCAGCAGCCATGCGAAGAACCGCGTGCCGAAGTTCAGCGCGATGCACAATCCGGCGCCGACTTCCAGAGCACCAGCCAGAATCGCCAGCATCTGCGCGGTCGGCATCCCCGTGATGCCCTCAAGCTGGGACGTGTATTGGGTCAGCATCGCCGGAAGGACGACCTTCTCGGTGATCGCCTGCGTGGTCGATGCGATGTCGAATAGCTTGGAGGCCCCGGAAAACACAAACAGGACGACGAACAGAACACGTCCAACTGTGACTATGGCTGGCATTTTTGTCGGCCCCACTGAAATCCCGCGACCGGGACTATACAGGAGTTACCGTCAACCGAACAGCGTCGGCTGTTGCCGTCCCGCCCGCTCCTGCGCCTCGACTGCGGCGACCGCCGTCATGTTGAGAATGCCCCGTGCCGTCACCGATGGCGTCAGGATGTGGGCCGGGCGCGTCGGTCCGATCAGGATCGGTCCGACCGGAAGCGCGTCGGCGAGGATCTTGATCATCTGATACGCGATATTGGCAGCGTCGAGGTTCGGCATGATCAGGATGTTCGCCGATCCCTCGAGCCGCGAATGCGGCAGGACGAGCTTGCGCGACAGTTCGGTCAGCGCGGAGTCGCCGTGCATCTCGCCGTCGGCTTCGATTTCTGGATGATCGTTCACCAGCAACTCGGTCGCGCGCCGCATCTTTTGCGCCGACGCGGAATCGTAGCTGCCAAAGTCCGAATGCGACAGGAAGGCCACCTTCGGCTTGATACCGAACCGCTGGACATGCACGGCGGCGAGCGCCGCCATTTCCGCCAGTTCTTCCGCGGTCGGATTGGGACGGATCTGGGTGTCGGCGATGAAATACGCGCCCTTGCTGGTAATCACCAGCGCCAGTGCCGAATAGTCCGCAAGGCCTGGCGTGACGCCGATGATCTCACGAATGCGCCGCAAATGGCTCATGTAACGGCCATCGACGCCGCACAGCATGGCGTCGGCCTCGCCGCGCGCCACCGCAAGTGCCGCGATCACCGTCGCATTGGTACGCACCAGCGTCCGAGCAGCTTCCGGCGTAATGCCATGCCGCCCGGCCAGATCGATGTAGGTTTGCACGTAGGAGCGATAGCGCGGATCGTCCTCCGGATTGATCAGATCGAAATCGCTGCCGGGGTTGATCGAGAGACCGAACCGCTTGATGCGTGCCGCCACGACCGACGGACGCCCGACCAGAATGGGACGCGCCAGCTTTTCCTCGAGCACGACCTGAACCGCGCGCAGCACGCGCTCGTCCTCGCCCTCGGCGTAGATCACCCGCACCGGCTGGGTCTTGGCCTTGGCAAACACCGGCTTCATGACCAGACCGGAGCGGAAGGCGAACCGGTCGAGTTGCTCGATGTAGGCATCGAAATCGGTAATCGGCCGCGTTGCGACGCCGGAATCCATCGCCGCCTGCGCCACCGCAGGCGCCACGCGCAGGATCAGCCGCGGATCGAACGGGCTCGGAATCAGCGAGCCGGGACCGAAGCCCTGCGTCTCGCCGCCATCATAGCGCACCACGACATCGGACGGCGGATCGCGCGCGAGCTGCGCCAGCGCATCTACCGCGGCGCGCTTCATCTCCTCGTTGATCGCGGTCGCGCCGACGTCGAGCGCGCCCCGGAAAATAAACGGGAAGCAGAGAACGTTGTTCACCTGATTGGGGAAGTCGGACCTTCCGGTGCAGATCATCGCGTCGGGGCGAACCTTGCGCGCCTCGTCGGGCATGATTTCCGGCGTCGGATTGGCCAGTGCCATCACCAGCGGCTTGTCAGCCATCACCTTGACCATCTCGGGCTTGAGCACGCCGCCGGCGGACACGCCAAGGAACACGTCCGCGCCGCCGATCACATCGGCCAGCGTGCGCTTGTCGGTCTTCTGCGCGTAGACCGCCTTCCACTTGTCCATCAGCGTGTTGCGGCCCTCATAGACGAGGCCGTCGATGTCGCAGACCCAGATGTTCTTGCGCTGCGCGCCGAGCGACACGAGCAGATTGAGGCATGCGATCGCGGCCGCACCCGCGCCCGACGCAACGATCTTGATGTCTTCGATCTTCTTGCCGTTCAGCATCAGCGCGTTGCGGATCGCCGCGCACACGATGATTGCGGTGCCGTGCTGGTCGTCGTGGAAGACCGGGATTTTCATCCGCGCCTTGAGCTGCTCCTCGATCTCGAAGCACTCCGGCCCCTTGATGTCCTCAAGGTTGATGCCGCCGAAGGTCGGCTCCAGCGCCGCTACCGTCTCCACCACACGCGCGATGGTGTCGGCCGCGATCTCGATGTCGAATACATCGATGCCGGCGAATTTCTTGAACAGGACCGCCTTGCCTTCCATCACGGGCTTGGACGCGAGCGGGCCAATATTGCCGAGGCCGAGCACAGCGGTGCCGTTGCTGACGACGGCAACGAGATTGGAGCGGGTGGTGAGTTCGGCAGCCATCGCCGGATCGGCGGCGATCGCCTCGCAGGCCGCTGCAACGCCCGGGGAATAGGCCAGCGCGAGATCGCGCTGGTTCGCAAGCGGCTTGGTCGCCTGAATCTCGAGTTTACCGGGCCGTGGCAGCCGATGGTAAGCCAGCGCCGCAAGGCGCAGTTCTTCAGACAACGTCGACGCCATACCCACTCCCGATATTCTTATCAGCCCCGTCTTGCGGCGAGTGCTGTTTAGTCCCGTCCTGCGACGGTTATGCGATTCAGTCCCGCGATTCAGTTTTGCGGCAGATTGAGCCTGATATGAAGCTCGCGCAACTGCTTGAGCGCGACTTCCGATGGCGCGCCCATGAGCAAATCTTCAGCACGCTGGTTCATGGGGAAGAGCGAGATTTCACGCAGGTTGTTCGTGCCGCAAAGCAGCATGACGATGCGATCGACACCAGCGGCCATGCCGCCATGCGGCGGCGCGCCGTACTGGAATGCGCGATACATGCCGCCGAAACGTTCAATGACCGTTTCCTCGCCATAGCCCGCGATCTCGAACGCCTTCACCATCGCGTCGGGGCGATGGTTGCGGATGCCGCCGGACGCGATCTCGTAACCGTTGCAGGCGATGTCGTACTGGAACGCATTGATCGTGAGCGGATCCTGCGTCTGCAACGCTTCCATGCCACCCTGCGGCATCGAGAACGGGTTGTGCGAGAAGTCGACCTTCTTGTCTTCCTCGTTGTACTCGTACATCGGGAAGTCGACGATCCATGCGAGTTCGAACCGATCCTTGTCGATCAGGTTCAACTCTTCACCGAGCTTGGTGCGCGCGAGACCTGCAAACTTCCAGAATTTCTGCGGATCGCCGGCGACGAAGAACGCAGCATCGCCTTCCTTGAGGCCAAGCTGTTCGCGGATCGCAGCGGTGCGCTCAGGTCCGATGTTGTTGGCGAGCGGGCCTGCGCCCTCACCGCCTTCACGCCACATGATGTAGCCGAGGCCCGGCTGACCTTCGCCCTGCGCCCAAGAGTTCATGCGGTCGCAGAATGCGCGCGAACCGCCGCCCGGTCCTGGGATCGCCCAGACCTGATTGGCGGCATCTTCGAGCATGCGCGCGAACACCTTGAAGCCCGAGCCGCGGAAGTGCTCGGACACATCCTGCATCACCAGCGGATTGCGCAGGTCCGGCTTGTCGCTGCCGTACTTGCGAAGCGCTTCGGCGAACGGAATGCGCGGCCACTTCTTGGTGACCGGCTTGCCCTTGGCAAAATCCTCGAACACGCCGGTAATCACCGGCTCCATCGCCGCGAACACATCGTCCTGCGTGACGAAGCTCATCTCGAGATCGAGCTGGTAGAATTCGCCGGGCAGACGGTCGGCGCGCGGGTCTTCGTCGCGGAAGCATGGCGCGATCTGGAAGTAACGGTCGAAGCCCGACATCATCAGCAGTTGCTTGTACTGCTGCGGCGCCTGCGGCAGCGCGTAGAACTTGCCGGGATGAATGCGCGACGGCACAAGGAAGTCGCGCGCGCCTTCCGGCGACGACGCGGTGAGGATCGGCGTCTGGAATTCGAAGAAGCCCGCCTTCTTCATCCGCGCGCGCATCGAGTCGACGATAGCGCCGCGCGTCATGATGTTCTGGTGCAGCTTCTCGCGGCGCAGATCGAGGAAGCGGTACTTGAGCCGGATTTCCTCAGGGTATTCCTGATCGCCGAATACCGGCATCGGCAGTTCGCCCGCCTCGCCCAGCACTTCGATGTCGGCGATGAACAGTTCGACCATGCCGGTCGGCAGGTCGGCATTGTCCGTGCCTTCGGGACGGCGGCGCACCTTGCCGTCGATCTTCACCACCCACTCAGCGCGCAGCTTTTCGGCCAGACCGAATGCCTTCGAATCCGGATCGACCACGCATTGCGTCATTCCGTAATGGTCGCGCAGGTCGATGAACAGCAGTCCACCATGGTCGCGAATGCGGTGGCACCAGCCGGACAGCCGGACCTCTTGACCAATGTCGGCTTCGCGGAGCGCGCCGCAGGTGTGGGAACGATAACGATGCATGGAAATCCTGGAAAACGGCGTCAGAGACAAGAATCAGGGGATAGGCGCGCAAGAACGCGCGCGCAGGGTTTACCCGAGCGAAGGGAACGCGGCAACCGGATGGTGCCGGTTACCCTCCCGTATGGCGGGAAAAAGCTTAATAAAAACAATGCGCCCGCCGCCGGACGCGCCGGCGGGCGATTAACTGTCGCCGGCCTCGCGCTGCCCCTGCTGGATTACGATGGTCGGCACGCCAAAGGTGCCGGTCCGCACCGTAAAAACCCGGGTGCCCGGTTTACGCCCCTCGCGCGGTTCGGAAACGTCCAGACCGGCTTTTTGAAGCCGCGCCCGCGTGGCCTCGATGTCAGCCACACGCCAGGACACACCGAAAATCTTGTCCGGACCGTCCCCTCGACCATCCTTGGTGCGATGGATGACCTCGAACACCAGACCGCCGGTTCTGAAGAACAGAAAGCGCGTTCCCAGTGCAGCAATGGTCCGGTCCAGCTTCATGTCGAGGCCGAGCCGCGCGCCGTACAGCGCAGCGGTACGTTCCGGATCGGGGGTTGCGATCACCAGATGATCGAGCAAAGCGACCGGCGCCGGGGCGGTCTCCGGCGAGCGTGCGAGCCGTTCCGCGCGCTCAAGAAAGAACAACCGGATTCCGTGGGTGGACTCCGCTGACGCGCGCGTACGCTTCCACGCCAGCGTGCGGTGGGATGCAAGATCATTGCTGGCGCCGTTGCTGATATCGTCGGGCGCAAGGCCGAGCCGCGTGAGGCGATGATGCGCCTTTGCGATGTCATCGACACTGAAAGCCAGACTCGCAAGCCCCTCGCCTTGCTTATCGAGTGCGGCACGAACGCGATCGGCGGCTTCGCCTTCGCCTGCAGGCGCCATCAACTCGAGCGACGTGTTATCGAGCACGAAAATCGCGGTGGCCGCGCCACTGCTTTGTGCTCGCCACACCGGCGCGCGGCCGAGCAGTGTCTGATAGCCGGCGACACCGGCTTCGATGTCGCGAACCAGAACAACGGCGTGATCAAGTCCAGTAATCATGATGGTGCTCGCATGTGAAGCCGCACCTAATCATGCTCGCGCTTTCAATGCAGCCCCTTTGCCGCCGCGCATGCCTCCCTTGATTTCACCTTGCGGAATGTTGCCTAGCGATCCTGACGGCAACGCCACTCCCGCTTGCCTTTCGTTTTGATGCGCTCATCGGCGCGGCAGGCATCTGAGAGGTCAATATCGCGAAACATTCGGGACTTTACGTCGAGATTGATCGTCGCGTTGAGATTGACGTGGGGCCGCATTGGAATGTGCGTGCCGGCGTTAACGTTGAGGTTGTTGGCCAGGGCCATGGCGGGAACCAGCGACGCGATCAAGAGGCCCATCACTCCCGCACCGATGAGGCATTTGTTTCCGGCCATGACAATTACCCTTGCGCTCGCTGAAATAGTGCATTGCGGCAATGACCTATTGGTCGTACGGCGCGCATCTCCGGTTCAGCGGTGGATAAAAGATGTCCCCCGCCATGACCTATGGGCTTGCCCGATCAGCCGATTTTCGCATGGAAAAATCCGCCCAAGGCGTTCATAACCCCCGCATGGAAATGATCACCACTACCGACGAACTCACCGCCGTCTGCAATCGTCTCGCCAAACACCGCGTTATCACTGTCGATACCGAGTTTTTGCGCGAAACCACCTACTACCCCCTGCTCTGCGTCGTGCAGATGGCCAGTGCGGATGAGGCTGTCGTTGTAGATACCCTCGCTGAAGGCATCGACCTCAAGCCGTTCTTCGACCTGATGGCCAACGAGAACGTGCTGAAAGTGTTCCACGCCGCGCGGCAGGATATCGAAATCATCTTTCACCGCGCCGGCATCATCCCGCATCCGGTGTTTGATACCCAGGTCGCAGCCATGGTTCTCGGCTATGGCGATTCCATTGCCTACGATCAGCTGGTCGAGCGCATCACCGGACATCGTCCGGATAAAACCCATCGCTTCACCGACTGGTCCAACCGCCCGCTGACGCAGGACCAGGTCACCTACGCCCTCGCCGACGTCACACATCTGCGCGACGTGTTCGCGGCTCTCGACGCCGACCTCAAAAAGCGCGGCCGCAGCGAATGGGTCAGCGAGGAAATGGAAATCCTCACTTCGCCGAAAACATACGACTTCCATCCCGAGCGCGCATGGGAGCGGCTCAAAACCCGCGTCCGCAAGCCGAAAGAACTCGCGGTGCTGATGGAGGTCGCGGCGTGGCGCGAACAGGAAGCGCAAAGCCGCGACGTGCCGCGTTCGCGCGTGCTGAAGGACGACGCTATCGGCGACATCGCCACCCACGCTCCTACCAGCCTCGAGCGGCTGGCCGGTCTGCGGTCGCTGCCGAAGGGTTTCGACAAATCCAAATGGGGACAGGACATTGTCGCCGCGGTGAAACGCGGGACTGCACGCGACCTGTCGACATTGCCCAAGCTCGACAAGCCACGCGGCAACACCAACGGTGCAGCAACGGTCGAACTGCTTAAAGTTCTGCTGCGCATGACGTCGGAGCGGCACGCGGTTGCGAGCAAGGTGATCGCGACCGTGGACGATCTCGAACAGATCGCCGCCGATGACAATGCCGATGTCGGCGCGCTTCATGGCTGGCGTCGTGAGCTGTTCGGCGAAGCCGCGCTGGCACTCAAGAAGGGCCGCCTTGCGCTGGCCATCGACAAGGGTCGCGTGGTGCGGGTGGATCGGGAATAGCGCTTTCAGCGCGTCTTTCTAAAAGTCAGATTGATACGCTGGGCGCCGAGCAACGGATGGTCGCCATCCGCCAACGGCATCACGCCGTGATAAGCGAGCCGTGCCGGACCGCCCCACGCGACCACATCGCCATGCGTCAACCGATAGCGCGCCGTCTTGTCGGATCGATTCAACCCGCCGAACAGGAATGTCGCGGGCAAACCAAGCGACACCGACACAATCGGCGCGTTGAAATCCAGTTCATCCTTGTCCTGATGCAGCGACAGCTTAGCGCCCGGCTCATAGCGATTGATGAGACAGGCGTCGGGACGGAAATCGGCGAAGCCTGCTCTGGCAGCGGCGCGCGCCGCCAGATCCGCAAACACGGCCGGCATCTGCGGCCATGGATCGCCGCTTTCGGGATCGATGGCATCATAGCGGTAACCGGAGCGATCGCTGACCCAGCCAACCCTGCCGCAATTGGTCATCGCCACCGACATCCGGTGGCCGCCGGGCGTGATGAGATGACGAAACGGCGCGCGCGCAATGATGTCGTTCACGGCCGCGATCAGCGGCGCTTCAAGCGGCCGCGCAAAGCCAGCGAGCAGCATCGCGCCCGGCGCAAGCTGCATATCACGCAGGTCCACAACATCGCCGTCGAACAAATCACGCATCATCGAGCCCGCAGTGAACGACGCGTCCTCGACGCGTCCGCCTCACCGCACATCAACCGATTCAGGTCGATACTTCCACCCGATTTCAGGGATTGCTGTCCGCAAAAAGCAAGCCGGGCGGAAGCATGAACTTCCGCCCGGCGGTCACTTGAACCAAAAGGGGTAACTCATGGCTCAAGCTATCTCGAATAGCTCAGCCGTGATGTCTCAGGCCGCAGCAGACTTGGCACCCACCGGAACTTCGGAGATCGTTTTCAGGATCTGCGAAGCGATCTGGTATGGGTCGCCCTGCGAGTTCGGGCGGCGATCTTCCAGATATCCCTTGTACTCGTTGTTGACGAAGGAATGCGGAACGCGGATCGAAGCACCGCGATCGGCAATGCCGTAGCTGAACTTGTTCCACGGCGCGGTCTCGTGCTTGCCGGTCAGACGCTTGTCGTTGTCCGGGCCGTACACGGCGATGTGGTCCATGAGGTTCTTGTCGAACTGCTTCATCAGAGCTTCGAAATAGTCCTTACCGCCAACCGTGCGCATATAGTCGGTCGAGAAGTTGGCGTGCATGCCCGAGCCGTTCCAGTCGGTGTCGCCGAGCGGCTTGCAGTGATACTCGATGTCGATGCCGTACTTCTCGGTCAGGCGCTGCAGCAGGTAGCGGGCCATCCACATTTCGTCAGCGGCCTTCTTGGAGCCCTTGCCGAAAATCTGGAATTCCCACTGGCCCTTGGCCACTTCGGCGTTGATGCCTTCGTGGTTGATGCCGGCAGCGAGACACAGGTTGAGGTGCTCTTCCACGATCTCACGGGCGACCGAACCGACGTTGCTGTAGCCGACGCCGGTGTAGTACGGACCCTGCGGTGCCGGATAGCCGGCTTCGGGGAAGCCGAGCGGACGGCCGTCCTGGTAGAAGAAGTATTCCTGCTCGAAGCCGAACCAAGCGCCGGCGTCGTCGAGAATGGTGGCGCGCTTGTTGGTCGAATGCGGGGTCTTGCCGTCCGGCATCATGACTTCGCACATCACCAGAGCGCCGTTGATGCGCGTCGCATCCGGATAGATGGCGACCGGCTTCAGAACGCAATCCGAACTGTGGCCCTCGGCCTGCATGGTCGAGCTGCCATCGAAGCCCCACAGCGGGAGCTGCTCAAGCGTCGGAAACGCGTCGAATTCCTTGATCTGGGTTTTTCCGCGAAGATTTGGGGTCGGCGTATAGCCGTCGAGCCAGATGTACTCGAGCTTATACTTTGTCATTTCGGTCTCTCTTGAGTGAACGATTGCGGTGCTAAATTCCCGGCCGGTTTAGCCGCCGAGGAGGACCCGGCCGCAAACGGCTGACGTCTTAACAAGCATTTAACGTGCCAAGTCCAGTCCCTTTCGGGACAGGGCCCGGATGGTTCGGACGGCCGACGCAGCAGTCGTGTTGAACTGATTCGCCACCCCTCAATCGACCGGGTGCGCGTTTTTACATCAGTTTTTGTACCTGCCTCGATTAACGGCGGCCTGAATCCGTGCCCCTCACGCCGGAAACCCTTCGATGGCGAGTGCGTTAACACTCCAAGCGCATGCTGAGTGAAGGCGCAGAATCGCGGATGCGCAAATTGTATGCAAATGCCTGCTTTATATAGGGCAAACCGCGCAAAAGACGTGCGTTCCACTTACATTAGATCTCGAAGCGCTGACGCGCTCAACGAGAGGAGACTGGAATGACACCTAACTCGACCCAGCCGACGGCCAAGATCTACCAATTCCCGGTAGGTGGTCGCGCGGCACTCAGCAGCAGAAGCGAGCCAGCCAAGCCGATAATGGATTACGCGGCATCTGGCAGCAGCTGGTACCACGAAGCCGCCATCGAGGACGCCAAACGGGGCAGCGAACACTGATGCCGCCGGTCGGCATGATGCCCGGGTGGCAAATCCGCCCGGCGAACAACAACGTCAAATAAAGGGTCGAAGCATCGCGCTTCGGCCCTTTTACTTTGGACGCTACTGTCCGCCCGTCATGCGCCGAAGATCGACCACCCCATCCGCTTGCTAAGGCTTTCAAGGGCGTCGCGGCCAAGCCGGGAATTGCCGTTCGAATCGAGACCCGGCGACCAGACCGCAATGGATGCCTTGCCCGGCGCGATCGCCAGGATCCCGCCGCCGACGCCGCTCTTTCCCGGCAGACCGACCCGATAGGCGAACTCGCCGGACCCGTCGTAATGCCCGCATGTCAGCATCACGGCGTTGATACGCCGCGCCCGCTCTGGCGGAACGACCAGAAATCCCGTCGATGGATTGCGTCCCGAGTGAGCGAGAAACCGCCCTGCCATCGCAAGCTGGCGGCACGACATCGCAATGGCGCATTGATGGAAATAAACCCCGAGCGTGAGCTCCGCCGGATTCTCGACGACGCCGAACGACTTCATGTAGTTGGCGAGCGCGATGTTGCGAAACCCGGTGCGCTGCTCCGAGGCGGCAACGGCCTCATCGATCGTGATTGTCGATTCGCCCGAGAGGAACTGCATGAACCGCAGAATTTCACCCAGCGTTTCCTTGGGCTGATGCCCTGACAGAATGGCATCGGTCACGGCAATCGCGCCGGCGTTAATAAACGGATTGCGCGGAATACCGCGTTCACGCTCAAGCTGAACGATCGAATTGAACGGGCTGCCCGACGGTTCGCGCCCGACCCGCTGCCACAGTTTGTCGCCGATCATGCCCAGCGCCAGCGTCAGCGTGAACACCTTGGAGATACTTTGAATCGAGAACGTCGTGTCGGCGTCACCGCCAGCGGCGACATGCCCGCTGGAATCGACCACGACGAGACCGAACGAGTTGACGTCGACCCGCGCCAGTTCCGGAATATAGGTCGCGACGTCGCCGCGATCCTTTCGCTCCATCATCTCGTCGGTGATTTCCCTCACGACGCGGTCCAGGGTGGCATTGCTCATTTCGGCTTCGGCTTCTCATTGCGGGCACACGGTCTTATCGAACGTGGTCATATGCGACAACCGTGCCAAAGCGACAAACGTGCCAACCATCGAGCCTCGAAGCCACTGGGCTCGCTCCTATTTGGCGTCGTGGAAGATGATGCCGACGGTATGGCGGTGACCGGACCGGAGCTGGCTCACGCCATGCCGGAGATTGACGCGATATGTCCCGCGCGTGCCCTGAACCGGACGGTGATGAACCGCGAACACCACGGCATCGCCCTGCTTCAGCGGCACCACTGCCGCGCGTGACTGCATGCGCGGGCGCTGCTCGGTCAGCACGAACTCGCCGCCAGTAAAGTCGCGCTCCGGTTCCGACAGCAGGATCGCAACCTGCAGCGGAAACACATGCTCACCGTACAGATCCTGATGCAGGCAGTTGTAATCGCCCGCGGCGTACTGGAGCAGCAACGGGGTGGGTCGTGTCTGCCCGGCTCTGTGGCAGCGCTTGATGAAGTCGGCATGCGCCGCCGGATAACGCACATCGATCCCCATCGACTCGTTCCAGCGGTTGGCGATCGGCGCCAGTTGCGGATAGAGCGCCGTCCGCACATCGGCGATGATATCCGGCAGCGGATAAGAGAAGTACTTGTATTCGCCTCGCCCGAAGCCATGCCGCCCCATGATGATGTGGCTGCGGAAGATGCTCCCGTCGCCGTAGAGCCCGGCGATTGCCGCGCACTCATCCGGTGACATCAGGCCCGGCAATACGGCCCAGCCGTTGCCGTCGAGATGCGTGGTGATGCCGGACCAATCCATGGCCCCGATGCGGGATGGCGCTGGCGACATCGAAACTTTTGCTTTTGCTGCTGCGGTCATCATCAGGCTCCTGTGCGATGAGCCCGACTAGTTCAACCGTGACAGGCCTTCCACCCGATTTCCGACTTGGGCGGTGACTGCCGCAAAAGGCTACTGCTTCACGATTGTGCCGGTGCGCCCGATCAGGCGCGCCAGTTGCTTGAAGCGATTGGTGACGCGGTCGGCGGCAAGATCGGTGGCCCGCTTGTCGAACGCCAGGATGAGCTTGCGGCCCTGATTGCGAAAATGCGTGTGGGACAGCACGCCGCGCTGTGCCGCCGAGATCATAAAGGCAACGCGGAACGTAGCGCCTATCAGGCGCGCGCGATCGACCATCGCGGGCGAAATGAGCGCGCGCACGGATTCCGGCGCCTCGTTCTCCGGGTTCAATCCGGCGTAACGATAGAAAGCCGCGAGCGCGAGAAACACCCTGCCCTCATGCGTCACCGCGCCGAAATTTCCGTTGATAATGAAATCGAGCGATTGCTCGCCGCGATGATCCGGATGGGCGCGCCAGGCTGCGTCGGATAGCCAGCAAGCCGCATGACGCAGCCGCTTCTCGTCATCAGTCTCGCGCAGGCCCGCGACACGGAACAGCTTGTCGGTCCATACGATCAGATCGTCGGCGTGGCGCGGCGAACGCGAACGCAACTCGTTCATCGTCTGCGCCGTGGCGATCAACCCGTCTTTGCGCTGCTCCTTTTCGGGCAGCATTTCGTAGAGCAACCCTTCGCGAACGCCGTAGGTCGAGAACACGATATTCTTCGGCTTGGCGACACGGATGATGTACTCGAGCACAAGCGCCGCATAGGTCAGCAGCGGACGGCGGGCATCGGCCACGGTTTCGATGTCGGCCAGCGTATTGCTCGCGGCGAGACGGCGGAGCCGTCGCGCAAAGTCGAGCGCATCGGCCGCCGGAATGTTGTAGCCGTGCATCACGCGCAGCGGATAGCCGCTCTGAATGATGTGGATGCGCGCCAGCGCGCGCCATGTGCCGCCGACTGCGTAGAATGTCCGTCCCGTGCCCGCCTTGAGTTGCGGCAATCCGGTTAACTGACCGGCGACGATCCGCTCCGCCTTCTTCAGCGATTTCTGCGACGCATCCTGCAGCGCGAGGCCGCCGAGCGGCAGTGTCGTCCCTGAGCGAATGCGATGGCCACGCACATCGATGAGTTCGAGCGAGCCGCCGCCGAGATCGCCGACGATGCCGTCCGGCTTGTAGACGCCCGAAGCCACGCCGAGCGCAGACAGTTTCGCTTCGCGTGCGCCGGACAGGATGTCGATGGGGCAACCGCAAATGCGTTCAGCCTTGGCGATGAAGTCCGGTCCGTTGGTCGCGTCGCGGCAGGCAGCGGTCGCAATCGCATGGACCTCGCCGACCTTCATCACCCGGCACAGCGCCTTGAACCGCCGAAGCGCCACCAGCGCCTTTTCGACGGCGTCTGCCGCAAGCAGCCCGGTGGACTGCACTTCGCGGCCGAGGCCGCACAATGTCTTTTCGTTGAAGATCGGCGCGAGATTGCGCGTCTTGTCTTCATAAACAACAAGACGAACCGAGTTCGATCCGATGTCGATGACAGCGACGCTCCTGGAAACCTTGCGCACGTTGCGATGACGTTCGCGAACGGCTGCGGGGGCCACGGATTCGCTCTTCGTGCCGCTAACGCTCCGAACGGCGCGTAAGACGGCGTGGCGAAGATTCTTTAAGCGACTTTCCACGGCCTGACAGACTCGGATTCGTCATGAAATAATTGTGCACGTTGAAAGGTTCCTCGCCCTTCGCGGCCTTCATACGCGTTGACGACCCATCCGGCAACAACTGCCAGCTTTGTTCGGTGTCCTTCAGGTTCGCGACCATGATTTGCTCGAGAACCTGCTGATGAACCGTAGGATTTTGCAACGGGCACAGGACCTCGACGCGGCGGTCGAGGTTGCGCGGCATCATGTCGGCTGACGAGATATACACAGCTGCCTTCGCACTCGGCAGGCCGTGGCCCATCCCGAAGCAGTAGACACGACCGTGTTCCAGGAACCGGCCGATGATCGATTTGACGCGAATATTCTCCGACAGCCCGGGAACACCGGGACGCAGACAGCAGATTCCACGGATCACGAGATCGATCGACACCCCAGCCTGCGACGCCTCATATAGCGCGTCGATGATCTCCGGATCGACCAGCGAATTCATTTTCAGCCAGATCGCCGCCGGCTTGCCGTGACGTGCGTGATTGCTCTCGGCGTGAATGTGCTCGATCATCCGCTTGCGCAGCGTCAGCGGTGACACACCCATCTTCTCGATGTCGCGCGGCTCGGCATAGCCCGTGATGTAGTTGAACACGCGAGCGGCATCGCGCGCGATCACCGGGTCCGAGGTGAAGTACGACAGGTCCGTATAGATGCGCGCCGTGACGGGATGATAGTTGCCGGTGCCGGCATGAACGTAAGTCTTGAGGCCTGTGCCTTCCCGGCGCACCACCAGTGACAGCTTGGCGTGAGTCTTGAGTTCCAGGAATCCGTAGACCACCTGCACGCCGGCGCGCTCGAGATCGCGCGCCCAGCGGATGTTGGCTTCTTCGTCGAACCGCGCCTTGAGTTCGATTAACGCGGTCACGGATTTGCCGGCTTCGGCAGCTTCAACAAGCGTTCGCACGATCGGTGAATCGCGCGAGGTACGATACAGCGTCTGCTTGATGGCGACGACGTCGGGATCGCGCGCCGCCTGCTGCAGGAACTGCACGACGACGTCGAACGATTCATACGGATGATGGACGACGAGATCCTTTTGCCGGATCGCGGCAAAGATATCGCCCCCGTGGTCGCGGACACGCTCGGGGTGACGCGGCACGTAGGGCGTGAATTCGAGATCGGGACGATCGAGCCGTGTCAGTTGCGACAGCTCGTTCATGGCGAGCACGCCTTCGACCAGCAGCACGTCGTCATCAGGCACCGACAACGCGCGCTGCACGAAGGCGCGCAGTTCGTCCGGCATATGAGCTTCGATTTCGAGACGGATCACCGACCCGCGGCGGCGGCGCTTCAGCGCCGATTCGAACAGGCGAACGAGATCCTCGGCCTCTTCCTCTATTTCCAGTTCCGAGTCGCGGATGATGCGGAATGCACCCTGCCCCTTGACGGTGTAACCAGGGAACAGGCGGCCAATGAACAGGCCGGTGGCCTGCTCGAGCGTGATGAGACGCACCGAGCCGTCCTTGCCCGCGGGCAACTTGATGAAACGATCGATCTTGCCCGGCATGCGGATCAGCGCGTTCATCGCTTTGCCGTCGGACACCCGCGCCAGATGCAGCGCGATGGTGAAGCCGAGACTCGGAATGAATGGGAACGGATGTGCCGGGTCGATCGCCAGCGGCGTCAGCAGCGGGAAAATGTTGTGAAGGAAGTGGTCCTCGATCCAGCCAGCTTCCGTCTTGGTGACATCCTTGCCGTCAACCAGAACGATCCCGACATCGGACAGCACATGGCGCAGATCACGCCAGATCTCCTGCTGGTCGCTGGCGAGTTTCGAGACGGTCTCGTTGATCTTGGCGAGCTGTTCGGTGGGCGTCGAGCCGTCGGGGCTGCGCTCGTTGATGCCTTCACGGACCTGCGCCTTGAGGCCCGCGACACGGACCATGAAGAACTCATCAAGGTTATTGGCGGAAATCGACAGGAACCGGACCCGCTCCAGCGCCGGATGATTGAGATTGACCGACTCTTCCAGCACCCGGCGATTGAAGTGGAGCCACGACAGCTCGCGATTGATGAAGCGCTCAGGACTTGACCCGATCGACGACACGCTTGCGATTTCTTCATTTTCTTCTTTTTTTACAACAGCTTGCGCGGCGTCCATGAAGCGAAACCTCATATCATGTCATCAGACCGGGACTCTAGGCCCGTTCCACGGAGACAATGTGCCAGTGTCGTGACAGTTCAATGACATGATGAGCCAGGACCGGTTAATGACCAAGTCCCTGCGCGGTCAGGCCGCAGTGTCTTTCAGCACTTCGGCGGCCAGCGCGCGGGTCACCGGGCGGCGCTGTCGCAGCGCCTCTCCGTCGAGCAGTTCGACCGCCTGCCGGGCCGCCGCGAACGAGCGTTCGATGCGGGTAGTAAGGTAGCTGACAATGCTCTCGTCCACGCTCATCTGCCGGTCGGCGCAGAACTTGACGATCAGCGCGCGGAACAATTGATCGTCCGGCGGCGTCAGCGTGACCACTGGCACGGCCCGCAGCCGCGACCGCAAATCGCGCAACGTCACCGCAAGCGACGAAGGCTGCACCCGCCCTGTCATCAGGACATAGGCTTCATCTTCGCGGGCGAGATTGAGAAGATGGAACAGCGCACGTTCATCGAATGACGCCGGGTCGAGGTCGTCTACGACCAGCGCGCCGGTCGCGAGTTCGCCCGGCACATTGTCGGGCGTCAGCGTATGGGCCGCGACCGAACGCGCGCCCGCCTCATCCGCCCAGATCGACGCGAGGTGACTTTTGCCGCTGCCCTCCGGCCCGATCAGCATCATCACGCGGTTCGGCCAGTCGGGCCACGCATCGATCAGCGCCAGCGCTTGCCCATTGGCGGAACCCTCCAGGAAATTGTCGCGCGTCAGGCTCTCCGCGTGCGGCAACGCAAGGGCCAATTGACGGGGGCGGACACGAACTACCACGGACTCACTCCCGGCCGGGTGTTCCGGCATACGCAATACGTAGCCAATATCTCATTCAAGGCGTTGGAGGGCCCGCACTCATGTGCCGTGCCCACTCCACGAGATAGAAGGACACCGAAAGCAGCGTCAAGACCGTGACACACAACATCAACGCGATCTCGTAAGGCGCTGTACTAAAACCGAAACCAAGCGACGCCAGAATCAGTGCGGCGAACGCCACCTGCGCCACGGTGTTGAGCTTGGACACCATCAGCGGCTTCATCGGAACAGGATTGTCGAGAATCCACGAGATGATCACCGCGCCCACGATCATGAAGTCGCGCGACACCACCAGGATCACCAGCCAGCGCGGAATGTCACCCGAGATACCGAGCGCGACATAGATCGAGACCAGCAGCGCCTTATCGGCGACCGGATCAAGCAGCGCCCCGATTTCGGTCGTCATGTTGAACCGCTTGGCGAGGAACCCGTCGATAGCGTCGCTGACCCCCGCCACGACGAAGATCACGAAAGCGATGGTCATCTGGTTCGACGCGATCGCCCAGACGATGACCGGCACCAGCAGGATGCGGCCAAGAGTGATGATGTTCGGCAGATTCACGCGACTTTTTCCCGGCTCGGCATCTTTTAGCGACCCCCTACCGCCTTGCATAGGACGGGAGGCTAGTGGTCGGATTCTAACATTCGCATCCCGTTTCAGCAGACACTTGCGAATGTTAGAATCGAAGGACCACGAGCAAGTATAAGCTTCTAGTGGAGTTTTGGATTTGACATTCGCTTGGTGAACTCTCGGTTGGGCAGGTCGCGAATGTCAAATCCACTCCACCAGGGCCCACCGCCCGGAGGCCTTTCTCCCAGCTATGCACAGCCCCGCCGCCAGCCATTGCGCCAGCGTAAAATCCGACGTAACCACCGGCTAACTCACGGAAACCCGGTGTAGTGGTTCGCTCGTCCGCATCATTTCTACAGCGCGTTCAGTTGCGGACTTGCGAACCAAAACCACACGAGAATCCATAATTTCTGGTGTCCTTTGAATCCGAAATTCGCTACGGAAGGCGCTGTAGAATGAGGCGAATTTCGGATTCAGGACACTAGTATGACCGATCAAAAATCCGGCCTGACCTATTCGTCCGCTGGCGTCGACATCGACGCCGGAAACCGGCTGGTGGACCTCATCAAGCCCATGGTGCGCGCCACCGCGCGGCCGGGCGCCGACGCTGAAATTGGCGGGTTCGGCGGCCTGTTCGACCTCAAGGCGGCAGGCTTCAAGGACCCTGTTCTGGTCGCGGCGACCGACGGGGTCGGTACCAAGGTCAAAATCGCCATCGAGACCGGGATCCACGGCGGCATCGGCATCGACCTGGTGGCGATGTCGGTCAACGACCTCGTGGTTCAGGGCGCCGAGCCGCTGTTCTTTCTCGACTACTTCGCCTGCGGCAAACTCGACCCTGAGGCGACCGCCTCGATCGTGGCCGGTGTCGCCGAGGGCTGCCGCGAATCCGGCTGCGCGCTGATCGGCGGCGAGACCGCCGAAATGCCCGGCCTCTACAAGGACGGCGACTACGACCTCGCAGGCTTCGCGGTGGGCGCGGCGGAGCGCGGCACGCTGCTGCCGCACAAGGACATCGGGCCCGGCGACGCGGTGATCGGCCTCGCCTCCTCCGGCGTTCATTCCAACGGCTTCTCGCTGGTGCGCAAGGTCGTCGAGAAGTCCGGCGTGACGTTCGACGCGCCAGCCCCCTTCGCACCCGTTCTGACGCTCGGCGGCGCGCTGCTCGCGCCGACCAAGCTCTATGTGAAGTCATGCCTTGCGGCGATCCGCCAGACCGGCGCGGTCAAGGGTCTCGCGCACATCACCGGCGGCGGCTTCACCGACAATATTCCGCGCGTGCTGCCGAAACATCTCGGCGTCCGTATCGATCTGACCGCTGTACCGGTCTTGCCGGTGTTCAAGTGGCTGGCGGCTGAGGGCAACATTGCCGAACTCGAATTACTGCGCACCTTCAACTGTGGCATCGGCATGATCGCAATCGTCAAGCGCGAGCAGCTCGTCGAGGTGATGGATGTGTTCGCGCAGAACGGCGAGAAGATCGTCGATCTTGGCGAAGTAGTCGAAGCCTCAGGCGACGAGCGCGTGATCTACGACGGCCACCTCAACCTGGCGGATTGAGATGGCACGACGCCGCGTCGCCATTCTGATTTCGGGACGCGGCTCGAACATGACCGCGTTGATCGAGGCCGCGAAAGCCAAGGACTATCCCGCCGACATCGTTCTGGTGATCTCCAACATCGCAGGTGCCGGCGGACTGGCCAAGGCGAGCAACGCCGGGATCGAGACCGCGACCGTCGAGAGCAAGCCGTTCGGCAAGGATCGCGAAGCGTTCGAGCGCAAACTCAACGAGACACTCGTCGCTCACAACATTGAACTGATCTGCCTCGCCGGATTCCTGCGCCTGCTGACGCCGTGGTTCGTCAGGCAATGGGAAGGCCGGATGCTCAACATCCACCCTGCTTTGCTGCCCGCTTACAAAGGCCTCCACACGCACGAGCGCGCACTGGCCGACGGTGTCAAGATTCACGGCGCGACGGTTCACTTCGTGGTGCCGGAAATGGACTCCGGTCCGATCGTCATGCAGGGCGCAGTCGCGGTGCATGACGACGATAGCCCAGACACGCTCGGGGCGCGCGTCCTTGGCGTCGAGCACCGGATTTATCCGGATGCGCTCCGCCTTGTCGCCAGCGGCGGCACGCGGCTGGAGAACGGTTTCTGCAAGACCGGGAACGGCAACAGCGCGGACGCCGCGCTGATCGTGCCGGCGATTACCTAGACGCTGCCTTTGACGCGGGCGTGACGCGCCACACCGCGTTGCCGACATCGTCGGCCACCAGCAATGCGCCTTGCTTGTCGATCTTCACGCCGACCGGCCTGCCCCGCGCTTCGCCCTGATCGTTGAGAAAACCGGTGAGGATGTCCTGTGGTTTGCCCGACGGCATACCATCCTTGAACGGCACGAAGATCACCTTGTAGCCGCTGCGCGGATTTCTGTTCCATGAACCGTGCTGGCCGACGAACGCGCCATTCTGGAACGACGCCGGAAACAGATCGCCCTGATAGAACGTCAGCCCCAGCGATGCGGTGTGCGGCCCGAGTGCGTAGTCCGGCACGATCGCCTTCGCCACAAGATCCGGACGCGGCGGGCTCACACGCACATCCACATGCTGGCCGAAATAGCTGTAAGGCCAGCCGTAAAACCCGCCGTCCTTCACCGAAGTCATGTAGTCCGGAACGAGATCGCTGCCGATTTCGTCGCGTTCGTTGACTGCGACCCACAGCGCGCCGCTCTGCGGTTGCCATGCGGGACCATTCGGGTTGCGCAGTCCCGACGCGAACACCCGCGACGAACCCGTCGCAATATCGATTTCGAGAATTCCGGCGCGATCCTTTTCTACCTCCATGCCGTTCTCACCGACATTGCTGTTCGAGCCGACGGTTGCATACAGCTTGGTGCCGTCGAGACTGGCGACCAGATCCTTTGTCCAGTGGTGATTGCGTCGGCCACCAGGCAGATCGGCCACCTTGACGCCGGGCGCCGTGATCCTGGTGTCGCCGTCGCGGTACGTGAACTTCATGATCCTGTCGGTGTCGGCGACGTAGAAATCATTGCCCACCAGCGCCATGCCGAACGGCGAGTTCAGATTTTCGAGAAAGACGGATTTTGTCTCGGCCTTGCCATCGCCATCCGCGTCACGCAGCAGCGTGATGCGGTTCGCGCTCGGAACACCTGCGCCTGCACGTCCCATTACCTTTTTGGTGACCCACCCCTTGATTCCGCCGCCGTCGTCGGGCTTCGGCGGAGCATTGGTTTCCGCCACCAACACGTCGCCGTTCGGCAGCACGAACAACGTGCGCGGATGATCGAGGCCGGACGCGAGTGCCGTCACTGAAAAGCCCTCTGCCGCTGTCGGCTTCTCACCAGATGGCCAGCCCGTTGCGGTGGCGATATTGACGGTCGGAATCCATGAACTCTTCGGCTCGGGCAGCGTCGGCTTGGGGCCATAGCCCTGCTCAATGGCCACGTCCGCCTTCTCGTTGCAGGCGGCAAGGGTCAGAGCCAGCGCTCCGAGCAGAAGGACGGTCCGGCTTCGGCTATGCATGGTTGATCCTCATACGTGTGGCAATGCACCAGATGGGAAAGTGTTCACCGTGCAACGAGGCTCATCACGCAAAGTTCAAAGAAAGATGTACGCCAAAACAAAACCCCCGGCTGGTGGCCGGGGGAGCATCGCATTCCGTCGTGTCACGAAATCAGGAAACCTTGAGATTTTCCGCGGACGACTTGCCGCGATTGTCCACGAGATCATACTCGACAGTCTGATTTTCATTGAGGGTCGAAAGCCCCGCGCGCTCGACCGCCGAGATGTGCACGAACACGTCCTTGTCACCGACCGCCGGTTTGATGAACCCGTAGCCTTTGGTCGGGTTGAACCACTTCACCGTACCTTTTGCCAACGTCCGTCTCCTCGTCCAGATATAAAAAAGACGCGGTCACGCTCATCGCGTGCCACGCCGCTAGCGGGCTTCAAATATTTTGCAGGATATAGCGTCTTCAAATGCACAGCCGAACGGCCCAAATCCGATTGCGGCAACAATCCCAACACGAAAATTTCGCCTTAGCAAGATGGTCCGGAGCCACAAACCGCCTGTGGCATGGGCACCACAGCGGGTTCGAATGGCCCTGGTTCGGGCGGCGGAGCGTTGACGCAAGCGGCGGATTCGGGGCTAATCGCAGGGCGTTTGCGGCAAAATCCTTTTGAGTTCCAATTTTATGACAATGACAGCACTGCGACCGAGCTTGAGCCGCATGAAAGTGCTGCATGCGACTGCGGCCGGTCTAACCGTGCTGTGCGCAGCATCGAGTGCTAACGCGCAACTCGCACCACCAATCCCGGGTATCACCGACAACAATTCCCAGCTCTCAGTCAACGCAGCCCAGTTCGACATCGGCAGCAGTTTTCTGCAACGTCTCGCACGTGAGGCGACCAGCGGATATGCGGTACGCGACAATTCCGGCGGCGGCGGCGCGTCGCGAAGCTCCGCCGAGCCGCTGTACCGGACATGGGCGGAGACCTACGGCATCCGCGCGCGCACGGCAGCGCAAGGCACCTTCGTCGGCGACAAGCGCGGGACGCTTGGAGTCGTCGGCGGTATCGGCGCCACTGTTGCGCCCGGCCTGAACGTCGGCTTCTCGGTCGATCAGAGTCAAACCTGGATCGACGTGCCGCTCGCGCTGCAAACCGCGTCGCTCGGCATGACTCAACTTGGCATCAACGCATCTTACGTGAATGGTCCGTGGGCGGTGGCGATGGCGGCGGTTCATGGCTTCGCCCGGATCAGTTCGAACCGCACCACACTGATCGGCGGCGCGCACGCCAGCTATCGCGGCAGCATCGACGGCGTGCTCGGCGAACTTAACTACACATACGCGTTCGGCCAAAGCCGGATCGTTCCAAAGGTGGCGCTTGAATACGTCTCGGCGCGCACAGACGGCTTCTCAGAGGCCGGTGGATTTCTTCCCGTGACGGTTGCCGACGGACATGGCGAGCGGGCCCGCGTGCTGGCCGGTGCGGAAGTTGGCCGTTACTGGATCGTCGGTCAGCAGGCGATCGACGTGTCGGTCTATGGCAAGTTCGTTGACAACTTTTCACAAAACATCGGCGCGGTTCAGATCAGCCTCGGCAACAACGCGATCAGCGTGCAGGGCATTCGCGAAAGCCGGAACGGGGCCGACGCGGGGGCCGCCGCGTCCTGGATTCTCAGCAATGCGGCAAGACTCTACGCCAACTACGACGGCCGGTTCCGCGACGGATATCAGTCGCACCAGGGCACTGTCGGCGTTGAACTGAAGTGGTAAGCGGCTGAGCGCGTCAGTTCCGCGCGACCTTCACAGTTCGTCATTGCGAACGAAGCGAAGCAATCGAGATCAACTGGATTGCTTCGTCGCAAGTATTCGCAATGACGTCGGATGGAACCGTTACGCCGCGACCGGCGCTTCGTGTTCACGCAGCGCACGCTTTCGCCAGATCGAGCCTACCACCAGCACCAAGACTACGCCGAGCAATGCGAGGGTGATCTCGCCGATCTCGCCGTTGAACTTGAGATGCTTGGCAAAGCCGAAGATCATTGAGGTGGTATCAACGTCGAGCGCGATATGGCCGTCGAGCACGCGATGCAGCCAGGGCGCAATAGCGGGGTCGGTGGCGATCACCTCGCCCGCGATCCAGCCGAGCAGTGCCGCGCCCAGCCAGATCAGGGCCGGCAGGCGATCGAGCAGCGCCATGATAAGAGCTGCACCGGCCACAATCATCGGGATGCTGATCGCAAGGCCGAGGATCATCAGCACGATGCTGCCGTTGGCAGCAGCGGCGACCGCGATCACATTGTCGAGGCTCATGATGATGTCGGCGATGGCGACGATGCGCACCGCCGCCCACAGGTGGGCTGCGGCCTGCACGCCGTCCTCGTCTTCCTTTTCAGGTACGAGGAGTTTCGCCGCGATCACGAGCAGCGCCAGCCCGCCGATCAGTTTCAGGAACGGGATCGTCATCAGGGTCACGACGATGAAGGTGAAGATGATGCGGAGAACGACCGCAACACCTGCACCCAGCACCATGCCCCAAACGCGCTGCTTGGGTTGCAGTCCGCGGCACGCCAGTGCAATCACCAGCGCGTTGTCGCCGGACAACAGCACGTTGATCCAGATGATTTTGGTCAGGGCGACCCAGAACTGTGGTTGCTGAATCTCACTCTCGAACTGAGTGATGAGACCGCCGATTGTGGCGGGATCGAAAATCTGCGCAATCCAGTTCACGTGAAAGGCCCCCCGACCCGTTTATGGCCGGCTGTTAATCAGCCGACGATTTCATTTCCTGCAAAGAACTGCGCGATCTCGATCGCTGCGGTCTCGGCAGCGTCCGAACCATGCACCGAGTTCTCGCCGATCGACTTGGCGTGCGCCTTGCGGATGGTGCCCTCGGCAGCCTTCGACGGATCGGTTGCACCCATCACGTCGCGATGCTTCAGGACGGCGTTCTCGCCTTCGAGAACCTGAACCACCACCGGGCCGGAAATCATGAAATCGACCAGTTCGCCGAAGAACGGACGCGCCTTGTGCACGGCGTAGAACGTCTCGGCCTGTGCGCGAGTCATCAAGATGCGCTTTTGCGCAACGATCCGCAGTCCGGCCTTCTCGATGATGGCGTTGACGGCGCCGGTGAGATTGCGCGCGGTCGCGTCCGGCTTGATGATCGAAAAGGTGCGCTCAATCGCCATGATAAATGTCCTTGGAAAGCAGGTCTGTTGGAAGGGTTGCCGCGCTTATAACGGCGCGGTGATGCGACGGCAAGCTGGTATACCAGAGCCCGCCCGGGATGGACGGCATCACGCCCCCGATACCCCCGCAGCACGCTCCTGCCAAGCCCTGCCTCGGTTTTATCAACCCATCCGGAGGCTTACGTCGATTTCATCAACATGAACGCTGACTGACCCGGCTGTCCCGGCGGGGTTCAGGATCGCAGGCCTAGTCTTGTGCGCAGCGAGGTTTCCAGAATTCACCCATCCCTCGCAACGAACTCAAGGAGATGACCATGTTGCGCAAACTCGTTCTTGCATGCGCCGCGACCGTGGCTCTTGGCGCGGCTGCGTTCACCCCGTCCGCCGCGTCCGCGCATGGATGGCACGGCGGACATGGCGGCTGGCACGGCGGCGGATTCCACCGCGGCTGGGGCGGACCGCGCTTCGTCGGCCGCCCTGTCTATTTCGGCAGCGGCTATGGCGGCTGCTACGTGCGCCGTCTGGTTCCGACCCCGTATGGCTATCGGGAGCGCCTGGTGAACCGCTGCTACTGATCCACGCACCTGCTTCCCTCCACCTGGACCGGCCGCCAAAAGCGGCCGGTCCTTTTTGTCGCACCTCGCTCCGCACAGCGGATCGAACCACCTGCAAGGACGCATCGACAGACATGCAGGGACACCTCAACGGCGCCCCGCGCCTAACCGAAGGAGACTTGTCATGTTGCGCAAACTCGTTCTTGGACTGGCCGCTGTCGCTGCTCTGTCCACCGCCGCCATGCTTCCCACTGCCGCTTCCGCCAAGGGCAAGGGCTGGCATCATCACCATCATCACGGTCATCACGGTCATGGCCACTGGGGTGGCGGCTACGGCTTCTTCGCCGGCGGATACGGCGGCGGCTATGGCGGCTGCTACGTGAAGCGCCTGGTCGATACGCCGTATGGCCTTCGCTACCGTGTGGTGAACGTCTGCTACTGAGCCGGATTACATCCGCTCCTCCCAGACTTCAGGCCCCCGGCAGTGACACTGTTCGGGGGCCTTCTTCGTCCCGAGTTCCATGTCCCCAATATTTAAATTTTTACCGATTGCTCACCATTCAGCACGAATGCCTGAACGAATTTACCCCTGTGGACTTGGTCCGGTGTAATTTGAATTGCAGTTGAGACGAATTGGAACAAGCCATGCCAAATCGAGTCGACACGCGGGACATCCATCTCGACCACATTCACAGTGAAGCGGTCTGGCAAGGCATCGGCGAGAAACTGCGCGATGTGCTCAACCGTGAGGTCCCGGATATGTCACAGCGCTTGCGAACGCTGATCGCGCGCTTGCCGGAACTCGACGGTGAAAAAGCTCCCTCGCTGGTACCGGAGATGGAAGCGCACTAGCGCATCTTCCCTCACGCAACCGGGTCGCGTGCGCCAAAAGCATCGCGATCCTTCATAAATTGACCGATAAAGCTGTTGCGTTCGGCGGCCTGTTCCGTAAAAGCCCGCCATGCTCTCCCTCAATGACATTTCTGTCCGGATCGCCGGACGCCTTTTGATCGACCAAAGCACGGTGCAAATCGTGCCCGGCGCACGCGTCGGCTTCGTCGGCCGCAACGGCGTCGGTAAATCGACGCTGTTTCACGCCATCCGGGGCGAATTGCCGACGGAAACCGGCTCGATTTCGATTCCGCCGCGCTGGCGCGTCGGCAGCCTCGCGCAGGAAGCGCCCGATGGTCCCGAAAGCCTGATCGATGTCGTTCTCAAGGCGGATCTCGAGCGCCACGCACTGCTGCATGAAGCCGAAACCGCCCACGATCCGCATCGCATCGCGGACATCCAGACCCGGCTCGTGGACATAGACGCCCATTCTGCCCCGGCCCGCGCTGCAGCCATTCTCTCCGGCCTCGGTTTCTCCGCCGCCGATCAGTTGCGCTCCTGCTCGGAATTCTCCGGCGGCTGGCGCATGCGTGTGGCGCTGGCGGCAACACTGTTCGCGGCGCCCGATCTGCTGCTGCTCGACGAGCCGACCAACTACCTCGATCTCGAAGGCACGCTCTGGCTCGAGGATCATCTCGCGAACTATCCGCGCACCGTGATCGTCATCAGCCACGATCGCGACTTGCTCGATACGTCCGTCGATCAGATTTTGCATCTCGATCGCGGCAAGCTCACGCTTTACAAGGGCACTTACTCCTCGTTCGAGGAGCAGCGCGCCACGCGCGAGATGCTCGACGCCAAGCATGCCAAGAAGCAGATGGACGAGCGCAAGCGGTTGCAGGCTTTCGTCGACCGCTTCAAGGCCAAGGCTTCAAAGGCCAAGCAGGCGCAATCGCGCGTGAAAATGCTGGAGCGGATGAAGCCTGTCACCGCCCTCGTGACGCAGGACGTCCGCGAGATCAACTTTCCGACGCCTGACAAAATTCTGTCGCCGCCGATTATCGCAGTGGACGGCGTGTCGGTCGGATACGATCCTTTGAAGCCGGTGCTCAACAACGTCACGCTGCGCATCGACAATGATGACCGCATCGCACTGCTCGGTTCCAACGGTAACGGCAAATCGACGCTGGTGAAATTGCTCGCCGGCAAGCTGCCGCCCTTTTCCGGCAAGGTCGTGCGCGCCGACAAGCTGTCGGTCGGCTACTTCGCACAGCACCAAACCGACGAGCTCGATCTTGACGGCTCGGCTTACGATCACCTGCGCAGGCTGATGCCGCACGAGACGGAAACCAGAGTGCGCGCCCGCACCGGCGCGATCGGGTTTTCCGGCAAGGCCGGCGATACCAAAGTGAGTTCGCTGTCCGGCGGCGAAAAAGCGCGGCTTTTGCTCGGGCTGGCGACGTTCTACGGCCCGAACATGATCATCCTCGACGAGCCGACCAACCATCTGGATATCGACAGCCGGGCCGCTCTCGCGGAAGCCATCAACGATTTCCCCGGCGCGATCATCATGGTCTCGCACGATCGCTACCTGATCGAAGCCTGTGCCGATCAGTTGTGGGTGGTGGCTGACCGCGCCGTGACGCCCTACGATGGCGATCTCGACGATTATCGCCGCTCGGTGCTGACCGCGCGCGGCATGCGCGCATCAGGCCGCGACCGCAATGAGCGCGGCAACGGCCGCGACAAACCGCAGCGTCCCAAGGAAAAACGCGTTCCGCTCAAGCAGAAGATATCGAACGCTGAAAGCGAGATTGCGCGGATCACCGGTATCATCGAGAAGATCGATGCCGCGCTCGCCCTGCCCGACCTGTTCAAGCGCGATCCGAAGCAGGCAACACAACTCACCAAGGCCCGCGCAAGTGCGGCGGACGCTCTGCAACGCGCCGAAGATGAATGGCTGGAAGCAAGTTCGTCCTACGACGAAGCGGCGGGCTAAGAGATTACGCGCGCTTTTTCTTCGCAGCGCGTGCGGGCTTCTCCGGCGGAGGCACATCGACACGTTCGATTGCCGTCAAACGGCCCGACGTGAAGGTATAAGCTCCCGGCCGCGGTCCGGACCGCCAGGTAATCAGCGCAACACGATCGCCACGCTCATTGTTCGACAGGTTCACATTGTCGGGCGCCACGGGAATCGCACGCGCGACATCGCACTCGGTATGACCCAGCGCCACCGGAGCCACTGAGACCTGACCTTCCGACGATGCATTAGCATCGGCGGGCCCGCTCGCCACCGGCGTTCCCGGACATTGACCGTCAGAGCTGATCAGATCGTTCGGCGTCACGTCCTTCGACGCGCTCAGCGGAGGTGTCTCAATCGTGCTGTTGCCGCCTTTGAAAATCCTGCCCGGGCGCGCGAACCATTCCTGGTCCTTGATCGAGAAATCGGAAATCCCGGCGCAGCCGGTTATCATGGGGGCCAGAATCATGAGGGCCGCCAGTTGCCGGGTATGGATGCTTTTACGCAGGACGCTCAAATTCGCTCTCACACCAACTTCAGCGCTTACTGCGCGTTTCGGAACCAGGACATCAGTAAAGCAAATGCCTAAAGAATCATTTGCGCGTCTTTAAGCGGCAAGGTGGAACATTTCACCGATCACTGCGCTTGTCTGGCCTTCCACCATCCCTTTGCGGCACCATGGTGGCTAACCGCCGGTCAGGTCAACGAAAAAAGACTGTATTGTTAATGCCGGACCGGCGCGCGATGCAGCAACCAAGCTGCATTACACAAATGTCATCCTGCTCCCGCTCAAGCCCGCTTCTGCCATTTGCCGCGTTCGTCGGTCTGCCAATACGTCAGATCCAGACCGCGCAATTTGCCGTCCGCCCATGCCGCGCGGGCAACGCCGAGGGCTTCATCATCGTCACCGTTGAAGATGAGGACAACGCGATCATATGTCGCGCAATCCTTGGGCAGGCCGGCAGCATCGACGATGAACCTGACATTGGCATTGTTGGGATTGCCATCATCCACAGAGAGAACAACCGGCTGGTTCATGACGTCACTCTCGCGCCAGGTGCCGTGCGGCAAAAACGAATCTTCGCGATACGTCCACAGATGCGCGTCGAGCACTTCCGCGCGCTCCTCCGAGCCGGTCTGCACCGCGACACGCCAGCCGCGCTCAAGGGATTTCTCAAGCAGCGGCGGCAACACTTTCTCAAGTGTCGTGTCTTGCAGATGGTAGAACAGAACTTCGGTCATCGCGTGGAGCCAATCCGTTTAGCTGTCGTCATTGCGAGGAGCACTTGCGACGAAGCAATCCAGCGCTTGCTTTAAAGAGGCTGGATTGCTTCGCTTCGCTCGCAATGACGGCGACAAGCCCTAGCGCTTCGCCTCATAGTTGTCCGCAACCAGCCGGTTCAGCAGGCGCACGCCGTAACCAGATCCCCAACTGCGATTAAGGTCCGACGCGGGTACGCCCATCGCGGTGCCGGCAATGTCGAGATGCGCCCATGGCGTGTCATCGACGAACCGCTGCAGGAACTGCGCCGCAGTGATCGAACCGCCGTTGCGGCTGCCGGTGTTCTTCATGTCGGCGAACTGCGAGTCGATCTGCTTGTCGTACTCGGGGCCGAGCGGCATGCGCCAGACGCGCTCGCCGGTCTCCTGCCCCGCCGCGGTCAGACGCTCCGCAAGCTTGTCGTCGTTCGAAAACATGCCCGCGTAGTCGACGCCGAGCGCAACCATAATTGCGCCGGTGAGCGTCGCCAGATCGACCATGAATTTCGGCTTGTGCTTTTTCGCCACATACCAAAGCACGTCGGCCAGCACGAGGCGGCCTTCGGCGTCGGTGTTGATGATCTCGATGGTTTGTCCCGACATCGACGTCACGATATCGCCGGGGCGCTGCGCGTTGCCGTCCGGCATGTTTTCAACAAGACCGATCGCGCCGATCACATTTGCCTTCGCCTTGCGCGCGGCCAGTGCGTGCATGAGACCGACGACGCACGCCGCGCCGCCCATATCGCCCTTCATGTCTTCCATGCTGCCGGCCGGCTTGATCGAAATACCGCCGGTGTCGAAGCACACGCCCTTGCCAACGAAGGCGATCGGCTGCTCACCCGCCTTGCCGCCGTTCCAGCGCATGATGACCATACGGCCATCGTGCTCCGAACCCTGCGACACGCCGAGCAGCGCGCCCATTCCCAGCTTCGTCATCGCCCTGACGTCGAGAACCTCGACCTTGACGCCAAGTTTCCGCAGCAGCGTCGCGCGCCGCGCGAACTCCGCGGGGAACAACACGTTCGGCGGTTCGTTGACGAGATCGCGCGCTACCAGCACGCCGTCCACAATATGATTCTCGGGCGCAAACGCCTTGCGTGCCGCTGCGACATCCGCCACCGCGATGGAGAACTGCGCGCGCAGCGGCGCGTTATCGCCGTCCTTCTTCGTGGTCTTGTAACGGTTGAACCGATAGGCACGCAGCCGGACGCCCGACGCAATCGACGCGGCCTGCGATCCCTTCATCGCACCCGACGGAAGCTCGGCGAGAACCGTGACGGCCTCTGTGCCGGCGCTGATCTTGGCGGCGACCTTGCCGCCGAACTTGATGAAATCGCCGTCCTTGAGCGACGCCAACTTGCCCACGCCGACAACGAGCAGACGCCCGGCCTTGAGGCCTTCCGGCGCCAGAATATCCAGCGTAGCTCCGCTCTTTGCCTTGAACTGGTTCATTGTCGCGGCGCGTTTGACGGCGTTCGCCGCAGTTCCCAGCGCCTTGATCGTGGCGGGGCCGAATTTCAGCGTGTCGTCGCAAAACACCACCAGAACGCCGCGGGGGGCAGCGGAAAACGGTACGAAGCCGACCTTCACGGCGTCGGTCATAAGCAAATCCTCCAGATAATCGCGGCTTGCGCAGCAAAGGGACCAGAATCCAGCAGGATTCTCTGCGGCGCACTATGACGCTTTCCAGCGCGCACTGCCAAGCGCGCCAAGCATGCCTGACGTCCCGCCGCAAGAGTCACCCCAAAGCAACGATTGGCGTTTTATTAACTACAGTTGGCACCCAGCCTCAGGTCGGCCATTTTGTTGACCAATCAAAGGGATGCTATGAAATAAGAATGTGCCGGAAAGCTCGATTCCGCGCCTAGGGGAACTTCGCAAGAAGTTTGGGCGCGCTAGCGAAATCTGGCTGGAGTTGGGGATACCGCTGCCCGATGGGGTCGATAGACACCACTGTTAACCGGACGACCACACCGTCGTCCGCCTGGCTTCTCGCGACCGCACGGCTCGTCCGGCGGTTGGCGTTGGCGTGAGGCGGCCGCACGCATGGTAACGACAATTCTCGCACGCTATTTCGCCGCCCGTTTCGTGATCGCATCGATCGCGACCTTCGGCGCGATCTTCGTGCTGATCATTACCGTCGACTACATTGAGTTGATGCGCCGCGCCGGAAGCCTGCCGAATGTGTCGGGCCTTTTTGTCGCGCAGACCGCATTTTATCGCGTGCCGTTGTCGCTCGAAAAACTGATGCCCTTTTGTATTTTGATCGGCGCGATGGTGTCGTTCCTCGCATTGTCGCGGCGGCTCGAACTTGTGATTGCTCGCGCCTCTGGTATTTCGGCCTGGCAGTTCATTACTCCAGCACTGCTCAGCGCTCTCATGATCGGCCTGATCGCAACCGTTCTCTACAATCCGTTGTCGGCGGAGATGCTGGAACGCGCCAAGGGCATGGAGACCAAGATCTTCACCGACGGCGCTCCAACGGTTCAGGACGGCGCAGGCTTCTGGCTCAACCAGTCGACCAGTGAAGGACAGAGCATCATCAACGCCGCCCGGAGTCAGGGACAGGGTACGCTTCTGACCGGCATCACGGTATTCAGATACGACTCCTCCGGTGCCTTTAAGGAGCGAATCGAGGCGAAGGAAGCCACGCTTGAACCCGGCTGGTGGGTGTTCAAACAGGTGCGCCGTTACAAGCTCGAAAGCCCTGTAGAGGAACTCGATACCTTCACCTTGGGCACCACCCTCACCCTGGCCCAGGTCCGGAACAGCTTCTCCACTCCTGAAACTGTGTCATTTTGGCAACTTCCGGACTACATCAAGTCTTCCGAGAACTCCGGTCAGGCCACAGCGGGTTACCGTCTGCAGTATCAGAAGCTCATCGCGCGCCCATTTTTATTGGCTGCGATGGTGTTGCTCGCCGCCGCCGTAAGCCTGCGGTTCTTCCGCTTCGGCGGCGTGCAAAAGATGGTTTTAAGTGGCGTTGCAGCAGGGTTTCTGCTCTATGTCCTCTCGAAAGTAACTGAGGATTTAAGCAAGGCCGAGTTGATGCATCCGCTCGCTGCCGCGTGGTTGCCCGTTTGCGTGGGCGGCCTCTCGGGATTTTTGGCTTTGCTGTACCAGGAGGACGGGTAGTGGCCATTGTCGCCGCCCTCCAAGGACGGACGCCTGCGTTCAGGCGGCGCATTCGCTCGCGCCGTCAAAGCATGGTCATGTCTGCAGTTCTCGGACTTTTCCTGGCAGCCGGTTTTGGTGGCGCGGATGTGACACCGGCGTCCGCCCAGCAAGCCTTCAGATACAATCAGCTTCCACCCAAGCCGCCCAAGCAGAAGCCGGCCCAGCAGGCCAATGACGGCCAGATGCTCGTGCAGGCCACCGAGGTCAATTACGACTACAACAACTCCCGCGTTGCGGCGGTGGGCAGCGTTCAGATCTACTACAACGGATCGACGCTGGAGGCTGACAAGGTCATTTACGACCAGAAGACCAAGCGCCTGCATGCCGAAGGCAACGTCCGGCTGACCGACCCCGACGGCAAGATCACCTACGCCAACCTGCTCGACCTGTCCGATGATTACCGCGACGGCTTCGTCGATTCGCTGCGGCTCGACACCGCCGATCAGACCCGCATGGCGGCGACACGCGCGGATCGCACCGGCGGCGAGGTCACGATTTTCCAGAACGGCGTCTACACCGCTTGCGCCGCCTGTAAGGACGACCCGAAGAAGCCGCCGTTGTGGCAGGTCAAGGGTGCGCGCATCATCCACAATCAAACCGAGAAGATGCTGTACTTCGAGGACGCGCGCCTTGAGTTCTTCGGTCAGCCGATCGCGTACCTGCCGTTCTTCTCGACGCCTGATCCGACGGTCAAGCGCAAGAGCGGGTTCCTGATCCCGAACTACATGTCCAACACCCGTTACGGTGTCGGCATCGAGGTTCCTTATTACTTCGCGCTGGCGCCGGACTACGACGCAACCGTGACGCCGCGCTACACCACCAAGCAGGGCCTGCTGATGCAGGGCGAATTCCGTCAGCGCCTCATCAACGGCGCTTACGAAATACGCGCCTATGGCATCCGCCAGAACGATCAGAACCAGTTCAATGCCGAGCCCGGCCAGCGCGAATTCCGCGGCGGCATCGATACCAAAGGTCAATTCGCGCTGAACGACAAGTGGGTCTGGGGTTGGGACGCGGTCGCAGTCTCGGACAAGTCATTCTTCTTCGACTACAATCTGGGCCCTTACAAAAACGCGCTCAACGCGTTCCTGCTGACCCCGGACACGGGCCTGTCGCAGATCTATCTGACGGGCGTCGGTAACCGCAGCTATTTTGACGCGCGCGTGATGCACTTCCTCGGCTATTCCGCGGCCGATATTCAGAGCCAAATTCCGATCGTTCATCCGGTCATCGACTATTCGAATGTACTGAACCGTAACGTCCTCGGCGGCGAGTTCAGCTACAAGGCGAACTTCACCAGCCTGAGCCGCCAGAGCGCCTCGTTCGATCCGATCACCCCCTTCGCAGCTCTCAGCGGCATGTGCCTGCCGACATCGGCGAACCCCAACGCCAGGACGCCCACAAGCTGCCTGCTGCGCGGCATCCCGGGCGACTACACGCGGCTGACGGGCGAAGTGGAATGGCGCCGGTCGTTCACCGACTCCATCGGCCAGATCTTCACGCCGTTCGCTTCGTTGCGCGCTGACGTGATCAGCGCCAACATCGACAACCAGCCGGGTGTGTCCAACTACCTGCCGGTCGGCTCCACCCAGACCGCGCGCCTGATGCCGACGGTCGGACTCGAATATCGCTATCCGTTCATCAACGTTCAGCCTTGGGGCACGACAACGATTGAGCCGATAGGCCAGTTGATCATCCGTCCGAACGAACCAAGCGCCGGCCGTCTTCCGAACGAAGACGCACAGAGCTTTACGTTCGACGACAGCAATCTGTTCCGCGTCGATAAATTCTCCGGCTACGATCGCGTCGGCGGCGGTGGCCGCGCCAATGTCGGCGTTCAGGCGACCACGCAGTTCGATCGCGGCGGCTTCGTCAACGTTCTGTTCGGACAGTCTTACCAGTTGTTCGGCCTGAACTCGTTCGCCGTGCAGGATCTCACCAACACAGGCATCGCCAGTGGCCTTGAGACTGCCCGCTCCGACTATGTCGGCCGCATCGCGTATCAGCCGAACAAGATCTACAGCCTGATCGCCCGCACCCGGCTCGACGAATCATCGGGAGCCGTACGGCGCTTCGAACTCGAAGGCCGTGCGAATTTCGACCGCTTCCAGGTGAGCCTGCTTTACGGCAACTACGACGCACAGCCCGAGCTTGGCTTCCTCAACCGCCGCGAAGGCATCGTCGGAACCGGTACCATCAAGGTGGCTTCGAACTGGGTGCTGTCAGGCGGGTTGCGCTATGACATCACGAACCAGACGGTCAATCAGTACATCGTGGGCGCAGGCTACGTAGACGACTGCTTCATCATCGCAGCCAACTACATCACGGACTACGCGTATACCTCGACGAGCTACACCACTCCCGTCACCGATCACCGCATCATGCTGCAGATCGGGTTGCGCACCATCGGCGGCACTTCTTTCAACGCCGCACAGTAGTATTCCGGTAGCGGGATGGTGCAGCCAGCTCGATTGCAGGTCTTATGGCGCCTCGCAGATCACGGGAACCGCCGGGAGTTCACCGGATGCGCGCATTAACGCCGCAAACTCGGGGTTGATATTGTAAAACGGGCGCTGGAATCTCCAGCTTTCGAAGACCGGTTTGATGACGGGTTTGAATATGATTGCTGCTTTTGTTCTTCGCTACGCACGGACAGTTTTGCTCGCGGCCGCGGTTCTCGCCGCGCCGGGTTTTGGCTCGACCGTCATGGCCCAGTCCGTCGCGGCGATGGTCAATGGCGAGGCCATCACCAATTTCGACATCGAGCAGCGCGTCAAGCTCACCAAGCTCACGACGCAAAAGGTGGTCTCGCGGGAGGAAGCCCTCGAAGAACTGATCAACGACAAGCTCAAGGTCAAGGAAGCCAAGCGATACGGCCTAGATATGTCATCGTCGGACATCGACGGCGCATACGGCAATATGGCGTCGCGCATGCGCATGAACCCCGAGCAGCTTTCGAAAACGCTTGAAGGTCACGGTATCCGTCCTGAAACCCTCAAGAGCCGCATCAAGGCCGACATGACGTGGGGCAATCTGGTGCGCGGGCGCTTCCAGTCGAACCTGCTGGTGCCGGAAAAGGATCTTGCCGGAGTTGAACCGTCCGGCGACAAGTCGGAGACTGAGAGCTTCGAGTATCTCGTTCGCCCGATTGTCCTGATCGTACCGCGCGGCTCACCGTCGAGCACCATCGAGGCACGCCGCAAGGAAGCAGAGTTGCTCCGCAGCCGTATTCAGAGCTGCGATGAAGCGCAGTCATTGTTCCGATCGATGCGCGATGCCGCAATCCGCGATCAGCTCACCAAGACCTCGGCGGACCTGCCGCCGGCCTTGCGCGAACTGCTCGATAAAACCCCCGTCGGCAAGCTGACGCCACCGGAAGTCACCAAGCAGGGCGTGGAAATGGTGGCGCTGTGCAGCCGCAAACCGACCAAGGCCGACACGCCCGCCAAGCGCGCGGCGCGCGAGAAGATCTACAACCAGAAGTACGAAGCCAAATCCAAGTCGTATCTTGAAGAAGTGCGCAAGGGCGCGATGATCGAGATGCGTAACAAATGAGTTCAACCGCGACACCGCTGCCATGACGAGAGCCGCCGTGAGCAAAGCCGCATGAGTAAAGCGTTGGCGCTGACGCTCGGCGAGCCTGCGGGCATCGGTCCTGATATCGCGATCGCGGCATGGCTGAAACGGCGCGAACTCGACCTTCCCGCATTCTATCTGATCGGCGATAGCGCATTCATCAACGAGCGTGCGCGCTTGCTGGGCGCCAGCATCGCGATTGCCGATGTAAGTCCCGAGGAAGCTCCCGGAATCTTCGCCGATGCGCTTCCCATCGTCAAAACCGGAATCGCGGCGACAGCGCAACCCGGCCGTCCCGACGACAGCAGCGCCCCGGCCGCCATCGCGTCGATCCGGCATGCCGTCGCGGATGTGATCTCTGAACGCGCCAGCGCGGTGGTCACCAATCCGATCGCCAAGAGCGTGCTCTATCGCGCGGGCTTTTCACATCCCGGCCACACCGAATTTCTGGCGCAACTCTCGGCCGCCGTGAACGGCTCGGTGCCGCATCCGGTGATGATGTTGTGGTCGCCTGAGCTTGCCGTCGTGCCGGTCACGATACATCTGCCGCTGCGCGACGCCATTACGCAACTGACCAGCGATCTCATCGTCAAGACCGCGCGCATCGTCGCTGCGGATTTGCAGACTCGGCTTGGCATTGGCCGCCCCCGTCTCGCGATCTCAGGACTTAACCCGCACGCTGGCGAAGACGGCTCGCTAGGCCACGAAGATCAATCGATTATCGCACCAGCGGTCGCGACGTTGCGTCAGGACGGCATCGATGCGCGCGGTCCGCTTCCCGCCGACACGATGTTTCACGAAGCTGCGCGGAAAACCTACGACTGCGCGATCTGCATGTATCACGATCAGGCGCTGATCCCGATCAAGACCATCGCATTCGACGACGGCGTCAACGTCACGCTGGGATTGCCCTTCATCCGCACCTCGCCGGATCACGGCACCGCATTCGACATCGCAGGCACCGGCCGCGCCAACCCGTCCAGCCTGATTGCGGCGCTACGCCTCGCGGCACGCATGGCCTCGGCATCGAAGGCATGAGCGCCATCGACGATCTTCCGCCGCTGAGCGACGTCATCCGCCGCTTCGAACTGTCGGCTCGCAAATCGCTGGGTCAGAATTTCCTGCTCGATCTCAATCTGACATCGCGCATCGCGCGTGCAGCCGCGCCGCTGGAAGACACCACCATTGTCGAGATCGGGCCCGGCCCCGGCGGACTCACGCGTGCGCTGCTCGCGCAAGGCGTCAAGCGAGTGATCGCCGTGGAGCGCGACGAACGCGCAATCCCCGCGCTCGAGGAAATCGCGCAGCGCTATCCCGGTCGCCTTACCATCGTGAACGACGATGCGATGACATTCGATCCGCGACCGCATCTCAATGGCGAACGCGCGAAGATCGTCGCCAACCTGCCCTACAACATCGCGACCGTACTTCTGATCGACTGGCTGTGCGCCGAGCCGTGGCCGCCTTGGTACGACATGATGGTGCTGATGTTTCAACGCGAAGTCGCCGAGCGTATTGTCGCCCGCGAGAACGACGATGCCTATGGACGGCTCGGCGTGCTGGCGAACTGGCGCGCCGAAACAAAAATCCTGTTCGACATCGCACCCGGCGCCTTTGTGCCGCCACCCAAGGTCACCTCGTCCGTGGTGCGGCTGATCCCGCGCGCCGCGCCAGAGCCTTGCGACCGGCGCGCGCTGGAACGTGTAGCCGCCGCGGCGTTCGGCCAGCGCCGGAAAATGCTGCGGCAAAGTCTCAAGTCACTCAACGTCGATCCGGCCACCCTCGCCGCCGCCGCCGGCGTCGAACCGACCCGTCGCGCGGAGACCATTCCAGTGTCCGGCTTTGTTGCCATGGCGCGCGAATTGGCGGATATATCAGCCGCAAAAGCAAAAACACCGTAACGGAGAAAAAGCCCAATGGCTCAGATGCGCCGCCAGTCACTCGTGAAATTTGATGCTCCGCTCTGCGAAACCATCGTGGAGACCCCGAAGCCGCAAGGCCGGGAAGTTCTGGTGCGCATCGAGCGCTGCGGACTGTGCCATTCGGACCTGCACATCCAGGACGGCTACGCTGATCTGGGCGGCGGCAAGAAGCTCGACACCACGCGCGGCATGATTCTGCCGTTCACCCTCGGACATGAAATCGCAGGCGTCGTCGATGACGTCGGTCCCGATGTCGACAAGGGGCTGATCGGCGCGAAGCGCGCCGTGTTTCCGTGGATCGGCTGCGGCCAGTGCCGCGACTGTCAGAACGGCGACGAGAACCTGTGCGCCAAGCAGCGCTTCCTCGGCGTTTCGATCGACGGCGGCTTTGCTACCCACGTTCTGGTGCCTGACGCGAAGTATCTGCTCGACTACGATCCGCTTCCGGTCAACGTTGCCGCGACGCTGATGTGCTCGGGCGTCACTGCCTACGGCGCGCTCAAGCGTCTGGTCGATCGGCCGCGCCAGCGCAACATCCTGTTGATCGGCCTCGGTGGCGTCGGCATGATGGGACTTTCATTTGCCGGTGCGATGTTCAAGCAGCCGATCTCGGTGGCTGACCTCAGCCCCGCAGCACGCGAGACCGCGCTCAAGAACGGCGCATCGGTGGCCTACGATCCGTCCGAAGCCGATATCGTCAAGCGCATCCTGAAGGAAACCGACGGCGGCTTCGATGAAGTGGTCGATTTCGCGGGCAACGAGAAGTCCATGGCGTTCGCGATGGCGGTGCTGGCGCGCGGCGGCAAGATCGTGGTGTCGGGTCTGATGGGCGGCAACTTCAGCGTGCCGATGGTGCAATGGATCTACAAGCGCATGACCATCGAAGGTTTCATGGTCGGCACGCTTGCGGAGGGCCATGAGCTGATGGCGCTGGCCCGCGCCGGCAAGATCAAGCCGACTCCGATGCAGGAAGAGCCGATGGCCGACGCGCAGAAGTGGATCGATCAGTTGCGTGCCGGCAAGGTCGTCGGCCGCATCATGCTGAAGAACTGACGCGCAGAATCTTTTAGCTCTCAGGCCGAACCGCAGTCCAGATCACGTGGCGCGCGCCGCCGCGTGGTCCGTTGGCGCGGACCGGGACTTCATTCACATCGAAGCCCGCCTTGCGCAGCCGCTGGGTGAAGCGCGGATCGGGTCCTGACGACCACACGGCCAGAACGCCGCCCGGCCGCAGCGCCACGCGCGCCGCAGTCAGCCCTTTCAGATCATACAGTGCATTGTTGGATTCACGCGTCAGACCTTCTGGCCCGTTATCGACGTCGAGCAGGATGGTATCGTAAGCCGCGCGTGAGGACCGGATAATCTGGCCGACATCCTCTGCGCGGATCGCGACGCGTGGATCGGTCAAACTGTCGCCGAACATCTCCGCCATCTCGCCACGGGCCCACGCCACGACGGACGGCACCAGTTCGGCGACAACAATCTCGGCTTTGGGCCCAAGCACGGCCAGCGCGGCGCGCAGCGTAAATCCCATGCCGAGGCCACCGATCAGCATACGCGGCCGTTCGCGCATCTGGATGCGTCTGCAGGCGAGCGTGGCCAGTGCCTGCTCAGAGCCGCTGAGACGGCTGTTCATTAACTCGTTCTGACCGAGCTTGATGGAGAACTCGGCGCCGCGGCGCATCAGGCGAAGCTCGCCGCCACCAGGGATTTGCGCGGTATCCAGCAGGGTCCAGGGGATCAACGATTATGTCCTCAACTTCAGCGCGATGTGCAGCGATATTTTCGTTACGTCATGCGGGTTCCCGAATGCCAGCCAGAATTGAGCAAATCGCCCCCTGCCCGTGCGCCCGAATTAAGCCTCAGCCTGTCCGGATTTGCGGCCTATTCCGACCCAACTTGTCCCCGAGAACCTACGCGAGAATGAGTTCGTGTTGCGTAAGGGGGACAGAATGTCAAACCGCACCGCCGCAATTGCCTTTGCCGCCATCACCGGCTGCGTTTCAATCATCAGCATCACTTCAGCATCGGGAAATCCCGCAACCCCGACATCCGGAAGCGCCGCCAATGCTGCCGACGAATGTCTGGCCGCTCCAAAGGCCACGACTCCGGCCGGCGCGCACTGGTACTACCGCGTCGAGAAAGGCACCAAGCGCAAGTGCTGGTATCTCGGAGATGCCGGCGGAAAGACGAAAAAGACGACAGCTGAAGCGCCTGCGTCATCAGGCACTACCGAAGAAGGCGCGTCCCCTCCGACGAAAATCACGCCTGCCACCAAGCAGGAGGCTTCGAAAAAATCCATTCAGAAATCCGTCGCGAACGCCCGAGCGGAGTTAACCGTGGGATCGCCGGATGAAGATCCGTCGCTCGCTGAAACAACGTGGCCGCCGATGCCGGGCCCTTCCGCCAGCGCCGATGTCCGTAACGACAACCAGACGGCTGCGATGCAGCCGGCGACTGAGACCGCAAACAAGCAGGGTTGGAACGTCGCAACGCGCTGGCCCGAACCAGCGGCCGCGTCCGCCAGCGACCAGTCCGCTGCCGCAATACCGCAACCCGCGCAGCCTGCTCCGGCTCTCACCGCGGAACGTCTCGCCACGGCCGCAACCCCGGCTCCAAAGCCCGCGCCTGCGACGACCACCGGCGCGGCATCACCGCAACCGCAACAATCCACCGCCGCTGCGGAGACCGAGGGCATGTCGATCAGGATCATGCTGAGTATTCTCGTCGGCGTGCTGGCGCTTGCGGCGATCCTCGGCCCACTGCTGTTCAAGTATTTCCGGCCGAAGCCGCGCGAAGACGAGCGCACCTACGGCCAGCGCCGCCCGATCTGGGACTTGAATGTATCCAGCGAAACACTCGTGCAGGACAATCCACTGCTGCCGGCGTCCGCACGACGCTTCGCGCACAATCTGCCTGAGCCGCTTGTGCTGGACGATACCGCCGATGAAATCGAGCAGTTGCTGGCGCGGGCCTCAAGGCGCTCGGCGGCGTAACGCCTGCTTCATAAGCGGCGGGCGAAAACCTGCCGCTTACTTCTCCAACTGCTTCTGCAACTCACGCACGAAGGCCGACAGGCCGGTCTGGCGCTCGCGCTTGAGGCGCTCGGCCTTAAGGATTGTCACGACCTGCGAATATGCCTCGTCGAGATCGCTGTTGGTGACGACGTAGTCGTATTCCGCCCAGTGGCTGAGTTCATGGCTGGCGCGGCTCATGCGCCCGGCAATCACTTCATCGGAATCCTGCGCGCGGGTATGCAACCGCTTTTCGAGATCGGAAGCTGACGGCGGCAGGATAAAGACGCTGACGACATCTTTGCCTGCTTTCTCACCGAGTTGTTGCGTGCCTTGCCAGTCGATATCGAACAGAACATCCAGACCGGCACTCAACGCATCCTCGACCGGCTGGCGCGGCGTGCCGTAAGAATTGTCGAACACGGTGGCGTGCTCGAGCAATTCTTTGGCTTTCACCATGGCGTCGAACTTCGGCTTATCGATGAAGTAATAATGCTCGCCATCGGCTTCGCCGGGACGCATGGGGCGCGTCGTCACCGATACCGACATCCGCAGATCGTGTATCTTCTCGATCAGCATGCGCGCCAGCGTGGATTTTCCCGCGCCGGAGGGCGACGACAGTACGAACATCAGTCCGCGCCGCTCAACGCCTCTCAAGGTGCCCCCCGCCGCCATCATCCAAATCCCTGTCTGCCGAAACCGCTATTCCAAATTCTGGACCTGCTCGCGAAACTGCTCAACCACGTTCTTCATCTCAAGCCCGGTGTTGGTGAGTTCGATATCGTTCGACTTCGAGCAGGTGGTGTTGACCTCACGGTTGAACTCCTGCGCCAGGAAATCCAGCCGCCGCCCCACCGCCCCGCCCTTGCCGAGCAGTTCGCGCGTCTGAGCGATGTGCGAGGCAATGCGATCGAGTTCTTCGCGAATGTCCGCCTTCGCCGCGATCATCACCGCTTCCTGGCTGAGCCGGTCGGCATCGAAGCGATCCGATGTCTCAAGCAATACCGCGATTTGCTCGGCGAGCCGCGCCCGGATTGCTTCGGGCTTGCGGCCGGGTGCGGCTTCCGCCTTTTGAGCAAGACGTTCGATCTCATCCATGCGCAGGGACAGGATCTGGCCGAGCGCAATACCTTCGCGCTTGCGCATATCGATCAGGCTTTGCAGCGCCTGCTCGAACGACGCTGAAACGGCGGTGCGCGCGACCTGCATTTCGGCCTCGTCGCTTTCGGGCTCCACGACTTCGAGGACGCCCTTGATCCCGAGCAACCCGTCGACGCTCGGCGCAACGGCATCGGTCCGTGCAGAAATCTCAGAAACGACTTTCAGGATCGACGCCAGAACGTCTTCGTTGATGCGTACGATCGACGCAGCGCCCGTGCGCTTGACGGTGAGGTTGGCGTAGACGGTACCGCGCGACAGCAGTTCGGTAGCGCGCTTGCGGGCTGCAGTCTCGACGTCGTCCCACCCCGCAGGCAGCCGCATCCTGAAATCAAAGCCCTTGGCGTTGACCGATTTCAATTCCCATTCGAACGCATAGGGTCCGCTGGTGCCGTGGCTTCGCGCAAAGCCGGTCATGCTCGACAGCGCCATCGCGAAAGTGTCTCCGTCCTTGTGTCCTGAAAAATGCGGACTAGCGAGCCGCCAGACCGGCTCACATCAGGACTGAGCTTGTCCCTGAAATCGGCAAGGCACGCAAGAGAGAGGCGGCGCTACTGCGTCTTCTCTTCTTCGGGCTCCGGCTCGGCAGGTGCTGCAGCCGGGGCGCGTTTTGCGGTGCGCTTGCGCGCCGCGCCATCCGCCGCCGGCTCGTTGGCGATGATGCTGGCGGGTGCGGAAGCCTTAGGCGCCGATGCCTTTGGAGCGGCCTTGGGGGCCGCGCCTGCGGGTTTTGCCGGAGTTGCTGCGGCGGGCGCACCTGTCGCGGGTGCAGGAACGGCAGCAACCGGCGGCTGATCGTCAGCATCCACGGTGTCGTTCTGCTGCTGGCGCTCCATCGCGCGCAACTTGGCAACGCCCTTCTGGTGCTGGTCGTAGGTTTCGGTGAACGAATGACCGCCGGTGCCGTCGGCGACGAAGAACAGGTCGCGGGTGCGTGCGGGATTCGCGGTCGCCTCGAGCGAGGCGCGGCCAGGATTGGCGATCGGACCCGGCGGAAGTCCGTCGATCACATAGGTGTTGTAGGGCGACGGCTGGGTGATCTCGCTGCGCTTGATCGGACGGCCGAGCGTGCCCTTGCCGCCAACCAAGCCGTAAATGATGGTTGGGTCGGACTGCAGCTTGATGCGCTGACGCAAACGGTTGGTGAAGACGGCGGCGACGCGGCTGCGCTCGTCAGCCCGGCCGGTTTCCTTCTCGACAATGGACGCCAGCGTCACGAGCTGTTCAGGAGAGCGGACCGGAATGTCGGCATTGCGGCGCGCCCAGACCTCGGTGAGAACCTTCTTCTGCGCCTGCTGCATGCGGTGGATCACCTGATCGCGTGGCGTGCCGCGCGGGAAATTGTAGGTGTCGGGCAGCAGTGTGCCTTCGCGCGGCTGCTCTTTCAGCGCGCCGGTGAAAATATCGTTCTCCTGAAGCCGGGCAACGATCTGCTCCGAGGTCAGGCCTTCCGGAATCGTAATGGAATGCTGCACCACCTTGCCATCGACAATCGTACCGATGACGTCGCGCAGGCTAGCGTTCTTCTGGAACAGATATTCGCCGGACTTCAAACCGGAGCGTGCATTGAGCGCCAGCACACTGCCGATGAAAGTCAGATTCCAGCCATCAGCCGGAATCACGCCGGCGCGCTGAAGAATGTCGCTGATGTCGGTCATGCCGGCGCGCGGCGGAATGTTGACGACCTTGTCCTCGGCGAGCGGGCCTTTGGCTTCCATGGTTTTCTTGCCATAGAAAAACAGGGCACCGACCCCCAGCATTGCGACAACCAGAAATGTAAAGATCGCATTTCCGACCACGACCAACGTGCTTCGTGCGCGCTGCGAGTGCTTTGGCGGCTGCGGAACCTGTTCCGGCTCAAGCGCCGCACGCGGACTACGGGGCGCGATAGGTGGTCTCTGGCTCATCGAAGCAACCTAAATTCTGAACGACGATTAGTCTTGTCGTTCCAGCGCTATACGCCCGCCGGTGAGAGAAATTATGTCCGAATAGGGCAAAACCGTGAAGACAGTTTTGCCTTTTTTCCCCGTCCGTTAAGTCTTGAATAGCTCTTGTTCGAAACGAAACGCTTAGTTCGCCAACCGCCGGACAACCAGCGACGCGTTGGTACCGCCAAATCCGAACGAGTTCGACAGAGCCACATTAATCTCGCGTGGCCTTGCCTTGTTCGGAACGAGATCGATCGCCGTCTCGACGGAGGGATTGTCGAGATTGATCGTCGGCGGCGCGACATTATCCCGAATCGCCAGAACGCAGAAAATCGCCTCGATGGCGCCCGCAGCACCGAGCAGATGGCCGGTGGACGATTTGGTCGACGACATCGAAACCTTCGACGCCGCATTGCCGAGCAGCCGCTGCGCCGCGCCAAGCTCGATCTCGTCACCGAGCGGTGTCGAGGTGCCGTGCGCGTTGATGTAGTCGATGTCGGAGGCCGTCACACCCGCGCGCTTCATCGCAGCGCTCATGCAACGGTATGCGCCGTCGCCGTCTTCGGCCGGAGCGGTAATGTGATAGGCATCGCCGGTCAGGCCGTAGCCCACGACTTCGGCGTAAATCTTCGCGCCGCGCTTTTTGGCATGCTCGTATTCCTCGAGCACCACCACGCCCGCGCCCTCGCCCATCACGAAGCCATCGCGATCCTTGTCATAGGGCCGCGATGCAATGGTCGGATTGTCGTTGTACTTGGTGGCCATCGCGCGCAGCGCACAGAAGCCGCCCATGGCGAGACGGTTGACGGCGGACTCGGCGCCGCCCGCCACCATCACATCGGCATCGCCGAATGCGATCAGGCGGCTCGCGTCGCCAATGGCATGCGCGCCGGTCGAACACGCGGTAACGACCGCATGATTAGGACCCTTAAGGCCGTGCTTGATCGAAACGTACCCTGACGCGAGATTGATCAGGCGGCCGGGAATGAAGAACGGCGACAGCTTGCGCGGCCCCCGCTCCTTTAGAATTACTGCAGCTTCGCCGATGCCCTCGATGCCGCCGATGCCGGAACCGATCATGGTGCCGGTGGCGCAGCGGTCTTCCTCGGTGGTCGGATGCCAGTTGGCGTCGTCGAGCGCCTGGCTCGCGGCCGCCATCGCGAAAATGATGAAATCGTCGACCTTGCGCTGCTCCTTCGGCTCCATCCAGTCATCGGGATTGAAAGTGCCGTTGGTGCCGTCGCCGCGCGGAACCACGCAGGCGATCTGACAGGTCAGGTCGGAGACGTCGAAATGGTCGATGCGCCTTGCGCCGCTGTCGCCATTGAGGATGCGTTTCCAGGTCTGCTCGACACCATTCGCGAGCGGCGAAACCATGCCCAGACCCGTGACGACAACCCTCCGCATACGTTCTTCTCCGACAAGATCGGCGAACGCCAACAAGCGCCGCTATGACAGCAAGACGGCGGGTCGCTCGATTACAACCCGCCGCTCGTCGTCATGGCTGCGCGGTGGCGTCAGCTCTTTGCGTTTTTCTCGAGAAACTTGGTGGCGTCGCCCACGGTGAGAATGGTTTCCGCGGCATCGTCCGGGATTTCGCAGCCGAATTCCTCTTCGAACGCCATCACGAGTTCGACGGTATCGAGGCTGTCGGCGCCGAGATCGTCGATGAAGCTGGCAGCATCGACAACCTTCTCGGGCTCGACACCAAGGTGCTCGACCACAATCTTCTTAACTCGCTCGCCAATCTCACTCATCGTTTAACCTCGTGCTTGTTCCATTAAACTCGACCGCAAAACGATACGAGCCCCTCGCGGTGCGAAAAATTGCGAATTCGTGCCGTCCGTACCACGCGTCCCCGTACCTTCGCCATAGCGGCGAAGTCACCGAAAACGGCGGCTAGCGCCGGAACGGCAATATACGGGGTTTGGCGATCCTGCAATGGCGTTTTCCCCAACCGATTGCCGTTCGGTTACCATACTTCCCCGGAGTTGACCACAAGGCCCCGGCCCCCGTCCACCGGCCTGTCCCGCTTGACAAAATCCCCGCGGAACGGGGCTCAAATCATGGCCATTCCGCCGTTGACGTGGAGGGTCTGGCCGGTCACGTAGGCCGCCTCGTTGGACGCAAGGTAAACGGCGGCCGCAGCGATGTCCTCGGGCGTTCCAAGCCGCCCGGCGGGCACCTTGGACAGCACCCCTTCGCGTTGCTTTTCATTCAAAACGTTCGTCATCGGCGTCGCGATGAACCCGGGCGCAATGCAGTTGGCCGTCACGTTGCGGCGCGCATATTCCGCGCCCACAGACTTCATCATGCCGATCAGACCGGCCTTGGATGCCGCGTAATTCCCCTGCCCGGCATTGCCGGTCACGCCGACCACCGAGGTGATCGCGATGATTCGTCCGAACCGCTTGCGCATCATCAGCTTGGTCGCCGCGCGCGCCAGCCGGAACGTCGCGGTGAGATTCACCCGGATGACGTCGTCGAAATCCTCGTCGCGCAACTGGACAAAGAGATTGTCCCGCGTGATGCCCGCATTGGCCACGAGAATGTCGAGCTGACCCATCGCCTTTTCAGCGGCGGGCACCAGTGTTTCAACGTCAGCCATGTCGGAGAGATTGCACGGCAGCACATGCACGCGCTCTTTCAGTTCGCCGGCAAGCGTATCGAGCGCCTCGCGCCGGGTGCCCGAGATCGCAACCGTGGCGCCTTGTGCATGCAATGCACGCGCGATTGCGCCGCCGATGCCGCCGGTCGCTCCGGTCACGAGCGCGGTCTTGCCTGTCAAATCGAACATATCGCCCCCTTGGGAGAAGTCCCGGGTAACCCCTGGGTCAAAGATTGCGCTCCGTTTGCCGCAAGAAAACGCTGTTCGTCAATGACCCCTGCTTAATCTCTTGCCACAAAACTGCCCCCGCTGGGCCGGCAGCCGCCGTCCCGTGGCACCTCCCTTGCATCTTTCCTTGCATCGCAACGGAGGATCAACCGATGGCTCCCACTCAAGTCCCACAATCCGCCGGCCTGAAAAAAGTGCTCGGACCGTTCCAGCTCTGGGGCATCGCCGTGGGGCTCGTCATCTCGGGAGAATATTTCGGCTGGAGCTATGGCTGGAACAGCGCAGGCACGCTGGGTTTTCTGGTCGCCACGGTGCTGGTCGCGACGATGTATACAACTTTCATTTTCAGCTTCACCGAACTGTCGACCGCCATCCCGCATGCGGGCGGACCATTTGCTTATGCACGGCGCGCATTCGGCCCAACCGGGGGATTCATTGCGGGCTTCGCGACTTTGGTCGAATTTGTGTTCGCGCCGCCTGCGATTTCTCTCGCCATCGGCGCCTACCTGAATGTGCAGTTTCCGGGCATCAATCCGAAATACTTCGCGCTCGGCGCCTATACCATCTTCATCGCTCTGAACTGGATTGGCGTCGGCATCGCGGCCGCATTCGAACTGTTCGTGACAATTTTAGCGATTGCCGAACTGCTGGTGTTCATGGGCGTGGTCGCACCCGGCTGGTCGATGGCAAACTTCGTCGCCAATGGTTGGGCCGGCAGCAACGTGTTCAACGGCGCTGCAATTTCCGGCATCTTCGCATCGATCCCGTTCGCGATCTGGTTTTTTCTTGCGATCGAAGGGGCCGCGATGGCCGCCGAAGAAGCCAAGGAGCCGCAGAAGACCATTCCAATCGCCTATGTTGCAGGCATTCTGACGCTGGTTGTGCTGGCATTCGGGGTCATGATCTTCGCGGGCGGCGTCGGCGACTGGAGCAAGCTCGCCAACATCAACGATCCGCTGCCGCAGGCGATGAAGGTCGTGGTTGGCGAAAACAGCGGATGGCTGCACATGCTGGTGTGGATTGGCCTGTTCGGGCTGATCGCCTCGTTCCACGGCATCATCATGGGCTATTCGCGCCAGATCTTTGCGCTGGCGCGCGCAGGCTACCTGCCGAAGACGTTCGCGGCGCTCAGCCCGCGCTTCAACACGCCACATCGCGCGCTGCTGGCGGGCGGCGTTATCGGCATCATCGCGATCTTCAGTGATGAGTGGGTGCAGTTCGGCGGGCAGACGCTGACCGCCAACATCGTGACCATGTCGGTGTTCGGCGCGATCATCATGTACCTGATCTCGATGGCGGCGCTGTTCAAGCTTCGCCAGAGTGAGCCTGATCTGGTCCGCACCTATCGTGCGCCGTTCTATCCGGTGTTCCCCGCCATCGCGTTCGGACTGGGGCTGGTTTGCCTGTTCGCCATGGTGTGGTTCAATGCTATGCTGACACTGCTGTTCCTCGTGCTGATGGCTCTGGCCTATGCTTACTTCCGCATGACGGCCGGTCAGCGCGACGCAGCGGCGCCTGACGAGATGTTGGCCGTCACGGCGAACACCGTGCCCGCTGAATAAGGCATTCCAACTCACGAGGTGGAAACCGTTGCGCTATCGTACCGCCATCGATCAGCAACTGTTCGCCTTCGACGACCTGAAGCAGGTGATGGCATTCGCCTCACCTGCACGCTCGGGCGACACTCTCGCGGGCATCGGCGCCGCTACCGCGCAGGAACGGATGGCGGCGCGTCATGTGCTGGCGGAGGTTCCGCTCAAACAGTTTCTCACCGAGGCGCTGATCCCGTACGAAGACGACAACATCACGCGGCTGATCATCGACAGCCATGACGCGAAGGCGTTCGCGCCCGTGTCGCACATGACTGTCGGCGATTTTCGCAACTGGCTGCTGTCTGAACAGGCAACGACGGATGCCCTTGCCGCGCTCGCGCGCGGTCTCACCCCGGAGATGGTCGCAGCCACCTCCAAGATCATGCGCAATCAGGATCTGATCGCGGTGGCGCGCAAGTGCCGCGTCATTACCCGCTTCCGCGACACCATCGGGCTCGAAGGTCACCTGTCGGTGCGGCTCCAGCCCAATCATCCCACCGACGACCTACGCGGCGTGGCAGCGTCTACGCTCGACGGATTGCTGATGGGCTCAGGCGATGCGGTGATTGGACTGAATCCCGCCTCCGACAGCATGCCGGTGCTCGGCGATCTGCTGCATATGCTCGACGAGGTGATCCAGCGCTTCGAAATCCCGACCCAGAGCTGCGTGCTGACCCATGTTACCAACACGATCCAGCTTGCGGAGAGCGGAGCGCCGGTCGATCTCGTGTTCCAGTCGATCGGCGGCACCGAGAAGACTAATCTCTCTTTCGGCGTCACACCCGAAATTCTCGACGAAGCGCAGGACGCAGCACTGGCGCTCAAGCGCGGCACTGTCGGCAACGATGTGATGTACTTCGAGACCGGTCAGGGCAGCGCCTTGTCGGCGGACGCGAACTTCGGCGTCGACCAGCAGACGTGTGAAGCGCGCGCCTACGCACTGGCGCGGCGCTACAAGCCGCTGCTGGTGAATACCGTTGTCGGATTCATCGGCCCGGAATATCTCTACGACGGCAAGCAGATCATCCGCGCCGGACTCGAGGATCATTTTTGCGGCAAGCTGCTCGGCCTGCCGCTCGGTTGCGACATTTGCTACACCAATCATGCCGAAGCCGATCAGGACGACATGGACACGCTGCTGGTGTTGCTCGGCGCGGCCGGCATCAGCTTCATCATGGGGATTCCCGGCGCAGATGACGTGATGCTGAACTATCAGAGCACGTCATTCCACGATGCGCTGTTTCTGCGCGAAACCATGAATCTCAAGCGCGCGCCGGAATTCGAGGCGTGGTTGCAGCGCATGCAGATCACCGATGCCGACGGGCGGTTGCGTCCCCCCTCACCCAATGCGCTGCTCGGCGGCATGGGCAATCTCAAGTCGCTGGTGGCATGACGGACAAGAACGTAACCGAGTCTCCGTGGGCCGAATGGCGCAGCGTCACGCCCGCACGGCTTGCGCTTGGCCGCGTCGGTGCGGGCATGCCGACCGACGAAGTCCTGCGCTTTGGCTGGGCGCATGCGATGGCACGCGATGCAATTCACGCTGCGCTGGACGTGCCGAAACTTGAGGCGGCGTTGCATGCACAAGAATGGACCGTCGCGCATGTCCATAGCCGCGCGTCCGACCGCACCACCTATCTGCGGCGGCCGGATCTGGGTCGCGTCATTGATCCAGACGAGATCCCCAAGCTGCGTGCGGTACCCATCCAGCGCAGCGACGTCTGCATCGTGATCGGCGATGGCCTGTCGTCGCTGGCGATCGACCGCCATGCCGCGCCCCTGCTCGCGGCGCTGAAGCCGCTTCTTGCGGACGAACTAAAGCAGGCACCGGTCGTCATCGCCACGCAGGCGCGCGTGGCGCTGGCGGATGAGATCGCAGAACTGTTGCAGGCGAAGCTGTCGATCATGCTGATCGGCGAACGGCCGGGCCTGAGTTCGCCGGACAGCCTCGGCATCTACATCACGCATGCGCCGTTCAGGGGCCGCAACGATGCCGGACGCAATTGCATTTCCAACGTGCGCCCTGAGGGACTGAGCTACGCCGCCGCCGCATTCAAACTGGCGTGGCTGGTATGCGAGGCACTGAACCGTGGCCTGACTGGTGTGGACCTTAAAGACGAGAGCGATCTGGCGCTGCTCGGAGGTAACGCGAACACAGTTCGCCTGCCTCCAAAATAAAAGCCGCGCCACCCGAAGGTGACGCGGCCATGGCCGTTCTGTTGCTAGGTGGACCTACCCCGAATGGTTACGCCGCGAGGCGCACTTCATTCATGCGAACGTTATCGTTTGCATTTAGGTTTTGACCCGATAACGGCGGTATCATGCCGGGCACACTTCAAGGCTTCATAACAAGCATCGAACCTATTTCGCCCCCATCAGAAACGGTTCACGATCAAACCTTCCGATCTAACCGCTTCTGGTGGAGGCGCCGGGGTACTGCCCCCCGGGTCTACTTATTGTCCGCGTTGAGATTCAGCGCCATCGTCTTGCGACAAAACCAATATATGCAAGATTTCCGGAATTGTAACGTGCAAAACGCTACAATTCCGGTGCGGCAATAGGCTGCTAAACGCGGCGGGAACTACTTCGCCGCCGCAATAGCCACCTTCGCAGCCTCGATGTCGCCCGGTCCACCGACCGATACGCCAACCGCACCGTCGGCGATACGCTTGACCAGACCGGACAGCACCTTGCCCGCGCCGATCTCGAGGAAATGCGTCACGCCATTGCTGGCCATGTACGCAACACTCTCGCGCCAGCGCACGGTGCCGGTGACCTGTTCGACCAATCGCTTGCGGATTTCATCCGGATCGGTGATCGCGGACGCCAGCACGTTGGACACCAGCGGCACCTTCGGCTTGTTGATGGTGACGCCCGCCAGCGCCTGCGCCATGGCGTCAGCTGCGGGCTGCATCAGGCGGCAATGGAATGGCGCGGACACCGGCAACAGCATCGCGCGCTTTGCGCCCTTGGTCTTGGCAATTTCCAGTGCGCGCTCGACTGCGGCCTTGTCGCCTGACACGACCACCTGACCGCCGCCATTGTCATTAGCGGCCTGACAAACCTCGCCCTGCGCGGCTTCTTCCGCCACCGCAACCGCAGCGTCGTAATCGAGACCAAGGAGCGCTGCCATCGCGCCGACGCCGACCGGCACTGCCTTCTGCATGGCGAGACCGCGCGTGCGCAGCAGCTTCGCCGTGTCGCTGATCGAAAAGCTCCCGGCCGCGGCCAGCGCGGAATATTCGCCGAGCGAGTGACCGGCGACGAACGCCGCATTGCGCGCGATGTCGATGCCCGCCTCGGTCTCCAGCACGCGTAATGTAGCAAGCGATACCGCCATCAGCGCCGGCTGGGCGTTCTCGGTGAGCTGCAGCGTTTCCGCAGGTCCCTCCCAGATAATCGCAGTCAGCTTTTGTCCCAGCGCCGCATCGACCTCGTCGAATACGGCCCTGGCTGCCGGAAATGCATCGGCGAGCGCTTTGCCCATGCCGACGGTCTGCGATCCTTGTCCCGGAAAGGTGAATGCTGCTGTCATTGAAGTCCCCTGAAAAGATAGGCCGTAAGACACCGCCGAGGCGGCGGGTGTCAAGCTGCGGCGCGGCTGTCTGCCATCGCACGGCATCATTCGGCCATTGAACGGGTCGTCCAGCGAACCGGCAGGCCACTGAACGATATGGGAATAACTGGACGGAACCCGGCCTCCACGAGCGCGTTCTACATCGGGGCGCTCAGTGGAGTGCGCACATGGAAGACCCTCGCAAGCCACAAACATTGGCCTTGGCACCTGTCTTGATCTTCGCGGCCGTTCTCCTTGCGGTGTTCGGAGCGGCGCTGGTGACCGCGTTCGACACAACCCCGACGGTGGTCGCCGCCACGGACAAGGCGCCACCCGGAACAACGGGCCTGGCGCGGCCTCACCCGATGTCGGAACGGCGCTGATCATGCGCAATGATCTGGATGACACAGTCGGCGGCAAGCGCGCCTATCACAAGTTTCTCTGGGGCGCGGCTGTCGGCGTCGCCATTCTCGCCGGAGCGTTGGCTTATTCCAGCCAGCTCATGGACGTCGGCAAGGTGTTTCCGATCGTCGGGCCCCCTGACAACGCAGGGGCGCCCAAGCCAGCCGATATCAAATAGGCGGCGGGACTGGAAAAATCGCGCCCGGTACCCGTGGCCTAGAAGCCTGACGCCGCCTGGTTGCCATCGACCACTGCGCCGGCACGCGCACGCCGCACGTTGCTGACAAGCTCGCCCGGACGATCCTGGTCCTTCGGTCGCGCCGTCGCGAGCCGCAGCACCGCGGCGTAGCTCGGCTGCACTTCCATCCGCCCTGCATTCGGACCGCGCGTCAAAATTTCGTGCACGCGCCGCAGATTGTAGCAAGGCACATAGAACAGCAGATGGTGTTCAAGATGGTAGTTGACGTAGTACGGCGCGACGAACAGCCGTTCCAGATATCCGGCCCGCGTTGTGCGGGTGTTGCGTAACGGATCGTTGCTGTCAGGCACGACGGCATGTTCGGCGATGTTGCGGATACGGGTGATCACCATCATCCAGGTCATCAATGGTGTGAGCCACAATAGCGGATAGGCCCACCACACACCCGCCGCCGCCAGTCCTGCAAACAGCACTGCGTTGACGGCGATTTGCGGGCCAAGTTTCTCCCCAAAATTCGCCACGCGCTGGCGCAACGGCCACTCCGGTTCGCCCAGCGCGTTGAGGATCTGCGCCTTGCGCTGCTGGTAACCCGTCTGGCCGGTGATATCGCGCCAGAATTTCCGCCGGTAGCTGGGCTCCGTGATCGGAAACGGCGCGGACAGGATCAAGTCCGGATCGTTGTCCTGCTGCGTGTGAGCGTGATGCTGAAGGTGATAGCGGCGATAGGCACGAGTCTCCGCGAAAACCGGATAGGCGCAGAACCACTGGCTGAGAAACATGTTCAGTTTATCGCCGTTCGCGAGACTGCCGTGCGCCCCGTCGTGCATCAGGATCGCAAGACCAAGCTGACGCGAGCCGATGATGCCGACCGCCAGCAGAAACGTGAAGGGATTCGGCCAGGCTGCAACCATCGCAATCGATCCAAGGATCAGCGCCCACGCGTGCGCAATCAGCGCGACACCCTTCCACGTCGAGCGCGTGCGCACCTCCATCAATTCCTGCTCGGTCATGAGATCACGTGCACGGATGCGTGGAGCATTCATTGGCGCTTCTCCTTTTTATTTGATGGCGTTTCATTGTCGGAATCCGCCGTGCCGACGAGCCGGAGTCGCGCACCATCGGCAGCGACATCGGCCTGAGGTCCAAGCAGGCGCAGCATCTCGGCGACGAGATCCTCGGCGGATCGCCCCATCGCGTGCCCCTCGATCGTCACACCGATCGTGATCGCCCAGAAGCGCCGCGCACTCGTTTCCGGATCGAGGCGCGAGTGCCATCCACGCGCGATCATCTCGGCGGCGTAGGCGCGCAAACCTTCGGAGTGCAGCCGCTCGACGGTGCGCTCCACCAGCGGAGCAAGATCCTGGCGGCGGCGGGTCAGCGTCATCGCTTCGACGAAGAAGCCGACGGCATCCGTCCGCATCACGCTTTCGACCAGCGAACGGGTGTAATCATTCGGTGAAAGCTGTTTGCCTGCGTTCTGCTCGGCGGCGCGGGCGACATACAGCACGTCGCGACAAGCCGCCTCGACGAACAGCGCTTCCTTGGTGCGGAAGTAGTAGGTGATCTGGCTCGGGAAAGCGTCTGCCGCCGCTGCGATTTCGGCGATCGAGGCGCCCGCTACGCCGCGTTCCTTGAACAGGCTGCTGGCGGCATCGAGCAGCCGCGACCGCATCTGCCGCCCCGCCGTGCGGGTCGCACGAGATGCGTGTTTCGGGTCGCGGATACCACCGCTGGCAGATTTGGCTTTCATCCGCACTCTCGCAACCAAGGTCGCCCGAGCCATTCGATGCGGTTTATTTGTATGTTATACAAACAAACTAATCAAGGCAGATTTGGCGGCTATCTGGCGCGTCCAGCGCCTTGCAAACACCCCCAGAATCCTTATAACCGCGCCATCCGTGGATCCCGGCCGGGAGCTGAACGGACGGTCTCAGCAATTTCACCTTTGGCGAATTTGATGTGACAGGGCCAGTCGGTCCGTCGTCCCGTGCTTCCGCCTTCTGAGCAATATCGAGGTCCTTTCCGAAGGTCTCGAAGGGCTTGCCGCCAGGAACCGCGCTAACATTGGAAAGGACTCCCATGCCTCTTTACGAGCATGTTTTTCTCGCGCGTCAGGATGCGAGCGCCCAGCAGGTCGAGGAATTCACCACGCAGATTACCGGCGTGATCGAAGGTCTCGGCGGCAAGGTCACCAAGACCGAGAACTGGGGCGTGCGCTCCCTCACCTATCGCATGAACAAGAACCGCAAGGCTCACTTCATGCTGCTCAACATCGACGGCCCCGCAGCGGTGGTCGCCGAGATCGAGCGTCAGGAACGCATCAACGAAGACGTTATCCGTTACATCACTGTGCGCGTCGACGAACTGGAGGAAGGCCCCTCCGCCATGATGCGCAAGGCCGAGCGTGACCGCGACGAGCGCGGTGGCGGCGGCTTCCGTGGCGACCGCGAAGGCGGTGGCTTCCGTGGCGGCGACCGCGAAGGCGGTGGTTTCCGTGGTGATCGTGGTCCGCGCCGTCCGCGCGACGAAGACGCAACTGCAGCGGTTGAGGAGTAAGACACATGGCTGAAGCAGGTGCACGCCGTCCGTTCTTCCGCCGCCGTAAAACGTGCCCGTTCACGGGCCCGAACGCGCCGAAGATCGACTACAAGGATTCGAAGCTGCTGATGCGTTACGTGTCCGAGCGCGGCAAGATCGTGCCGAGCCGTATCACGGCCGTGTCGGCAAAGAAGCAGCGTGAACTCGCCCGCGCCATCAAGCGCTCGCGGTTCCTCGGCCTTCTGCCTTACGTGATCCGCTAAACGATATCGCGAGCGCGCGGCATCCGCGCGCTCGCTCACATTCCAGACGTTCTTGGGCATGATCTTTTCCGAAAACCGGTTTCCACTTTTCGGGATCATGCCTTCAAAATTCTCATAACACTGCGGGGTCGTCCCGCGGTGGATGGTTGGGGTCTTCGGGGCCTCTAACTGCTCGAAAGGAGCAGGACAGCTGATGATGACGGGCATCCTCATAGCAGTCGCGGCCGGCCTTGCGTCGGCATTGATGTTCGCGTCGATCGTGTCCGGCGCGCTGATCTCGATCGTGCTGTTTTACCTCGCGCCGCTGCCGTTGATGGTCGCTGCGCTCGGCTGGGGATCCGTTACCGCACTGATTGGCGGGATTGTCGCAGCGCTCGGCCTCGGCGCCATTTTCGGCTTCCCCTATATGGCCGCGTTCGCGCTAACCATCGCGCTGCCCGCATGGTGGCTGGGATACCTGACGCTGCTGGCACGTCCGGTCTCGAATGATCCGCAACTCGCAAATCTTGCGCCGGCGCTCGATTGGTATCCGACCGGGCGTATCCTGGTGTGGACCGCCGCATTCGCGACCCTCACCACGGTCAGTGCGCTGCTCACGCTCGGCAGTGACGCTGAGACCATCACATCCGCGCTGCGCCGCGGTCTGCTGCGTATTATCGGCGGCCGCGGGACCGTCACCCCCGCCGGGGAAAGCGTGCAGGTGGTCGATGCGCTGGTGGCAGTGGCGCCGGGCGTCGCGACAATCATCGCCATGGTCACGCTGACACTCAATCTGTGGCTCGCCGCCAAGATCACGACCACATCCGGCCGCCTGAAGCGGCCATGGCCCGACCTGCGCACCACGACGTTGCCGAGAACGGTGCTCGGCGCACTGCTGGTCGCGGTGGTGCTCTGCTTCACCGGCGGACTGCTGGCGATGATCGCGCAAATCGTCAGTGCTTCGCTGCTGATGGCGTACGCCTTCACCGGATTCGCGGTGCTGCATACCGTGACGCAGGCGTTTTCGGGTCGCGCCTTCGTACTCGGCGCCGCCTATGCGGGCACGCTGTTCATCGGCTGGCCGCTGATTGGAATGATCGGCCTCGGCCTCGCCGATGCTGTTCTTGGAATTCGACAAGCCTACTGGAATCGGCGCGGGCCACCGCCCCTGCCGACTTCCTGATCTTCAACCTGAACGCAACATCTTCAACTCAACTCAGACATCAACGGAGAACTCAAATGGAAGTCATTCTGCTGGAACGCGTGGCCAAGCTCGGCCAGATGGGCGATGTGGTCAAAGTGAAGGACGGGTTCGCCCGCAACTTCCTGCTCAAGCGCAACAAGGCGCTGCGTGCGACCAAGGAAAACCGCGAGAAGTACGACGGCATGAAGGCCGATCTCGAAGCCAAGAACATTCAGGCCAAAGGTGAAGCCACCAAGGTTGCCGAGAAGATCGACGGCCGCAACGTCGTCATCATCCGTCAGGCGTCGGAAACCGGCCAGCTTTACGGTTCGGTCTCGGTGCGTGACATCATGGCCGCGCTCGAAGCCGACGGCGTTTCGCTGAGCCGCCAGCAGGTGCTGCTCGACGCACCGATCAAGACCATCGGCCAGCACAAGATCACCATCGCTGTGCATCCCGAAGTCGAAGTCCATGTCTCGACGACGGTTGCCCGCTCCGAAGCGGAAGCTGAGCGCATCAACCGCGGCGAAGACGTCAACAGCCGTCAGGAAGACCGCGACGCAGCTGCCGAAGCCATCGCCGCCGCTGGCGAGTTCTTCGATCCGGAAGCGCAGCGCGACGACGCTGCCGAGCCGGCCGAAGCGCCTGCAGAAGAGAAGTAAGGTTCCGGCGCAAGCCGAACCACAACACTGATGGAAAAGCCCGGTCTCATATTGAGGCCGGGCTTTTGTCGTTGTGGACGTCGTAACTGGCGCACTTGAGTTCGGGCTTAGCTCACGGCTTTCGGCGCGATGGCCCTATCGATCATCGCAATCGACGCGAGCGCGGTCGCGGTGTGTTTCTCCGCGCCGTCAATGACGCAGAACACGTCGGCCGCGACGATCGACAACTGCCGCCCGGGCTTCACGACGCGCGCACGGCAGATCAGCCTATCCCCCGACGCCGGTGCGAGCAGATTCAACTTGTACTCGGCAGTCAGCGCCGCCTGCCCTTTCACGGTCGCAGCCGCAATCGTGGTCGCATTGTCGATCAAGAAGGCGGTGACGCCACCGTGGAAGAATCCGTTCTGCTGCAACAGTTCCGGCCGGCGGCCCACCGACAGCACGCAGCCGCCACGCGTGAGATCTGTCACTTCCGCGCCGACATGAGTCATGAATCCCTGACGCATGACATTGTTGCGGATGTGATCCGCGATCGGTGCAAATTCGGTGTCGGCCTGAAGCATTATCGTTCTCCCTTTGCCGTCAACGCGCGAACGGCGCAGGCGATCAGCACATCGGCATGATCGCGGGGATCGGACGGATCGCGGCCCGATAGCCATGCGCGGCAAACGAATTGCGCCGGGCCGATAATCTGGCTGAAGAACAACGAGGCCTGCATCGGCAGTAACTCACCGCTCGCGACCAGCGGCGCGCGCCAGGCCTCGACGCCCTCCGCGACCGTTGCGTTCCGCGCCTTGCGCGCGTCACGCACATCCCGCGCCCATTCGCTGCGCGATATCTCGAACAGAAAATTGGCTTCGCGGCGGTTGTCCACAACCCACGCCAAATGCGTGCGGATCAGACGCGCGATGCCCTCCGCAGCACTTGGCGGCGGATCGATCACATCGAGCATGGCGATGTGATAGCGCCGCAGTACCTCGAGAAACAGCGAGCCGGCCAGTTCGCGCTTGGAGCCGAAGAAGTGGAAGAAGCTGCCGTTAGATGCGCCAGCACGCTCTCGGATCGCGGCAACCGTCGCGCCCTCGAAACCGTCCTGATCGAACACCGCCAAAGCTGCCGTCAGCAGATCGTCACGCGCACCAGCCATCGCCATCGTCCTTGTGAATGATTAGAGTATCACTCTAGAGTAATGCTCTAGTCAAGACGAAAGCTATCCTGCGGGCGAATCCGCGTAAGCAACCAAGCTGCGGAATTTAGCGCGAGATCGGCGGTTCAGGATTGCCTGCGGGAACCGGTGGCGGACCGGCGGGGACCGCAGGTGCCGGCGGTGGCGGCGCAGGACCAATGTCGATGGTCAACGGACCCGACGGAACATCGTCCTTCGGGGGCGCGGCGGCCACTTCAGCCGGCTTCGCGGCTTCCTTTGGCGCAGGCGTCACGGCAGGTACCGGGTCCGCGCGCGTTCCCTCAACCTTGGCTGTTTCACTCTTGTCGGAGTCCTTGGCGGGCTCGGTTTTGCCAGCGTCGGGCTTGGCATCCGCCGCGGGTTCGTCCTTCGGTGCCTCGTGCCGGGCTTCGATCTTCGGCGGCAATCCGTCTTTCCCCGCCTTGGCGGCCTCTCGGGCAGCCTGTCGGGCCGCTCGGCGCTCGGCTGCAGCCTTCTGGCGGGCCGTCTGCACCTGCGAGTCCGGCGCGCCGGTCTGTAGTCCGTCGGCGTCCGGTCCCGTCGGCGGCTTGCGGCCCTTGGCGGCGTGCTCGGGACCCGGCTCCTGGGTCGGTTTCGGACCGGTTTTCGCCTCCTGACCCTGCCTGGTCAGATTTCCTCCGCCCGGAGCTGCATTGGCAGCACCATTGGAGAGCACATAGGCGCTCATCGCCCCGGCCATGTCTGAACTGGTGGTGTAGTGCTGGCGCAGGAAGCTCGGCAGCGATCCGGGCGCGACGCTCTTCAGCAATCCGCGCGCGCTTTTGTGGCAGAGCGAGCAGGTGCTGGAGAAAATCTGGGAGGGAGGCTTGCCGGCTTCAAGATTTTGGGCGTCCACCGTGGTCGCCCCGAAACAGCCCAACGCAAAAGCCACCGCCGCCAAAATGAGCGCTCGGCTCAACATCCAAGATCTCCAGATTTACAGCCAGCCTAGGACAGACGGCGGTCCACCCCTGCCCTCAGCCTCGCGGTCACCTTTAGCGGATTATGCCGCGAATGGAAGCACCGAGATTTCGCAACTGCGTGAACCGGTTATCGGCCGCCGAAAGCGTCCCCTTACGGCCTGCCGACTTCGACTCACGGACAAAAATGCAGATCAGCCTTACGCGCCCCCGGCCTACGTCAAAATGCGATTGAAATCGGAACGAAAACTACCAACATCTATCTACATGTGAGACCACATTGGATCGTTGGACATGCGTTCGATAGATCGCCTGCTGCGGTTTTTCCTGAGCCAGTTCATCCGCCGAGGCTCGGTGACGTTTACGACGTCAACCGGCACCACCTTCACCTGCGGCGACGGAACGGGCCAGCCCGTCTCAGTCAGATTTCTGACAACCGAGGCCCAGCGGCATTTGCTGCTCGACCCGGAACTGGCCATCGGAGAGATCTACACCGACGGTGACTTCATCATTGAGAAAGGCTCGATCGCCGACTTGCTGGAAGTCGTGCTCGGCCAGCCCGACATGCTGCCGCGCTGGTCCAAAGTCCGATGGTGGCTTCGCTACCTGATCCGGCACTGGCAACAGTTCAATCCGCCCGCCCGTTCGAAGCGCAACGTCGCCAGCCATTACGATCTCGATGGGCGACTGTATCGCCTCTTCCTCGACGCCGACATGCAATACAGTTGCGCCTACTTCGAAACGCCGGATTCGACGCTCGACGATGCGCAGCTTGCCAAGAAGCGCCACGTCGCAGCCAAGCTGCTGGTCAAGCCGGATCACCGCGTGCTCGACATCGGTTCCGGCTGGGGCGGCCTTGGCCTTTACCTCGCGGGGATGACCGGGGCGAACGTCACCGGCGTCACCCTGTCCGAAGAGCAACTCGGCGTATCCAATGCGCGCGCCGGTGAATTGAACTTGACCGACCGTGCACAATTCCGCTTGCAGGACTATCGCGAGACGCCGGGTCCGTTCGACCGCATCGTCTCGGTCGGCATGTTCGAACATGTTGGTGTCGATTACTACGACACCTACTTCAAGCGTTGTGCGGAACTCCTCGCCGACGACGGCGTGATGGTGTTGCATTCGATCGGACGATCGGAAGGCCCCGGCATCACCAATCCGTGGATCGCAAAATACATTTTCCCAGGCGGTTATATTCCGGCGCTGTCCGAAGTTCTGCCTGCGATCGAGCGGGCCGGACTTCTGGCCAACGACATCGAAATTTTGCGTCTCCATTACGCCGAAACGCTGAAAGCCTGGCGCGAACGCTTCCTCGCCCGTCGTGAGGAAGCTGCGAAGTTGTACGACGAACGCTTTGTGCGGATGTGGGAATTCTATCTTGCGTCGTCGGAGATGTCGTTCCGCAAGCAAGGCGTGATGGTGTTCCAGATCCAGCTCAGCAAACGGCAGGGTGTGGTTCCGATCACGCGCGATTACATCGCCCGCGAGGAACAGCGGCTACGCGAAGTCGAGGCTGCGAAGCGGCCAGTGCTGCGGCTGGCGGGCGAATAAACCGATACGTCGATATGAGCGCAGTGCCGGGATCAGGCTTTATCGACCGCCCCACCGCTTTCCGCCCAATCCTTGAAGGCGCCAGCGTTGAAGACTTCGCCGTACCCCAAATCCTTCAGCGCCTTGCCACTCAGCGCGGATCGTCCACCGGATGCGCAATAGACAATGACGGTCTTGTCCTTGCCGAAAGCCTTGTCGTGATAAGGCGACTCAGGATCGGCTCGGAATTCCAGCATGCCGCGCGAGACATTGACCGCCCCGGCAATCTTGCCGCTTTTCTCCACCTCGTGCGCATCGCGCACGTCCACCACCAGCGTATTGCCTTTTGCAATCATCTCGCGCGTCTCGGCCGGAGTGATCTTCGGCACCGCTGCGTTGGCTTCAGCCATCAACTGCTTCACGCTCGTAACCATCTTGAACCTCTCGTTTCAGGGGAAAAAGAAGCTCCTTAGATCCTGGCCCGTCAGGCAGGATCGCCGCGCGCGGCCGAAACCTAGGTTGAATCCAGTGGTAGCTCAATCCGCTATATCGCCGCTACGCTGACGCAGATTAACCAACGACTCGATCTTCGATTGCGCACAGCCGGTCGTTGATGCACGTTCGATACATGGCCCGGTGGCGGAAAGTCTACGCGGGAGCGCGGCAAACGCTTCATATCCTGGTTCAAATCCAGGCTGGGCCTCCAAGTTTTAAAGTCTTTGGAAAGGTGGCTGAGTGGCTTAAGGCACCGCTAACGCGGCACACGGGAAACCGTGTCGAAGGTTCGAATCCTGTCCCTTTCCTCCATTTCTTTTGATACCGCCGCTTCCCAATTGGAGGCGGCGTTTTGTTTTGCGAGGGTGATTCTGGAACTCCCTTTTGCACCAGTGTCACGCCGCCGCCATCTCGTCTTGCAAGTCAGCAACTTGTGGCCGCTGCTTGAAGCAAATCTAAAACAGCTGACCCGAAGGGTTTCTCGAACGTTCGCGAAACCATCGCCGGTCGCAAATCAAGCCCTGCCTGTATTTTCTTTCCGGCAATGAACAGTGGGGATAGTTCACCTGAAGCATTTCGCCAGCGACTCTGAAAGTATTAGGTAGCAGTCCGCTTTGTGCGTCCGCCTGCCCCACTTTCATCCGAATAGAAGAACATTAAACGTCTATGGCGATTACCGATTCGAACATTATCAAGCTCGCGCCGGAAGCCGGCACGCCGGCTTACCGGGTTGCGCCTCATAATATCGAGGCCGAACAGGGACTTCTTGGCGCCATTCTCGTCAACAACGACGCATTTTACCGCGTCTCGGATTTCCTCGAGCCGAAGCACTTCTTCGAGCCGATCCATTCGTTGATCTTCGAGACCGCGGCCAGCCTGATCCGCGCCGGCAAGATCGCGACCCCCGTAACGCTCAAGACGTTTGTTCCCGCCGATACCGACATCGGTGGCATGACGGTCGGACAATACCTCGCCCGCCTCGCCGCCGAAGCGACCACCATCATCAACGCGCAGGACTATGGGCGCACCGTCTATGATCTCTCGATCCGGCGCGATCTCATCCGCGTCGGCGAAGACATGGTCAATGTCGCGTTCGACGCGCCGGTGGACTTCGCGCCCCGCGCGCAGATCGAGGACGCCGAGAAAAAGCTCTACGACCTTGCCGAATCCGGACGTTACGACGGCGGCTTCCAGAAATTCTCGCAGGCACTGACGGTTGCGGTCGACATGGCTGCGGCGGCCTACAGCCGCGACGGCAACCTGTCGGGACTGGCCTCCGGCTTGCGCGAAATGGACACCAAAATGGGAGGTCTGCAACCTTCCGATCTGATCGTCCTCGCAGGCCGCCCGGCGATGGGCAAGACCGCGCTGGCAACCAATATCGCCTTTAACATTGCGCGAGCATGGCGCGGCGAAGTGCAGGCCGACGGGCAGATGAAGTCCGTGGATGGCGGCATCGTCGGCTTCTTCTCGCTCGAAATGTCGGCGGAGCAGCTCGCCACACGTATTCTCGCCGAGCGCACCGGCATCTCCTCAAGCTCGATCCGGCGCGGCGGCATCAGCGAATCCGACTTCGACAAGATCCGCGACCACTCCATCGAGATGCAGAACCTGCCGTTCTACGTCGATGACAGCGGCGGCCTGTCGATCTCGCAGCTCACCGCGCGCGCGCGGCGGCTGAAGCGGCAGAAGGGTCTGGATCTGCTGATCATCGACTACATCCAGCTTCTGTCCGGCTCGGGCCGCCGGTCCGACAACCGCGTGCAGGAAATCACCGAAATCACCACTGGCCTCAAGGCTCTGGCCAAGGAACTGAGCGTTCCGATCATCGCGCTGTCGCAGCTGTCGCGTCAGGTCGAAAGCCGCGAGGACAAGCGACCGCAGCTTTCCGACTTGCGTGAATCGGGATCAATCGAACAGGACGCCGACGTCGTGCTGTTCGTCTATCGCGAGGAATACTACCTGCAGAGCAAGGAACCCCGCGCCGGCACGCCCGAATATGCTAAATGGCAACTCGACATGTCGCTGGTGCACGGAAAGGCCGAAGTCATTATCGGCAAGCAGCGTCACGGCCCCACCGGCACCATCAATCTTCAGTTCGATGCCAGTGTCACGCGCTTCGGTGATCTCGCGCCGGACGCACAGTTGCCTGAGCGATTTGGTAACTGATCCGCTGTACGTCAGTGCGCAAAGAGTGTGCTAGAGTTAAGTTCAACTTCTGAATCAACTCGCTGCGAACCCTTTGCTGAGCCAATGACTCCTGCTTCCGACCTCAAGTCTCCCGACACCGCCGCTGCTGCGAGTGCCGCAGATGCGCCCGTGCCTGCCAGCGCTACCGGTGTCCTGACCATTGATCTCGACGCCATCGTCGCCAACTGGCGTAAACTCGAAAGTCAGGCCGTGCCTGCGGATTGCGCAGCTGTCGTGAAGGCCGATGCCTATGGCTGCGGCATTACGCAGGTGAGCCGCGCGCTGGCCAAGGCCGGTTGCCGAACATTCTTCGTCGCAACGCTCGATGAGGCGCGCGCTGTGCGAGAGGTCACGCCGACCTCTGCCATCTACGTGCTCGACGGATTTTTTCCGGGCGCGGGCGATCAGTACGCGAAGATCGATTGCCGTCCGGTGATCGGCGATGCCACCGAACTCGCCGAATGGGACGCGTTCCGCACCACCAGCGGCTGGGACGGTCAGGCCGCCATCCACATCGACACCGGCATGAACCGCCTTGGCTTCCGCGTCATGGAAGCGCAGGCGCTGCTGCCGCGGATCAAGAACGGCAATCACGGCATCTCGCTGGTGATGAGCCATCTCACCAGCGCCGAGATGCTGCACGATCCGGCCAACGGACGGCAGGTGGCGGCGTTCCGCGAAATCGCGTCGCTGTTTTCCGGCGTCCCCGCCTCGCTGGCGAATTCCTCCGGCATTTTTCTCGGGCCCCAATTCCATTTCGATCTGGTGCGCCCCGGTGCGGCTCTCTACGGCGTCAATCCGACGCCGGAATCCGATACGCCAATGCTGCCGGTAGTCGATCTCAAGGTGCGCGTGGCGCAAGTCCGCAATATCGAGAAAGGCGAGCACGTCGGATACGGCGGCACCTGGACCGCGCGGCAGCCGACAAAGCTGGCCATCGTCACCGCTGGTTACGCCGACGGATATTTCCGCGCGGCAGGCAGCATCGACAACATGCGCAGCGCCGAAGCGATGGTCGCGGGCAAACGCTGTCCGGTCGCCGGACGTATTTCAATGGACCTGATGGCGATCGACATCACGGCCCTTCCGCCCGGCGCAACCCGCCGCGGCGCGCTGGTGACATTGCTCAACAAGGAGATCACGGTCGATGAACTCGCGCATCATTTCGACACCATCGGCTACGAAGTGCTGACCAGCCTCGGCCGGCGCTACACCCGCGTCTACAAGGGCGGCCAATAGGGATTGATCCCAACCCGAAGGGCGCATTAGCGAAAAGTGGGCACCGGTTTCGGAAAGATCATGCCCAAATAAAAAGAAGGACAACCGATGCCCGACGTCACGGAATTCAAGCCCGGAAACTACAGGTTCATCGTCTCGCCCGGCGGACCGTTCTCAAGCGGCGTCGCCCCGATGCCCGGTTTCGCGTTGCGCCGGGTGCGTTTCGCGCGGCCGATCCCGATGGCCGACGGCTTCACCTTCATCAAAGCGCATCTCGAACGCGAAGGGCGGCCGGTCACCGCGCTGGCCGCCTGCGAACTGCGCTCGCCTGCCGCCATGACGGTCGAACAATTTCAGGCCTTCAACGGCGAGTATCTGAAGACGCTGCATCAGTGGGGATGCAAAGCCGGCGACATCAACCCGCTCGCGCGCAGCAACCTTGCGCCGATCACGGAAGTCCCGAAGGAGGCGATGTTCTTCGCCTTCACCTATACCGTCCCCGAAGCCGGCGCCTCGGGCGATTTCCTGATCTCGGGCAAGCCTGAAATCCGAGACGGCGTGACCACCGACCGCATCGTCGGCGGCCGCGACGTCTCGTTGAAGGGGCTTGAGACCAAGGCGCGCTTCGTGATGAACGCGATGCGCGAGCGCGTCGATGCGCTGGGATGCGACTGGGCCGCCGTCACCGCGGCGCAGATCTACACCGTCCATGATATCCGTCCCCTGCTCGACACGGTGTTTGCTGAGGACAATGTCAGTCAGATCGGCCTCGCCTGGTATCCAGCGTGGCCGCCGGTGATCGGTATGGAGTTCGAGGTCGATGTCCGCTGTGTGCGAACCGAACTGGTAATCGACGCGCGGTGAGGACGGGACAGGCCAGGATTGACTTTTGCCCCGCATTTAGGGAACAAAAGTAGAACAAACGATTCCCGCTCTTCTGACCCCGATTGCACCGTTCATGGCAAAAAACGCCCTCTCCTTCGTCTGCCAGAATTGCGGTGCCGCCTATAACAAGTGGCAGGGCAAGTGCGAGTCCTGCAGCGAGTGGAACACGCTGTCGGAAGAGGACACGACCGGCGCGACATCCATGCCCGCCAATTTGCGCCCCAAGCGCAAGGGCCGGCCGTTTGCGCTGGAAAGCCTGACCGGTTCGAGCCCCGAGGCGCCTCGCCTGTCGTCGGGAATGACCGAACTCGATCGCGTGACGGGCGGCGGCTTCGTGCGCGGTTCCGTGCTGCTGGTCGGCGGCGATCCCGGTATCGGCAAATCGACACTGCTCACCCAGGCCACCAGCCTGATGGCCCGCGCGGGACATCGCGTGGTCTACATCTCGGGCGAAGAGGCCGTTGCGCAGGTCCGCCTTCGCGCCGCGCGCCTCGGCCTTGCGGACGCCGCCGTGCAACTGGCCGCGCAGACCTCGGTCGAAGACATCATCGCCACGCTGTCGGAAGGCACACCGCCGCGTCTGGTGGTGATCGATTCCATCCAGACCATGTGGACCGACACGGTGGAATCCGCGCCGGGCACCGTGACGCAGGTCCGTGCGTCGGCACAGGCGCTCATTCGCTTTGCCAAGAAATCCGGCGCAGCGCTGATCCTCGTCGGCCACGTCACGAAAGACGGCCAGATCGCCGGCCCGCGCGTGGTCGAGCATATGGTCGATGCCGTGATGAGCTTCGAGGGCGAAGGCTCGCAGCAGTTCAGAATCCTGCGCGCGGTGAAGAACCGCTTCGGCCCCACCGACGAAATCGGTGTGTTCGAGATGACCGGGCTCGGCTTGCGCGAAGTCTCCAATCCGTCCGAACTGTTTCTCTCCGAACGCGATCTCGGCAGTCCCGGCACCGCGGTGTTCGCCGGTCTTGAAGGCACGCGCCCGGTGCTGGTCGAATTGCAGGCGCTGGTGGTGCCGACCACGCTCGGCACGCCGCGCCGTGCCGTCGTGGGCTGGGAATCAAGCCGCCTGTCGATGGTGCTGGCGGTTCTGGAGGCTCACTGCGGCGTCAAGCTCTCCGGCTACGACGTCTATTTCAACGTCGCCGGCGGCCTGCGTATCAACGAGCCCGCGGCCGATATGGCGGCGGCAGCGGCGCTGGTGTCATCGTTGGTCAACGCGCCGCTGCCGGTCGATGCGGTCTATTTCGGCGAAATCTCGCTGTCCGGCGCGGTTCGCCCGGTGGCGCAAACGTCCGCCCGGCTCAAGGAAGCCGCCAAGCTCGGTTTCGGCCGCGCCGTGCTCCCGGAAGCCGCGCGTGGGGATGCCGGAGGCGACGCCGGACTGACTCTCAACACGGTTGGATCGCTCACCTCACTGGTGGCCGACATCGCAGCAAAGGGCCGTAAAGCCACAGGTTCGGGGAAATCCACCGCAGAGGGCCGATTCAAGCCCGATGAGGACCAAACCCGGCGTGACGCTCGTGTGAGCTGACGCTATACAACCGGCGACGTCGCAAGAGCTGCAGGCCGCCCGCTACGGACCGTTAACCGCAACAGGTATTCCATGGCAGCGATGCAGTTTTGCCGTTGATGTCAGGCCTTTTGCGGGTTCCCGGCCCTTGCGGGACGTGCGATATGGCCGTCAGCTATCCGGGGATTGAGCAACCCGATTCGCAGTTCTGAAACTGAAAGCGGACCTGTCCATCCGATGCCGATAACGCTTCTCGACATTATCGTTCTTGCCGTGATGTTGTTGTCGGGCCTTCTGGCGATGATCCGCGGCTTCATGCGTGAAATCCTGTCGATCGCCGCATGGGGCACAGCCGCCCTGACCACGCTTTACGCCTACCAGAAGCTGCTGCCGACCGCGAAAACCTACTTCAACAACGAGACCGTCGCTGCGGTGGCCGTTGTCGCCGGTGTGTTCATCCTGACGCTGATCGTGGTTTCGATCATCACCGTGCGCATCTCCGACATGATCCTGGATTCGCGGATCGGCGCACTCGACCGCACCCTCGGTTTCCTGTTCGGGCTCGCTCGCGGACTCTTGATCATGGTGGTGGCGTTTTTGTTCTTCGCCTGGCTGGTGCCGGACAAACAACAGCCTGATTGGGTTCGTAGCGCCAAGTCGCGGGTGATGTTGCAGGGAACCGGTGATTGGCTGATGACGCTCTTGCCGGATGACCCCGAGAACACCATCTTGAAGAGGTTCAAGAAAAAGGGCGACGAGGAGCAGACCGATGCTGCTCCCGAACCGCGCACAACAGCAACGGTGGGGAACGACGGCGGGTACGGAAAATCATCCCGTGACGGGATGAAGCAATTGATCGAAGGCAAAGCCGCAGGACGCTAGGCTTAGTTCCAGTCCTGCTTCAGACAAGGGTGCGGTGAACCAAATGAAAACCCCTTCTGGCGATCAGTCTCCCACTCCCCCCTCCAAATCCGACTACGATCTCGACCACGATCTGGACAAGGATCTGAACGGCGACTCGCTTCGCGAGGAGTGCGGCGTGTTCGGAATCTTCGGACATCCCGAAGCCGCCGCCATCACCGCGCTCGGCCTTCACGCCCTGCAGCATCGCGGCCAGGAAGCCGCTGGCATCGTCACCTACGACAACGACCGCTTCCATTCCGAACGCCGCCTCGGACTCGTCGGCGACACCTTCTCCCGCGCCGAAGTGATCGCGCGCCTGCCCGGCAACATGGCCGTCGGCCATACCCGCTATTCCACCACCGGCGGCACCATCCTGCGCAACGTGCAGCCGCTGTTCGCCGAACTCAACGCCGGCGGCTTCGCCGTCGCCCACAACGGCAATCTCACCAATGGCCTGACGCTGCGCCACGAACTGGTCCGCCACGGCGCCATCATGCAGTCCACCTCCGATACCGAAGTGATCCTGCATCTGGTCGCGCAGTCCAAACGCGGCCGGTTCATCGAGCGCTACATCGAGGCGTTGCGCGCCATCGAAGGCGGCTATGCGCTGGTGTCGCTGACCAACAAGAAGTTGATCGGCGCGCGCGACCCGCTCGGCATCCGCCCGCTGGTGCTCGGCGAACTCGATGGCTGTCCCATCCTCGCGTCGGAAACCTGCGCGCTCGACATCATCGGCGCGCGATACCTGCGCGACATCGAGCCCGGTGAAGTGATCGTGTTCGACGAGCACGGCAAGGAAAGCCACAAGCCGTTCCCGCCGCAGCCGCCCCGCCCCTGCATCTTCGAATACATTTATTTCTCGCGGCCGGACTCCATCGTCGGCGGTCGTTCGGTTTATGAAGTCCGCAAGAATTTCGGCGCGCAGTTGGCGCGCGAGAGCCATGTCGATGTCGATGTCGTGGTGCCAGTGCCGGATTCCGGTGTGCCCGCCGCTATCGGCTACAGCCAGCATTCCGGCGTGCCGTTCGAACTCGGCATCATCCGCAATCACTATGTTGGCCGCACCTTTATTCAACCGACCCAGAGCGTGCGCGAACTCGGCGTGCGCATGAAGCATTCGGCGAACCGCGCGGCCATCGAGGGCAAGCGCATCATCCTGATCGACGATTCACTGGTGCGCGGCACCACCTCGAAGAAGATCGTACGCATGATGCGCGACGCGGGCGCACGCGAAGTACACTTCCGTCTCGCCTCGCCGCCGATCTTGCATCCCGATTATTACGGCATCGACCTGCCGGACCGCGGCGGACTGCTCGCCGCCACCCACAGCGTCGAGGAAATGCGCGACATCATCGGCGCGGATTCGCTGGCGTTCCTGTCGGTGGACGGCATGTACCGCGCCATGGGCGAGCCCGGCCGCGATCCCGCCAATCCGAAATTCTCGGATCACTGCTTCACCGGCGCCTATCCGACCAATCTCACCGACCAGAACCAGGTCGAGCCGCAGCCGCGCCAGCTCTCGCTGCTGGCCGAAGCGAGCTAAGTCCGGAGTTCTCGCGGATGCGCCGGTTCAGCCGGCCCGCATCCGCGTAAGCCACACCGTCAGGCCTCCGCAATCCCGATCCTCCACCACATGCTGCACGACTGAGAAGCCGTGGGCGGCGAGCAGCGTTTCGTACTCTGCCGTATCGAGGCTGGCGTGATAGAGCGCCTCGCCTTGATAGACGCCGATCGCCTCGCCCGCTCCGGGTCCGCTGGTGAACATCAGTGCTGCTCCGGGCTCCGCATGATCGCGAAAAACCCTGAACATCCGACGCTGATCGTCCGGGGTCAGGTGGAAGAAGCTGTTCCACGCGACAATGCCGCCGAAGCGGCGCGACAGTGAGACGTCGCGCATGTCGCCCGCGATCCATGTCTCGTCCGGAAAGCGCGAACGGCACAGGCCGATCAGCGTGGGCGATGAATCCAGGCCGGTAACGCGATGTCCCGCCTCGATCAGGTAGCGCGCGACCGGCTCCCCCGATCCGCATCCGAGATCGAGCACGTCCGCGCCCTCCGGCATCACATGCCTGAACCGTTCGAACCACGCACGCTCGACCAGCCGCTTGCCGCGATCCCGGTCAAACGCCGTGGCATGACGTTCGTACAGCGCGCTGATCTCGTTTGACGACGGATGCCAGCCGGCGGCCCCAAGCGTTCGCGCCATGAAGCGCGCATCGTCGCCATAGCTGCGCAACTTGGCGTCCAGCAGCTGATCCTGCACCGCCTCAAACCCCTGGCGTTGCCAGAACCCCGCGGAGCCGTTGACCGCGATCAGAGACATCGTCGGCAGTCCCGCCTTGCGAGCTTGATCCGCCAGTTCGTCGACGACAAGACTTGCAGCGCCTGTCCCTCTGGCCTCGGATGCCAGCGCAAGATCGTGGATGTAGAACGTCGACGGCTGAAGCGGCAGCGCCCCGAGCAGCGCGTTCAGCGGTGGCGGTTCCAGATGCCGCCACGGATGGCTGACGATATAGGCGACGAGACCTTGCTCGCCTTCCAGCACCCGGCAACCCGGTGGATAGAGCCGCAGCCGCTCGGCAAAGACCGCCTCATCCTCCGGATATTCCGGATGTACGCGGGCGGCCAGCACGCTGACAAGGGGCAGATCGGCAACCGACATGGCCCGCCATTGGTGCCCGGCGGGTGGAGAGTTCGGGGTCATGCCGCGAATCTAGCATGGATCGAGGGCCGGTTTCGAGGTGCTGAGCAAGACCGGCGCAATCGCCCTTTTCATGCCGCAGCCGGGCTTGTCCCGGCCATCCACGTCTATAAAACCCTGTCGCAAAGGCGTGGATGGCCGGGACAAGCCCGGGCATGACGCTCGTTGGATGAGCTACAACATGACCAAACCTCTCGCCTCCCGCCTCGCTCTTGTCACCGGCGCATCGCGCGGAATCGGCTACGCCACGGCGCGTGCGCTGGCGCGGGCCGGCGCGCATGTCATTGCCGTTGCGCGCACGCAGGGCGGGCTCGAAGAACTCGACGACGCCATTCGCGCCGATGGCGGCAGCGCCACGCTGGTGCCGCTGGACATAACCGATCTCGACGGCATCGCGCGCCTCGGCGCCGCGCTGAACGAACGCCACGGCAAGCTCGACATTCTGATCGGCAATGCCGGCGTCGCGGGAACGTCGTCGCCGCTCGGCCACACCGACCCGAAATTCTGGAGCAACATGTTCGCGGTCAACACCACGGCGAACTTCCAGTTGATCCGCTGCATGGAGCCGCTGCTGCAGAAATCCGACGCCGGACGCGCGGTTTTCATCACGTCGGGAATTGCCAGCAAGGCCACCGCCTACATGGGCCCCTACGCAGCTTCGAAGGCCGCACTCGATGCCCTCGTGCGGGTGTGGGCGAACGAAACATTGTCCACGCCGATCCGCGTCAACCTGTTCAGCCCCGGACCGATCCGCACCCGCATGCGCGCCACCGTGATGCCCGGCGAAGACCCGATGATCCTCGACACGCCCGAGCAGGCGGCGGAATTCATCGTGCCGATGTGCGCGCCGTCTTGGAATGAGACCGGAAAGTTCTTCGACTACCCGACCAAAACGCTGATGAGCTTCCGCACGCCGGTAGCGTAACGTCCCGGCGTCATTCCCTGCGGTTGACTCTCGTCAGGTGCCCCTGTTCAATTTGCGCAAGCTGGCACGAAGAGGCTGGCGCATATTGGAGGGGAAACACAATGACGTTCAAAATTGCCGCCACAGTTGCAGCTCTCGCGTTCATGGGCACATCCGCTTTCGCGGGCGATCCAAGCGGAACGTGGCTGCGCGACACCGGCGCGTCCCGCGTCAAGATCGGACCGTGCGGCGGCGGAGCATATTGCGGTTCGCTTGTCTGGCTCAAGCCGGGTGTCGAAACACCTGCCAAGGTCGGTCAGCGCATTTTCTACGACATGAAGCCGGACGGCACGGATGCCTGGAAGGGCTCTGCATTCAATCCCGAAGACGGCAAGACCTATGCCGGCAAGATGTCGCTATCGGGAAGCACGCTCACCACCGCGGGCTGCGCCATGGGCGGCATGATCTGCAAATCGACGACGTGGACGCGGGTGAACTAGAAGCGCGCCGCTGAAACTGAGCACGCCGGGCGATCGGTCCGACGGCTCAGTGCGCGAATGAGATCATCCGCCGGATCATGTGCTCGATACTGGCACCTTGGCGGCCACGATACTGTCGCCGCCCACCGGTCTGCTGGTCAAGCGCTCCCGTCCGCTGCGGGCCGATAGAGTCGAAGTTCGCCTTCTGCTCGTCGCTCAGCGAGCCATAGAAACTATCCATGGCTGTGCGCACGGATTTTACCGCTTGCAGCATGGTGTCCAGCCGTTTGCCAACGGCTTCGAGCCGCGCAGGCGGCGTAAGCGCGTTCTCCGGCTGACATGATGCCTTCAGCGTATCCGCCGCCTTGGCCGCAGCGTTCTGAAGCGTATCGAGACCTTTGCGCTGCTCATCGGTCGGCCTGACTTTTTGGTCGATCGCGGCACTTGGCCATTCCGTCAACCCCGGCTGGGCAACGTCGCATCCTGTGACCGCACTGGCGGTCTTTTCAACACGCGCCGGACGCTGCCGCACGGCGAGCGCGGTAAAGCGCGCCTTCTGTTCGTCGCTCAGAAGGCCATAAAACTTCGCCAGCGGCGGTTGCACGACTTGCACCGCTGCGATCATCGCCTCGATACGCTGTTGCATAACCGCGAGCCGGCGCGGAGCGGTCAGTCCGATGTCCGCCGGACAAGCGGCCTTGATGTTTTGCGCAGCCTTTGCGGAGGCATTGGCGAGATCATCGAGCGCAGCGCGCTGCGCATCGTCCGGTTGCAGGGCCTTTTGAATCGCATCGATCGGCAGTCCGGCGATATCGCGGCTGTCCTCGCCGCACATCTGCGTCAGGCTCGTCCGATCCTTGGGGTTCGCCGATGCAAACGACTCCCGGCCACTCCTGCTTCCGCGGGCATATCCCGGCAGGTAACTCGCGTAGCCCGCGAGATCGTCGTAACCGTACGGCGCGAAAATGCCCGCATAGATGTCCGGATAGCCGTAATCCCAGAACGCCGCGTCATAGTCGTAGCCCCACAGCGAATAGCCGTAGATGTCGTAGAAGGCGAACGGCCAGAACACCGGCCCGACCCATCCGAAACCGCCATGACGGTGGCGCCACCAGCCATGATGGTGTCCATGGTGTCCATGCCAGCCCGCCGTCGCCAACCGGGACGTCACGAGTGCGCGGGTCGCAGGACTGCGCAGCGCGTTGGTGTTGCGCAATGCCCGATTGACCGGCCGGGCATGGAACGCGTTCCGCACCGCGTTGGCGTTCCGCGTGGCGTTGAGGTTTCTCGTGTTAAGCGCCGAGGTTCTCAGCGCATTGCGTGAGACGACGGCGCGGGGTGAGTTGAATCGTGCACTGCGCTGGAAGTGCCGATTGTGGATGGCGTAGGAGCGTCCTCCCCTGAAGTTCGACCCGGCAAATGAACGGGAGACGTGCGGTCTGGCGTAGAAAGCGCGTCCTCCACCCATCCGGTATCCGCCACCACGAAATGCGGCACCACCACCGCGGAAACCGCCGCCATGAAAAGCGGCGCCGCCACCTCGGAAGCCGCCGCCGTGGAATCCACCTCCACGAAAACCACCACCGCCGCCGCCGCGAAACCCGCCTCCGCCACCGCCGTGAAAGCCGCCACCACCACCGCCGCCGCCGCGAAAACCGCCTCCGCCGCCACCGTGCCCTCCTCCGCCCGGCCTTGCCGACGCGGCATCATAGGCCGCAACCGACAACACCACGGCAAACAAGAGCGCAACGAGCGCGAGCATTCCCGATTTGAGTATCGAAGGCTTAAGCATAGACATGGCACCCTCCGCTTCACAAAGCAGGGGCCGGCCAACGCAGGTCCCGACGGGCGAAACCTGAATCAATCCACTAAGTCATAAATTGTTCCGGTCCCGGCGTGCCGGTGCGCTCAGGACTTCCGCTTCGCTCTATGAGCAAACGGATTTTCCTTCTCGCGCAGCGTAATGCGCATCGGTGTTCCAGGCAGATCGAACGTGCTGCGCAGGCTGTTGACCAGATAACGCAGGTAGGATTCCGGCACGGCGTCCGCACGCGAACAGAACACCACGAAGCTCGGCGGCCGCGCCTTGGTTTGCGTGATGTAGTTGAGTTTGAGGCGGCGGCCGGACACCGCCGGCGGCGGATTGTTCTGAACTGCCTGCTCGAACCAGCGATTGAGTTGCGCCGTCGAGGTGCGCCGATTCCAAACGCGATAGGCTTCCTCGATCGCGCTCATCAGCCGGTCGATGCCCTCGCCCATCATGCCGGACACTGCGACCACCGGCATGCCCTTCACCTGCGGCAGCAGATGATCGGCGTCCTCGCGCAGCCTCGCGATCTGGCTCGGCGCACGATCCATCAGGTCCCATTTGTTGACCGCGATCACGAGAGCACGCCCCTCGCGTTCAATCAGATCGGCGAGCCGCAGGTCCTGCTCCTCGAACTTGCTTTGTGAGTCCATCATCAGCACAACGACTTCTGCGAAGCGCACCGCGCGCAGAGCGTCCGACACGGACAGCTTTTCCAGCTTGTCCTCGATGCGCGAACGACGACGCAGGCCCGCCGTGTCGAACACGCGAAACTCGCGGCCCTTCCACGTCACATCGACAGCGATTGAATCGCGCGTCGTCCCCGCTTCAGGACTCGTCAGCAGCCGCTCTTCACCAAGCAACCGGTTGATCAGCGTCGACTTGCCGGCATTGGGCCGCCCCAGCACCGCGACACGGATGGGGCGCGTCGAAAGGCTTTCATCTTCGCCGTCCACATTCTCGAACGACTCCGGGTCGTTCTCTTCGTCATCCTCTTCGACCGGCTCGGGCATCAGGACGCGCAGCGCGTCGTAGAGATCGCTCAGCCCTTCGCCGTGCTCGGCGGAAATCGGAATCGGATCGCCGAGCCCCAGTGCGTAGGCTTCCATCGCACCCGCCTCGCCCGCCTTGCCCTCGCTCTTATTGGCGACGAGCACGACCGGCTTGTTGGCCCGGCGCGCGAAATCAGCGAAGGCGCGATCGTTCGGTGTCAGCCCCGCGCGCGCATCTATTACAAACATCAACGCGTCGGCCAAGGCGATGGCCGCCTCGGTCTGCTCCTGCATCCGCGCAGTCAGCGAGCCCTTCGGGCCTTCGTCGAGGCCAGCGGTGTCAATCAGCGTGAACTCAAGATCGCCGAGCCGCCCGTCGCCCTCGCGGCGGTCGCGCGTCACGCCCGGCTGGTCATCGACAAGCGCGAGCTTTTGCCCAACCAGGCGGTTGAACAGGGTCGACTTGCCGACATTGGGCCGGCCGATGATGGCAATGGTGAAGGACATGAGTGATCCGTTCGCCCTTTACGGACTTCATGTCAATAAAGGGGATCAAAGTGCGCGGCCCCAAGGATCGTCCAAGGGACCGCGTTGAGGGCTTAAATCGTCAGCGCGCGAAGCCTCCGCTCGGCAACGGCGCGGGGAAAGAAGATGGCTGCTGCTGCGGTGCTGCCTGCGGCGGCGGTGCGGCCTGCTGCTGTTGCCGCTGCGGCGCGGCGGCTGGTTCTGCGTCAGGCTCAGGCGCCGTGATGCGCGCTCGCTTCGGCTTCTTCATTTTCGGGGCAGCCGCGCTGGGATCGTCCACCGGTTTCGGGAATGGCTCGGCCTCGCGGGCTGCGGACCGTGCGGCCGGCTTTCGCTCTGGCCCAGGCGGCGGAGCTTCGGCCGCTGGCGCTGGCGCCAGATCCTGCCGCGTGCCCTTGTACATATCCCTCGGCACGCCCTGCTCGACGCCCGGCACACCTTCGGGAAACACGGGCCGGCGGTCGCCGGGAATTTTCTTCTTGGTGTCGAACCAGTCCATCACGTCGGTCGGATCGAAGTTACCGCTGGAACAGCCGGCAAGCGCCGCAGACATCGCGGCAAGGACGGTAGCAGCAATCAGACGTTGCGAGCGGCGCATCGGTATCTCGCCTCAGCTTTTCGCGGCCGGCGGCAGCAAAGCCTGCAGCGCCTCGGCGCGGCTGCGCAAGCTCGCCGGCGTGCGCGCATCGTTACCGATCATGTCGAGCCACTGACGTGCAGCGGTGGCGTCATTCGTGCGCCACGCCGACAATGCGAGCAGTTCGCGCGCGGTGTGCCGGAAGGTCCGTCCCTCGCCTGTCGCAGGCTCAAGGCGCTTGAGCATGTCCGCGTAGGGCTCGGTTTCCATCACCAGGCCTGCAGCGCGGATACGCGCGAGATCCTGTTCGGTAACCGCGATGCTCGGATCGGCGGCAATGCCATCGTAAAGTTTGGCCGCAGCCTTTGGATCGGCGGCAGCGGCGTCCGCAGCCGCGCGCAGACGCGCCAGCCCGCGATACCCCTTGGACCCGTCGGCAGCGATCTTTGCGAAGGCAGCCTCGGCCTCGGATTTTTTGCCCTGTTCGGACAGCCCGATGGCGGCCTCGAAGGCCGATCCGGCCTCGGCGGCCTTCTTGGCTTCAAGATACTTGTAGCCGCGCCAGCCACCGACAGCGGCGACAATGAGAATCGCGGCGGCGATGACGAAGATCGAATATCGGTCCCAGAGCTTCTTGAGCTGTTCCCGGCGCAAGTCTTCGTTTATTTCATTAAATATTTCAGACACTTAACTGTCCCGCCCCGGCCTATTTGGAAAACCTGTGAAACCGTCGTCAGCCGCGCGGTTGGCACGGCTCCCCGATGTGACGGTGGCGGATACAGTACCGGTATGGCGGCGACAAGGCAAAGCCAGCCGGATCAAAGCGTTAACACTGTTTTTGGGCCGCTGGCACGTCCGCATCGTTGCTTTACACCGCCCGGCTGCTACAACCCGCTGAATCCGGGAGAATCCATGTCACACAGCTTTTCGATCAATGACGACGTTCATCATCAGGGTCAGGGCCCCCAGGGCCGCGCCGAGAAAGTCCGGTCGGACGTCTACACGATTGTGGGCTGCATGCCGATCGAGGCGGATGGACGCCTGCGGTATCGTATCCGAAGCAAGACCGAGAACGTCGAGCGGATCGTGACCGAAGAGCAGCTCAGCCGGTCGCAGTGAGGCCAGCATTGGCCACGCGCCGCCCGTAGCGTAGATCGGACGGCGTGCAGCCGTAGCGCTTGCGGAAGACCCGATTGAAATAAGAAATATCGTTGAACCCGCACCTCAGCGCGATGGCGCTGATGGAGTGTCCGCGCGAGTCCGGATCGTTCAGCATCTGCAAAACTTTCTCGATACGAATATCGAGAACGTACGTCGCGAACTTCGCGCCCTCGGCAGCGAACAACTTTCGAACGTAGCTCGACGAAATGCCCTGCTGTGCCGCGACGTCTGCGAGACACAGCGAAGGGTTGTCGATCCTGGTCAGGATAAACGCCCTGATCGCGTTCATCCGCAATCCGCGCGTGACGACAAAGCAATCTTCCATGCGACCATCCATCCCATTCGGAGCGAAGCCGCTCCAAGGATGTGTCGCGTAACTGTCTCAACGGGTTCAAACCACAATGCAGGTCGCATGCGATAAGATGAAGTCGTGCGTCGCGCCGGACTTTTCATGTTCGTTGAAGCGAGCAGCGCTGCGCGCTTTCACAAATTGCGCGGCGAACGGCGCGCTATCTCATTTCGACACGAGGCATTTGAGCCAACAATACTGACCTACCTCTCCACAAATTGCTGTGAAGGCGTGACTTCCCGGTCACAGCCATCGCCTCCTTTTTGTGATGGTATTTTCTTAAGGGCATTTCCGGCTCGACTGCCAAACTCAGACATTTTTTTATGGGGAGTGCATCATGCGGAAATTACTTACGACAGCGGCCTTCTTGGCCTTCACAATCGGCAGCGCATCTGCCGCGGACATGGCTCCGCGGTACAAGGCCCCTCCACCAATCATCGCTCCTGTCTGGAGCTGGACCGGCTTCTACGCAGGTCTCCATGTCGGCGGCGGCTGGAGTGACTCATCCATTACTCAGAGAAACGACCTCTTCCCGGGATTTGATACAGCTTCATTCGGCAACGGCAACCAGGCCGGCGTCGTGGGTGGCGGCCAGATTGGATACAACTGGCAATTCGCGCCGAACTGGCTACTCGGCATCGAAGGCGATATTTCCGGCACCGGTATCCGCAACAACAACACCGCTCCGATCACGGCGGGCGGTGTTCCAATCGCCGCCTTCGGCTTCAACCATGTCGCGGATCAGAACATCAACTGGCTGGCGAGCATTCGTGGGCGACTGGGCTGGGTGTGGGATCGCTGGTTGGTCTATGGCACCGGCGGCGGCGCCTGGGCCGACGTGGACTATCGCACTGACTACACCGGTTTCGCAGTGAACAACCCTCTAACAACAAATCGGACCTTGTCTGGATGGGTTGCGGGTGGCGGCGTGGAATACGCGGTTTCCAACAACTGGATGGTCAGAGCTGAATATCTCTATTACGACCTCGGAAACGAAACGGTTTTCAATCCGACGGTCGCACCGGGGCTCAATCTCGTGACCACGTTCGACAACAAGATCCATGTTGTCCGCGGAGCCGTGAACTACAAGTTCTGAATGGTGAGTGGCGCGGCCTCACGGTCGCGCCATCGATTTTGTTTTTCTCCAGTTCAAAAACTCAAGCCCGGCGAGCTGCGCCGGGCTTTTTTGTAGAGACAACCGTTCAATGCATGTCAGGCTTTCGGCTTGATGCCGTAGACGTGCTCCGGTCCCGGAAACGCGCGTGAACGGACTTCGCGGGCGTAGTCCTGAATCGCGGCCTCGATACCGGGGCCAAGGTTGCCGTAACGCTTGACGAACTTCGGCACCCACGGCGACAGGCCGAGCATGTCCTCCAGCACCAGCACCTGGCCATCGCACGCGTTGCTTGCGCCAATGCCGATGGTCGGAATGGAAACGATTTCGGTGATGCGGCGTGCGAGCGGCTCAGCGACGGCTTCCACAACCATCGAGAAGGCGCCAGCCTGCGCCACCGCGCGCGCGTCATCCTGAAATGGACCGCTGCCGTTTTCGCCTGCCGCGATCTTGATAGCCTCGTCCTTGCCCTGCGACTTGAAGCTGCCGAGCGTGTTGATCGACTGCGGTGTCAGGCCGATATGTCCCATCACCGGAATGCCGCGCGTGGTCAGAAACTCGATGGTCTCCGCCATGCGCACGCCGCCTTCCATCTTCACCGCGCCGCAGTGGGTTTCCTTCAGAACGCGCGCGGCGGAGTGAAACGCCTGTTCCTTCGACGCTTCATACGATCCGAACGGCATATCCACCACGACGAGCGCTTCCTTCGAGCCGCGCATGACCGCGCGGCCTTGCAGGATCATCATGTCGAGCGTGACCGGCACCGTCGTCTCGAAACCATGCATCACGTTGCCAAGCGAGTCGCCGACGAGAATGACATCGCAATACCGGTCAACCAGCGCCGCGGTATGCGCGTGGTACGAGGTCAGCATCACGATCGGGTCGCCGCCCTTGCGCTTGAGGATATCGGGCGCGGTCTTGCGCTTCACCGCTGTTTGCACGGACATGTCTTAAGCTCCAATCACAGGGACGCCGATCACGAGAGGATGGAATGCGAATGCCAGCGCGGCATAGACCACGACACCGACCGCGATCGCGATCAGGTCGTTGCCGACACCGCCGACCGGAATGGGCGGCGCGCCGGGATCTTCGCGGCGCTTGAGCGAAATGCGATCGTAGACGGCCCATGCGAGCACGGACCCGAACAGGATGATCGATCCGAGATCGCCGTTGGACATCAGATGCAGCACCGCCCACAGCTTCACGCCGGTCAGCATCGGATGCTTCAGTTTCAGATAGATGTTGCCGCGAATATAGGACGCCACCACCAGGATCACCGCAGGCAGCATCAGCGACAGCGCGATGTGCCTCATGGCGACCGGCGGATACCAGACGTTGATCCACCCAGTGGCGCGATAAATGCTGAAGCCCCACACGATCAGCGCGAGCCCTGCGAACGACACCAGCGTGTAAAGAATCTTGTAACCGCCCTCGCCGAGCCGCGCGATGACGGCGGCACGGGGGCCGCGCAACGTGGTCAGCGTATGGACGCCGAGGAACAGCGCCAACCCGGCGATCAGGATCAACAAGCCCATATGCCGCCCTCCGTCTCGACCTGCCCGCAGCGGTTTTCAGCACCGCTTTCCGAGACATTCCACCCTGCGCGAGACCCTGTTAATATTCGGCTGCGCTGTGCCCCGGTATCACTTTTGGGGTGCGGCGCGCAATGCCGCTTCCGCATTGCAACCCTGCCCCTAATCTCCCTGGCCTCATGAAATCCCTTGCAATCGCCGCACTCACGCTGGCTCTGGTCGCGACCGCCTCGAACGCCCATGCGGCGGAGCCTTCGTGGCCGCCGAAAGTGGTGAAAATCATCGTGCCTTATGCGCCGGGTTCGACGCCGGATCTGGTCGGGCGGATCGTCGCCGACGATCTTCAGGCGCGCCATCCGGGCGCAAGTTTCATCGTCGAGAACAAGCCCGGCGCAGGCGGCAATATCGGCACCGACGCCGTCGCCAAGGCCGCGCCCGACGGCGCGACGCTCGGTATCAGCCTCGGCGGGCCTTTGGCCATCAACACACTGCTGTTCTCGAAGCTGCCCTACGATCCCGCGAAAGACATCGCGCCGGTCACGATGCTGACGTCGCTGCCAAGTGTGCTCGTCGTACCCGCGAGCCTGAACGTCAACACGGTTGCGGAGTTTCTGGCGATGCTCAAGCGCAAGGGGACGCCCCTCGCCTTCGGCTCGATCGGCGCGGGCTCGCTGTCGCACCTTACTATGGAAGCCATCGCGCAGCGCGCAGGTGGCGCGATGGTGCATATTCCCTATGGCGGATCGCCGCAGGCGATTACCGCCGTGATCCGCGGCGACGTGCAGGCCGCGTGCCTGCCCGCCATCGCGGTGACGCCGCAGCTCGCAGACGGGAAAGTTAAAATACTCGCGGTGGCCACTGCGCAACGTTCTCGTTTCCTGCCAGGCGTGCCGACGCTCAAGGAGTCAGGGATCGATGTCGAATCCGACGCATGGAACGCGCTGATCGCGCCCGCAGGCACGCCGCCTGCGATCATCGCGCAGATCAATGACGAAGTGCACGATATCCTGACCAAACCCAGCGTGCGCGAACGGCTGGAGACGCAACAGATCGAGCCGACGCCCTCGACACCGGGCGCTTTACGCGCGCGGATGGACGCCGAGATAAAGCTGTGGTCCGATGTCATCAAGCGCGGAGACATTCGAATTAATTGATACCCGCAACGCAAAACAAGAAAATCCGGGAAGGAAGAACGCCATGAACGCCCCTGCCACCGTCGCCTTCGAGCGCAGCCACGACATCATCATCAACGCGCCGGCGAAAGCGGTGTTCGACTACGTCACCAATCCGCAGTCCTGGCCCGAGTGGCTGGCGGCCTCGCATCATATCGACAGCGAAAATCGCCCGTTAGAGACCGGCGAGCTGTTTCATGAGAAATGGCATATCCGCTCTGGTGAGGTATCGCTGAACTGGATCGTGCGCAGCTGCATCAGCCCGAAGCTGTGGATCGTGCAGGCCGACACCGATTTCATCGGCCCCATCGTCGTTCAGTACACCTGCGAGGACGTCGACGGCGGCACGAAGTTCACCCGCACTCTGCGTAACCCTGCCCGCAAAAAACCGCCGACGGACGAGCAGATCGCCAACATGGATGCGGAAGCCGCCATCGGCCTCGGCAATATCAAGGCGAATGTGGAGAAGCGTGCGGGCTCAAAGGCCTAGCGCGTAAACAGGCGCAGCAGGATGTTGAGCCAGACAAGATCATCTGCAGATTTCGACCCGCGCAATTTGTGAAGCCCCGCTGCGCCCAGACACATCAGTGTACCGACCACCGCGATCAGCAGCGAATGCTGCCATTTCGCGCCCTGCACAGCCGCGAGCATGTAACAGAGGACAAACATCACGGGCGAGAGTTTGAACAGCAACGAAGCGATGCGCTGACGCCGCTCCGGCGTATCCTGTTGCTCGGATATTGTCTGCTGCCGATCGTCCATATCCAGCCCCGCTGCCGGCGATAGGAAATCACACGAGAGGGCCGGCTCGCAACGTTGGTCGCAACGCTGCGCAGGCAGGTTCAAGGCTGCTGCGGCGGACTATCCGGCTTGAGCGTGCGATTGTCGACGTAACGGATCATGATCGGTCGCCCGACGATGGCATTGCTGAATCCCTTTGTCAGTACAAATGGTACACAACCATCGAGCGACGCGACGATCGAATTGAAATAGACATCGCGTATATGCGTCGACACACCATCCGTTACATATGTCATACGAGGCGGCCCAATGAGGCGCCCATCCCGCTTGAGCGAGAACTTGACCGACATCTCCGTTCCTTCGCTGACTGTATCAGACGACGGCGGCATCCAGCAGGCACGAAGGGCCGTGAATAAATCGTCGATGGTGTTCAGATCGTGATCAGGTTTAATGTAGTTTGCGGCGTCCTTTTGGCCCGGCTTGCTGAGGACCGTGAATTGCAATGTATCGCCGAGAAAATAACCCGCCCTACTGACACACGGGCCATAACGGATCGAATTGCAGAAGGAGCGCGATTCACGCAGTCCGCTCGGTCTTATTCCGCTCAATGGACGTGAGATCTGCGAGGCGCCGCTGCGCTGATTGTCCAAAGCAAGACTTGCCTCTGCCCAGAACATGGCCGCCGCAAATATGAACGCAACCCATGTGCATCGTGACATGCGGGCCTCAATGGCAATTGCGATTTCACGCCTTCTTCTTCACATCCTTGATGCTCGAGAACACGATGCCCTCGGCGCGTTCGCGGGTGTAGCCGAGATAGAATTCGTTCTTGGCGAGAAACACCGGATCGCCATCGACGTCGTCGGCGACGCCGGAGCTGTTCGCGGACACGAACGCATCGAGCTTCTTGCGGTCGTCGGATGAAATCCAGCGCGCGAGCTGGAATTCGCTGATCTCGAAATCCACCGGGAGCGAGTATTCCGCATCGAGGCGCGCCTTGAGCACATCGAGCTGCAACGAGCCGACCACGCCGACCAGCGCAGGCGCACCATCGCGCGGCCGGAACACCTGCACGACGCCCTCTTCCGACATCTGCTGCAAGGCTTCCTTCAGCTTCTTCGCCTTCATCGCGTCGGTCAGGCGCACGCGGCGCAGGATTTCCGGCGCGAATGATGGTACGCCGACGAAATTGATGTCTTCGCCCTCGGTCAGCGTATCGCCGATCCGCAGCGTGCCGTGGTTCGGAATGCCGACCACGTCGCCGGCGTAGGCCTCGTCCGCGATAGCGCGGTCCTGCGCGAAGAAGAATTGCGGCGACGACAGGCTCATGTTCTTGCCGGTGCGCACCAGCTTGGCTTTCATGCCGCGCGTCAGCTTGCCCGAACACAGCCGCGCGAACGCGATGCGGTCGCGGTGGTTGGGGTCCATGTTCGCCTGGATCTTGAAGACGAACGCGCTCATCTTCGGATCGTCAGCCTCGACCTTGCGCTTGTCGGCGTCCTGCGCGCGCGGCGACGGCGCGAAACGACCGAGACCTTCCAGGAGATCGCCGACGCCGAAATTGCGCAGCGCGCTGCCGAAATAGACCGGCGTCATGTGGCCCTCGCGGAACGACTGCAGGTCGAAGGGCTTCGAGGCTTCCTTCACCAGTTCGAGCTCGTCGGCAATCTCGCTGGCATCGAGATTGGCGTTGCGGCCGGCCAAATCAGAAATCTCGATTTTCTCCGCTGCGCCGGTCTTGGCGCCCCCACCCTCCAGCAGGCGGATGCCACCGGTCTCGATGTCATAGGTGCCCATGAAATCGCGGCCGCGACCGACCGGCCAGTTGATCGGCGTGGTGTCGAGCGCCAGCGTCTTCTCGATCTCGTCGAGCAGATCGAACACGTCGCGGCTGTCGCGGTCCATCTTGTTGACGAAGGTGATGATCGGAATGTCACGCAGCCGGCACACCTCGATCAGCTTCAGCGTGCGTGCTTCGATGCCCTTTGCCGCGTCGATCACCATGACGGCGGAGTCGACCGCCGTCAGCGTGCGATAGGTATCTTCCGAGAAGTCCTCGTGGCCCGGCGTATCGAGCAGGTTGAACACGAGGTTCTGGAATTCAAACGTCATCACCGAGGTAACGACCGAGATGCCGCGCTCGCGCTCGATCTTCATCCAGTCGGAGCGCGTGTTGCGCCGCTCGCCCTTGGCCTTGACCTGCCCCGCGAGATTGATCGCGCCGCCGAACAGCAGCAGCTTTTCCGTCAGCGTGGTCTTGCCGGCGTCAGGATGCGAGATGATCGCAAACGTGCGCCGGCGCGCCACTTCTTCGGCAAGCGGCGTCAGCGAGACAGACTCGGCAGCAATGGCGGTGTCGGACATGATGCGTGCGTGTGGCAAAGAAACGCGGCAGGATCAAGGGTATTTGAACTAGATGCACTTGCATCCTCTTTGCCGTTAAGCCATACACTGACGGCGAGGACGACCTCGATTCACACACATATCCGCAGGGACGGCCCTGTTATGGAAGGATTGAGCCATGGCATGGACAATGCTGTTTGTTGCGGGTTTGCTGGAGATCGGCTGGGCCATCGGCCTGAAGTATACCCACGGCTTCACGAAACTGGTCCCCACAGTTTTGACCGTCGGCAGCATGATCGCGAGCGTCGGATTGCTCGGGTTATCGCTGAAAACCTTACCGGTCGGCACCGCCTATGCGGTCTGGACCGGTATCGGCACCGTCGGCACCGCCATACTCGGCATCTGGCTGCTGGGCGACCCGGCGACCACCCTCCGCATCGCCTGCATCGGGCTGATCGTCGCGGGAATCATCGGGCTCAAGATAGTCGCGTAAAAGAAGATCAGCGCCAGCCCGCCAGCGTCACGGCATAGTAGGTCGCGGCTGAAACCAGCGCCGCCGCCGGGATCGTGAAGATCCACGCCGTAACGATTGAGCTTGCCACGTTCCAGCGCACGGCGGACAGCCGCCGTGCGGCGCCGACGCCGACAATCGCGCCGGTGATGGTATGTGTGGTCGAGACCGGAATACCGAGGAACGTCGCCGCGAACAGCGTCGCCGCGCCGCCCGTCTCCGCGCAGAATCCTTGCATCGGGTTGAGCTTGGTGATCCGCAGTCCCATGGTGCGCACAATGCGCCAGCCGCCCATCAGCGTCCCCAGCGCCATCGCGGCCTGGCACGAAATCACCACCCAGAACGGAACGCTGAATTCGCCTCCGAGATAGCCTTGCGAATAGAGCAGCACGGCGATGATGCCCATGGTCTTCTGCGCGTCGTTGGCGCCGTGACCGAGCGAATACAGCGAAGCCGAAACAAACTGCAGAATCCGGAAAGCACGATCGACCGCGAACGGCGTCGACCGCACCGCGGCCCATGACACGATCGCCGTCAGCAACAGCGCGAGCAGGAAGCCAACGAACGGCGAGAGCACGATTGCGAGCAGTGTTTTCGACAGGCCGCTCCAGACCATGACGGAGAATCCAGCCTTGGCGATGCCTGCTCCGAGCAATCCGCCGATCAGCGCATGTGAGCTGCTCGACGGCATTCCGAGCGCCCACGTCACCAGGTTCCAGACGATCGCCCCGATCAAGGCCGCGAAAATCACCTGGGCGTCAATCACGCCGGGGTGGATGATGCCGGTACCGATGGTCTGCGCGACATGAAGGCCAAAAAACAAGAAAGCGATGAAATTGAAAAACGCCGCCCACGCAACGGCATATTGCGGCCGCAGCACGCGGGTCGAGACGATAGTGGCGATGGAATTGGCGGCGTCGTGCAGGCCGTTCAGAAAATCGAACAGCAGCGCAACACCGATCAATCCGACCAGGATGGGAAAAGCGAGCGAAGCATCCACGGTGCGGTCCTGACCTATTGTCCTGAATCCGACGTTCGCTTCATTTTGCAGCGCCTTCCGGAGCGAACGTCGGATTCGAAAGGACAATAGAATTTATAAACACTAGCGTGGTTTCGGTTCGCAAGTCCGCAAACCGAACGTGCTTCAAGCGTGGTGCGGACTCGCGAACCACCACACTAGACCTGCTCGATCACGATACTGTTGATCTCGTTCGCGACGTCGTCGAAGCGGTCGGCGACCTTCTCAAGATGCTTATAGATTTCCGCGCCGACAACGAAGTCCATCGCGCTGCCGTCGCGGTGCTTGATAAAGAGTTCCTTCAGGCCGATGTCGTTCAGGTCATCGACGCGGCCTTCCAGCCGCGTGATTTCCTCGGTGAGCGCCGTCAGCGTCGTGACGTTCGGGCCCATCGACTGCATCAGCGGGAGCGCGCGGCCGACGAGATTGGCGCACTGAACGAGGATGGAGCCGATCTCGCGCATCGGCGGCTCGAAGGTCCGCACCTCGAACAGCATCACCGCCTTGGCGGTCTGCTGCATCTGGTCGATGGCATCGTCCATCGCGGTGATCAGGTTCTTGATGTCGCCGCGATCGAACGGCGTGATGAAGGTCCGGCGAACCGCAGTCAGAACTTCCCGTGTGATCTGGTCGGCGTCGTTCTCGAACTGGTTGACGCGCTGGCAGTAGACCGGGGTCTCCTCGCCGCCGCGCATCATTCCCTCGAGCGCCTCGGCGCCCTGCACCACGGACTGGGAATGCCGGGCGAACAGGTCGAAAAACCGCTCCTCCCGGGGCAGCAGCTTACGAAACAACCCAAGCATTGATCTTTCTCCGGCATGACAGAGCGCGTCACATATCTGTCATAAACCGTTTTCGCAAACCGACAGACGGCTACCGGCGCAAAAGCGCCGGTCATCCACCGTTTTATCGAAGCGGGAAAAGCCGTAGAATCTGTCGGTTACAGCGAACGTTTGAAGAAATGGGCGATTTCACCGATGATGCCGCGGCGGAAGGTCAGCACGCAGATCACGAAGATCGCGCCCTGAATCACCGTGACCCACTGCCCGAAGCCGGCCAGATACTGCTGCATGGCGATGATGACGAAGGCGCCCACCACCGGTCCGAACACGGTGCCGAGGCCGCCGACCAGCGTCATCAGCACGACTTCGCCGGACATGGTCCAGTGCACGTCGGTCAACGAGGCGTTCTGCGCCACGAACACCTTCACAGCCCCTGCCAGACCTGCCAGCGTGCCCGACAGGATGAACGCGAGCAGCTTGTACTGGTCGGTCTTGTAGCCCAGCGAGATCGCGCGCTGCTCGTTCTCGCGGATCGACTTGAGCACCTCGCCGAACGGCGAATTGATGGCCCGATAGATCAGCAGGAACCCGAGCAGGAAGATCGTCAGCACCACGTAATAAAGCGTGGTCGGCTTCGACAGGTCGAACACGCCGAACATCATGCCCTGCGGAATGCCCTGGATGCCGTCTTCGCCATGGGTGAAGGGGGTCTGCAGGTAGATAAAGAACAGCAGCTGCGACAGCGCCAGCGTGATCATCGCAAAGTAGATGCCCTGGCGGCGGATTGCGATCAGTCCGGTCACGACGCTGAGCGCGGCCGCGGCGGCGACGCCGAGGATGATGCCGATCTCGGGCGACACACCCCAGACCTTCAGCGCGTGCGCCGTCACATAGCCCGCGGTGCCGAGGAACATCGCGTGGCCGAACGACAGCAAGCCGCTATAGCCGATCAGCAGGTTGAACGCGCAGGCGAACAGCGCAAAGCACAGCGCCTGCATCACGAAGTAAGGATAAATCCCGGTCAGCGGCACGATGACCAGCAAGCCGGTCATGATGACGAACGCGATCATCTCGTCAGCGGTGCGGCCCTTCACGGGAACGGCGTTGTCAGTGATTGTCGTCATATCAGTTCGCCCGCCCCGTCAGTCCTGTCGGCTTTACGAGGAGCACCAGCACCATCAGCACGAAGACCACGGTGTTGGACGCCTCGGGATAAAAATACTTGGTCAGGCCTTCGATCACGCCGAGCGCGAAGCCGGTGATGATCGAGCCCATGATCGAGCCCATGCCGCCGATCACAACCACCGCGAACACGACGATGATCAAATCCGCGCCCATCAGCGGACGTACCTGATTGATCGGAGCCGACAGCACGCCGGCCAGCGCAGCGAGACCGACGCCGAGACCGTAGGTCAGCGTGATCATGCGCGGCACGTTGATACCGAAGGCGCGCACCAGTGTCGGATTTTCGGTGGCTGCGCGAAGGTTGGCGCCGAGCCGCGTGCGCTCGATCAGGTACCAGGTGGCGATACAGATCACGAGCGAGAAGATGACGACCCAGCCGCGATAGATCGGCAGATACATGAAGCCGAGATTGACGCCGCCCTTGAGCAGATCGGGGATCGCGTATGGCAGGCCGGACGATCCAAAGTAGTTTTGGAATACACCCTGGATGATCAGCGCGAGGCCGAATGTCAGCAGCAACCCATAGAGATGGTCGAGACCGGTCAGCCACTGCAGCATCGTGCGCTCGAGCAGGATGCCGAAGCCGCCGACGATCACCGGCGCCAGGATCAGCGCCCACCAGTAGTTGATACCGGCAAGATTCAGCAGGAAATACGCGACGAATGCACCCATCATATAGAGCGCGCCGTGCGCGAAATTGATGATGTTGAGCATTCCGAAAATCACGGCCAGCCCAAGGCTCAGCAGCGCGTAAAACGAGCCGTTGATCAATCCAACCAAAAGCTGGGCGTAGAGAGCTTGCATCGTATCAATTCTTTCGCGCGCGATTGAAAGCGGTATTGGGAGAATGCCCGGCGGCGGTCAAGCCGCCGGGCGATTGGTTGTTACTTCTTCACCAGCGGGCAAACGCTTTCCGAGAGAGGCCGGAAGGCCTGCTCGGCAGGCGTGGTGCCAACCAGCTTGTAATAGTCCCACGGTCCCTTGGACTCGGAAGGCTTCTTCACTTCGAAGAGATAAGCCGGATGGATCTTGCGTCCGTTCGGCTGGATCGAGCCCTTGCCGAATAGCGGATCGTCCGTCGGCATTTCCTTCATCTTGGCAACGACCTTGGCGCCGTCATGCGGATTACCGCCCATGGCTTCGAGCGCCTTGAAGTAGTGCATCAGACCGGAATAGACGCCCGCCTGCACCATCGTCGGCGGCGCCTTGTTCTTCGAACGCTCCGAGTAGCGCTTGGAGAATGCCCGCGTGTCATCGTTCAGGTCCCAGTAGAACGTCTCTGTGAAGTTCAAGCCCTGCGCAACATTCAGACCGAGTGAGTTGACGTCGCTGATGAACATCAGAAGGCCAGCCAGCCGCTGACCGCCCTTGACGATGCCGAACTCGGCCGCCTGCTTGATCGAGTTGGTGGTGTCGCCGCCTGCATTGGCCAGGCCGACGATCTTCGCCTTTGAGGCCTGCGCCTGCAGCAGGAACGACGAGAAGTCCGACGAGTTCAGCGGATGCTTGACGCTTCCGAGAATCTTGCCGCCAGCCTTTGTCACGGCCGCCGTGGTATCACGCTCAAGCGCAGCACCGAAGGCGTAGTCCGCAGTGAGGAAGAACCAGCTATCCCCGCCCGCCTTCACCAGCGCGGTGCCGGTGCTGTTGGCCAGCATGTAGGTGTCATAAACCCAGTGCACGACGTTCGGCGAGCACTGCGCGTTGGTCAGGTCCGACGACGCTGCGCCGGAATTGATCATGATGGCGTTCTTTTCGGTGACGACGTTCTTGACTGCAAGCGCGACGCCCGAGTTCAACACGTCGACGACGACGTCGACCTTCTCCACATCGATCCATTGCCGGGTCGTCGTGGTACCGACGTCAGGCTTGTTCTGATGGTCGGCGGCGATCACGTCGACCTTCCAGCCCTTTTTTGTAAGGCCAGAATCCTCAATGGCCATCTGCGCAGCGAGGGTCGAACCCGGACCGCCCACGTCGGCGTAAAGGCCAGACATATCGGTCAGGTTTCCGATCCTGACGGTCTTGTCCTGCGCGAACGCGCTGGTCCCCGCGCCGATCATCAGCGCGGTGGACAGCATAAGTGCCGAAATTGTGCTCTTCATTATCTTTCCTCCTGGATGCCGCTCTATCGGCGGCGTTTTGGACTACGGTTGCGCCCTTTACACACCGAGATAGGTGTGGAGCTTCTCCATGTTGGCCTGGAGTTCTGAGTTTGCGAATGTGTCGATGATCTTGCCGTGCTCGACGATGTAGAAGCGATCGGCCACGGTGGATGCGAAGCGGAAGTTCTGCTCGACCAGCAGGATGGTGAAGCCTTCGGCCTTCAGCCGCGCAATCATCTTTCCGATCTGCTGGATGATGACCGGCGCCAGACCCTCGGTCGGCTCGTCCAGCATCAGGAAGCGTGCGCCGGTGCGCAGGATGCGCGCAATCGCCAGCATCTGCTGCTCGCCGCCGGACAGTTTGGTGCCCTGGCTGCCGAGGCGCTCCTTGAGATTCGGAAACAACTCGAAGATCTGGTCGAGGGTCATGCCGCCGCTGCGGATGATCGGCGGCAGCAGCAGGTTTTCCTTCACGTCGAGGCTGGCGAAAATGCCGCGCTCCTCGGGGCAGAACGCGACGCCGAGGCGTGCGATCTTTTCCGCCGGCAGCCGGATCAGATCCTTGCCTTCGAACGACACCGAACCTGTGCGCTTGTTGATGATGCCCATGATCGACTTGAGCGTCGATGTCTTGCCGGCTCCGTTGCGTCCGAGCAGCGTCACCACCTCGCCCGGACGAACCTCGAAGTTCATGCCGTGAAGGATGTGGGATTCGCCGTACCACGCCTCAAGATTCTTGACGGCCAGAACCGGCGAGCCTGCAACGTTATTCATGGCCGGCTCCCAGATAGGCTTCCTTGACCCGCGGATCCTTGGTGAGGGTTGCGTAGTTGCCTTCCGCGAGCACCTTGCCGCGCGTCAGCACCGTGATGGTGTCGGACAGGTGGGCGACGACGTTCAGATTATGCTCGACCATCAGGATCGTGTACTTCTGCGAAATGCGCTTGATCAGCGCAGCAACCTTGTCGATGTCCTCGTGGCCCATGCCGGCCATCGGCTCATCAAGCAGCATCATTTCGGGATCGAGCGCCAGCGTGGTGGCGATTTCCAGCGCACGCTTGCGGCCGTAAGGCATTTCCACCGCCGGCGTATTCGCAAATTCGCTCAAGCCAACATCCTCGAGCAACTCCTGCGCGCGGCCGTTGTACTGATCGAGGACCGATTTGGACCGCCAGAAATCGAATGACGAGCCGTGCTGGCGCTGCAGCGCCACGCGCACGTTTTCCATCGCGGTGAGATGCGGAAACACCGCAGAAATCTGGAACGACCGCACCAGGCCCAGCCGCGCCACATCGGCGGGCGCCATCGCGGTGATGTCCTGCCCCTTATAGAGAATCTGCCCGCGGGTCGGCTTCAGGAACTTGGTCAGCAGATTGAAGCATGTCGTCTTCCCGGCCCCGTTCGGGCCGATCAGCGCATGAATGCTGCCGCGACGAACCTTCAGATTGACGTCGCTCACGGCCACAAAGCCCGCGAACTCCTTGGTCAACCCAGAGGTTTCAAGAATAAACTCATCAGACAAGCAAATTCCCCCTGTCAGCCTTCACGCAAGCCATTCCGCGTGTGACCGTTTTTTGCGCAGCCCCTTGCGCTCCTCCGAAACCATCGATCCCGGCAATCCGGCCGGAATATGTATCGGATTGTTAGTGATGCGCAAGCCGCAATGCTGCCCACTCGATTATGCGTAGCCTGCAAATTCCATAATGTCCATTGATGCCTAGGGCTATACCGGCCGCCTGACCGAAGCCACGAAACGGCTTGTTAAGCCTAATGTTCGGCAGAGTTCCCCTTTCATGAAAAATTTCGACCAAGAGCTGATGATTGCTGGCAAGGACGTTTCCTAACTCCGCGTCGGGACGTTGGTCATGGAATTCGAAAGCGCTAGTCCGGCCATTGTGAAGTCGATCAAGCAGCGCGAGCTCTTGAACTTCTGGCTGCGGTTGTATGCCCAGCAAGAACGACTGCCAAAATTTGACGATTACCTGCCAGAGCGCATCGCCGAAGAAGCGGACGACCTCGTCTACTACACCGTGCATGGCGCCGGAGAGACGCCACGATTCACGATCGATAGCGACGGTACCCGGATGTCGAGTGCCTATGGCACCACCGGCAAGGGCCGCTATCTCGACGAGTATCTCGGCGCCAAGCTCGAGCCGCTTGTCATGCCCATTTATTATGAATGCGTCCGGCGGCGACTGCCGATTTACACCATCTCAAAGGTCAACGACCTTTACGGCCGCAAGGTCGACTACGAACGGCTGTTGATGCCGTTTTCCGACGGCGCTGGCGTCAGTCGTATCCTCGCCTCTTTGAAAACAATCAGCGACGATGGCGGCTTCGAGATCAGAAATCTGATGCGCGCCAACGACGTTCCGCCGGCCCCAGTTCTGCGTTCCGTGATCGACCGGGATCTGTTTCACAAACTGCCAGGCCGTATCGCGCCCGGCGACACGATCGAGTTCGTTTAGCGAATCGGACACCTCACACAGCGTCATTAATCACGCTGTCGCGCGGACCTTCTCCATCGCCTCGCCGAGTTCGATGGGATGCGCCATCGCCTCGTGCAATTTGTCCTTGTCGAGTTCGCCCTCCCACCGGCTGATCACAATAGTGGCGACACCGTTGCCGATCAGGTTGGTGAGAGCCCGACACTCGCTCATGAACTTGTCGATGCCGACAAGGATGGCCAGCGATGCGATCGGAATATCCGGCACGATGGCAAGCGTGGCCGCCAGCGTGATAAAGCCGGCGCCCGTGACGCCCGATGCACCTTTCGATGTGACGATGGCGACCCCGAGAATACCAAGCTCCTGCCAGATCGTCAGATGTGTATTGGTCGCCTGCGCAAGGAACAGCGTTGCCAGCGTCATGTAGATATTGGTGCCATCGAGATTGAAGCTGTAACCGGTCGGAATCACGAGACCGACCACGCCGCGCGATGCACCGAGCCGCTCCATTTTCGTGATCATGTTGGGCAGCACAGTCTCTGATGAACTCGTGCCAAGCACGATCAGAAGCTCGTCCTTGATGTAGGCGATGAAACGCAGGATCGAAAATCCCGCGAACCGTGCAATCCCGCCGAGCACCAGCAGGACAAAAAGAATGCTGGTCAGATAGAACGTGCCGATCAGCGCCGCCAGATTCCACAATGCGCCGAGTCCGTAGGCGCCGACGGTGAAAGCCATCGCGCCGAATGCGCCGATAGGTGCCGCGCGCACGATAATCCGGATCACGCCGAAGAAGACTTTCGCGGCCATGTCGATGGCGTGCGCGATCGGTTCGCCGGCCTTACCCATGAACGCGATTGCGAAACCGGACAGGATCGACACCAGCAGCACCTGCAGCAGATCGCCCTTGGCGAGCGCGCCGATGAAGCTTTCCGGAATGATCGCCATCAGATGCGCGACGATTCCATCTTCACTCGCCTTGTGAACGTAAGTGGCGACCGCCTTCGGATCGAGCGTCGCAGGATCGATATTGAAGCCGCTGCCCGGCTGAATGATTTCACCGACGAGCAGGCCAACAAGCAATGCAATCGTCGAGACGACCTCGAAATACAACAAGGCCTTGAGGCCGACCCGCCCGACGCGCTTGAGATCGCCCATCGAGGAGATGCCGTGCACGACCGTGCAGAAGATGACGGGCGCGATCATCATCTTGATCAGCGCGATGAAGCCATCGCCGAGCGGCTTCAGCGTCTTGCCCAGACCGGGATAGAAATGCCCGATCAGGATCCCTAGCGCGATGGCGACAAGCACCTGCACGTAGAGAATGGTGTACCAGGGCGATCGCGTTGAGGCCGGGACTGACGGCGCGGTGGTAACAGTCATGGGGATATCCTGAGGGAGGAAAGCGAACGGTAAAATGACACGTTCCGCGATGGTGCGCCAGAACGTCGCACCCCTCAGGAAAAATTCGATAATCACCAATATTTTACATGAGCTTAACGCCAGATCGCGGTCAAAGCCTTGACCAGAACGGCGACGCCTTCGGCGCTTATCTACCCGATCGCGGCCGCGTAGTTCTCGGGCTTGAAGCCGACCAGCAGCTTTCCGCCCATTTCCAGAACCGGACGCTTGATCATGGAGGGCTGGGCCAGCATCAGCGCCATCGCTTTTTTCTCGGTCAGGTTGGCCTTGTCGGCGTCGGGAAGTTTCCGAAACGTGGTGCCGGCGCGGTTCAGCAAAACCTCCCAGCCGACGGCCTTGCTCCAGCGCGCAAGCCGGTCCTTGTCGATGCCGGCGGTCTTGTAATCATGAAAGCTGTAGTCGACGTCGTGCTTGTCGAGCCAGGCGCGGGCCTTCTTCATCGTGTCACAGTTCTTGATGCCGTAGATGGTGATAGGCAAATTCAATCCCTCTCATTTCTGAATCAGGATTTAGCGCTGCAGCGGCCAGCGCGCGAGATGAATATGCTTTCCTCGACCGACAAGACTGTGCACGAGAACAAAATCGGTCACGGTCCAGCCCAATGCTTCAATCTGATGCTCGTCCACCAACCGCCTGTCGTAAAGCAGCGTCATGTGCGGTGTGCAATGTGGTGTCACCCGCCCCAGTCCGGCTCTTGTCATTGCTCCGCCTAAGGCGCGATGAAACGTCGTCAGCGCGACCATGTCCCTGCCGGCCCGCAGCACAAATGGCCTCGTCTTTCTCTTGTTGGTGAAACTCAAGGCGCGATCAAAGCTGATCTCAAATGGTGGCATGGAAACCGCCGGCACCGCCGCGCAAACCACCTCGACGAGTTTCTGCGGTAAACCATTGTATGCGCCAAGATAGTGCAGCGTGACATGCAGCCTGCTGGGTGAAAGCGGCTGGCCCCTCAGTCCATGGCTGTAACGAAGCTGCTGAATCAACTCGCCGATGCGGTTAGCCGTGGCCGCCGGTGGAACGAGAGCCAGGAACAATCCGTCAGTGGGTTCGGGCAGCGGACACGGCTCAAACCCCTGAAATACAAGCTGTTCGGGCATAATCTGAACCCTATCACGCGATAGAACAAAAAAAGAACATTCATGCCAATGAGTCCGAAATGCAAGCGGGTTTTTCGGCTTGACGATCTGCCTTCCAAATCGTATTTAAGCATATACTTAAATACAGGTTGAGCCATGCCCGCAGACGCCCTCGACGCAACCTTCAAGGCCCTCGCCGATCCGACACGGCGGGCAATCCTCGCCCGCCTCGCGCTCGGCGAGACCTCGGTGCAGGAACTGGCAAAGCCGTTTGACATGAGCCTCCCCGCCGTCTCCCAGCACCTGAAAGTTCTGGAGACCGCAGGCCTCGTGACGCGCGGGCGCACTGCCCAGTGGCGGCCCTGCCGCCTCGAGCCAAAGGCGCTGAAGGAAGCGACCGAATGGCTCGATCAATATCGGCAGTTCTGGGAGGAGAGCTTCGGCAAGCTCGATCTGTATTTGAAAGACATCCAGTCAAAGGAAACAGACACATGACGGCAACGACTCTCAAGGTCAGGGCAAGCGCACCGGCCGACCAGCCCACCATCACCATGGAACGTGAATTCGACGCGCCGCCGGAGGTGCTGTTCCGCGCCTTCACCGAAGCCGAGGCGCTGAAGACATGGTACGGCCCCAACGGCTTCACCGTCACAGTGCTCGCAATGGACTGCCGTGTCGGTGGCCTGTTTCGCTTCACCATGCATGGGCCGGACGGCACGGATTATCCGAACCGCATCGCGTATCGCGAGATCCTGCCGGGCGAACGCCTCGCCTATCTGCACGACTCGGATATTGACAACGATCCGCATGCCTTCGAAGTCACCGTCACGTTCGAAGCGCTGGGGGCGAACCGCACGCTGCTGACCATGCGATCAATCTTCCCATCTGTCGAAGCACGCAATGCCGTGATGAAGTTCGGCGCAGTCGAACTCGGCATGCAGACGCTGGAGAAGCTGGCTGCATATGTGAAGGGATAACGACTGCCAAGGCTGCGCCGCCGATGATGCGAAAGCGTCGCCGGCGGCGTTACGCTGTTCAAATGCAAGACCGCCGATCGCCGAATCTGTCGTAGAGTAATTCCATATCCGCTGGGGGAGCGAAGATGGAATTTACCGCGCTGTTTCTGGCTGCTGCGATTGTGATGCTTGTCGCATGGCGCGGTTCGCGAACTCTCGCAATGTCCCTGTTCGCCGTGTTGCTTGTCGCCTGTGCCGCGACCTACTTTCACCACGCGACCGATACGCTGAAGCTGTCGTTCTGAGGCGCATCACATGACCCCGGAACGCGCCGTCACCCTCAACGCACTCAGTCTCTACGGTGTCGCCGCCGTGCTGGCGGCGGCATTCGCCGCGCAGTTCATGCTGAATGAACTACCCTGCCCGCTATGTCTGCTTCAGCGCATCATGTTCACCGCACTGGCCATCGGGCCGATCCTGAACATCCGCTTCGGACCGCGCCCGAGCCACTACGCGCTGTCGCTGCTGGCGGCTCTCATCGGCGCGATGGTCTCGACGCGCCAGGTGCTGCTGCACATCATGCCGGGCGACGCCGGCTACGGCTCGGCACTACTCGGCTATCACTATTATACGTGGGCGCTGCTGGGCTTTATCGCGGCCATCGCGCTGCTCTCGGTCATCCTGCTGTTCGACAAGCAGTTCGACAGCACCCGCACCGCGCCTCCCGCATCGGCTTTCGCGCGCACGGCAGTATGGCTCGTCATCGGCCTGACGGCGCTGAATGTGATCTCGACGCTAGTGGAATGCGGGTTCGGCGCGTGCGCCGACAACCCGGTTGTTTACGAACTGCTCAAACGCTGATGCCGCTCGCATCAGCGCTTGAAGCAAATGTCAGCGATTATTTCTCGACCTGAGACACGTCGCGAACGGCGCCGCGCGAGGCATTTGTCGTCATCGCCGCATACGCGCGCAACGCAGGCGATACCACGCGCTTCCGGTCAACCGGCTTCCACGCCGCATTGCCCCTGGCCTCCATCGCCGCGCGCCGCGCCGCAAGCACGGCCTCGTCGAGTTCGACGCTGATAATGCGGTTCGGAATATCGATCAGGATCGGATCGCCCGTCTCCACCAGGCCGATCAATCCGCCCTCGGCAGCTTCCGGCGAAACGTGGCCGATCGAGAGACCCGAACTTCCACCCGAGAAACGTCCGTCGGTCACCAGCGCGCAAACCTTGCCGAGCCCTTTCGATTTGAGATAGCTGGTCGGATACAGCATCTCCTGCATGCCAGGGCCGCCCTTCGGTCCTTCATAGCGCACCACAACCACGTCGCCCGGCTTGACCTTGTTGCCGAGGATGCCGGAGACCGCGTCGTCCTGACTTTCGAAGACGTGCGCCTTGCCGCGGAACGTGAGGATCGATTCATCCACACCGGCGGTTTTCACGATGCAGCCTTCCGGCGCGATGTTGCCGAACAGCACCGCAAGCCCGCCGTCCTTCGAGAACGGATGATCCGCCGAGCGGATCACACCCTTCTCGCGGTCTGTGTCGAGGTCGTCCCATCGCTCTGACTGGCTGAAAGCAACTTGCGTCGGCACGCCACCCGGCGCTGCGCGGAAGAAATTGCGCACGGACTCGCTGTTGGTGCGTCCGATATCCCAGCGGTTGAGCGCATCGGCCATCGTCGGCGCATGCACGGTCGGCAGGCTGGTGTCGATCAGGTCAGCGCGTTCGAGCTCGCCCAGAATGGCCATGACGCCACCGGCGCGGTGAACGTCCTCCATGTGAACGTCGCTCTTGGCGGGTGCGACCTTGCAGAGACACGGCACGCGGCGCGACAGCCGATCGATGTCGGCGATGGTGAAATCGATTTCGCCTTCCTGCGCCGCAGCCAGAAGATGCAGCACGGTGTTGGTCGATCCGCCCATCGCGATGTCGAGACTCATCGCATTCTCGAATGCAGCGAAGTTGGCGATATTGCGCGGCAGCGCGGTCGCATCGTCCTGCTCGTACCAGCGGCGTGCGAGATCGACGATCACATGACCCGCTTCGCGGAACAGCCGCTCGCGATCGGCATGCGTCGCCAACACCGAGCCGTTGCCCGGCAGCGACAGGCCCAAAGCCTCGGTGAGACAGTTCATCGAGTTGGCGGTGAACATGCCGGAGCAGGAACCGCAGGTCGGACACGCCGAGCGCTCGACCGCGGTGACTTCCTCGTCGGTGTAGCTGTCATCAGCGGCGACGATCATCGCGTCGATCAGATCGACCGAACGCTTCTTGCCCTTCACCACGACCTTGCCGGCTTCCATCGGACCGCC
>JAZKDK010000001.1:0-25987 GCA_040387615.1 Pseudomonadota bacterium | reverse complement strand
CGCAGCATAGTGCGCACTGAGAGCGCAACACGGCCATGTTGCAACGCAATATGAATGAGCCTCTTTCAAATGCCCCTGTCGGACGATGCCTGATCAGACGCGCCTACACCGGGAAGGTCATGCGCTGTTAAGCGCAAATTAGGCATCGTGGAAAATCATTCGATGACAATCTGGCCGTTACAAACAACGCTTGCACGTTGCAGAGCTATACAACGCTTATGCCCGCCGCCCCCTCGCTCCACCTGCATCAACAGCGCACCCGCATCATCTGGCTGCTCATCGCGGCGATGGCAGCGGGTGCCGCAATCTCATTCCTGTGGCTCGGACTGAGCATCGATCTACGCAGCAACCCCGCGTTGATCGCGAGTTGCATCGGCTATGCCGGTCTTTGCTATTTCTATACCGCGATCCGGCGCGACGAGCGCATTGCTTCCGCAGCAATCGCCGCCGGACAACTGTTCCTCGTGCTGTTCACTGGGCTCTTGCTGACTTACGCGGCGACCGCGACCGCGATGCCGTATCGCGACGCCGAGCTGCACGCGCTGGATCAATGGCTTGGATTCGACCGGAAAATCTATCTCGCATTCGTCGAGCGCCACCCTCTCCTTCAACAAGCTCTCGATGCGGCCTATCTGTCGATTCAGCCTCAAACTGTGCTGGTGCCGTTCGCGCTGATCATGGCGGGGCAACTGCCACGGCTGCAAACCTTCATCGTTGCCTTCGGCGTCGCCCTGATCATCACCGCGATCACAGCCAGTTTCGTGCCCGCCGTCAGCGCATTCATTCATGTCGATCTCGGGCCGCAGGGCTATGCGGCGCTACCGGCCGGCCACTACACCCATGTCCCGACGCTCGAGGCGCTGAGATCCGGCGCGATGCGCGCAATCCCCCTCAACAATCTTGAAGGGCTGATTACGTTTCCAAGCTTTCATACGGCGAACGGAGTTCTCTTCGCCTGGGCATTCTGGAAAATCCCGTACCTGCGATGGGCAGGCGTCGCTGTGAACACGCTCCTGATCCTGAGCACACCGACGACCGGAGCCCATTACTTTGTCGATGTTGGCGCCGGAGTTGCTGTCGCCGCACTGTCCATCGCAATGTCCGGCTGGATTCTCGGACAGCATGCGGCAATCCATAGGCCTCACATCGAAAGCGCCGGCGCTGTCGACATCCGTAGCGAAGCATCGATACGCTAAGCGCTCGTACACATCAGTTCAAAAATGCCCGGCACATCGATGCGAAGACGTGCTTCGCACTGATGGCCGGGCATAAACAAGCTGACGCTTGCTGATTGATCAGATCAGGTGTTCATCGACTCGAAGAATTCCGCGTTGTTCTTGGTGTTGCGGAGCTTGTCGAGCAGGAAGTCGATGGCGTCCATGGTGCCCATCGGATTGAGGATGCGGCGCAGGACGTACATCTTCTTGAGCAGCTGCGGATCGGTGATGAGCTCTTCCTTGCGCGTGCCGGAGCGCGAGATGTCGATCGCCGGGAAGGTGCGCTTGTCCGAGACCTTGCGGTCGAGAATGAGCTCCGAGTTGCCGGTGCCCTTGAACTCTTCGAAAATCACTTCGTCCATGCGGCTGCCGGTATCGACCAGCGCGGTCGCGATGATCGTGAGCGATCCGCCTTCCTCGATGTTACGCGCGGCGCCGAAGAAACGCTTCGGACGCTGCAACGCATTGGCATCGACGCCGCCGGTCAGCACCTTGCCGGATGACGGCACCACGGTGTTGTAGGCGCGGCCGAGGCGCGTGATCGAATCGAGCAGGATGACAACGTCGCGACCGTGTTCGACCAGGCGCTTGGCCTTCTCGATCACCATTTCCGCGACCTGCACATGACGCACCGCCGGTTCGTCGAAGGTCGAGGACACAACCTCGCCCTTTACCGAGCGCTGCATGTCGGTGACTTCTTCCGGACGTTCGTCGATCAGAAGAACGATCAGATAGCACTCCGGATGATTGGCCGTGATCGAGTGTGCGATGTTCTGCATCAGCACCGTTTTGCCGGTGCGGGGAGGGGCCACGATCAGTGCGCGCTGGCCTTTGCCGATAGGCGCGACGATATCGATGACGCGCGCAGAGAGATCCTTGCGGGTCGGATCTTCGAGCTCAAGACGGAAGCGCTCGTCCGGAAACAGCGGCGTCAGGTTGTCGAAATTGACCTTGTGCTTGGACTTTTCCGGATCTTCGAAATTCAGCGTGTTGACCTTCAACAGCGCGAAGTAGCGTTCGCCTTCTTTCGGACTGCGGATGTGTCCTTCGATGGTGTCGCCGGTGCGCAATCCGAAACGCCGGATCTGCGATGGCGACACGTAGATGTCGTCCGGGCCGGGCAGATAATTGGCGTCCCATGAACGCAAAAATCCGAAGCCGTCGGAAAGAACCTCGACGACGCCTTCACCGATGATATCGGTTTCCTGGATCGCAAGCTGCTTGAGGATGGCGAACATCAGTTCCTGCTTGCGCATGGTGCTGGCGTTTTCGACCCCAAGCTCTTCAGCGAACGAGACAAGCTCCGCCGGTGTTTTGGTTTTGAGGTCCTGTAGTTTGATTTCCCGCATTGGGATTGTCCTGTGGAGCGTGTGGAGAAAAAAAGAGGGGAGGGGAGCGAAAGGTTCAGCCTGCTGACGACATACGGACTACAAAAGCGATCAGAAGTCCGCAGGTCTTGAGCGAGGAAGGTGCCGGGAGGCTTCGAACCTGATGTGGCGGCCGGTCCAACAATGAGACCGGGACTCAACCACATCCGCCTGCGTTCGGTGGGATGACAGATATATAGAAAATCGTCCGGCTCCACGCAAGGAGGTCATTGACGCGGACCCAGCCCGTTTGCCGGCCTAAAACGGTTTAACGATGACCAGAATCACGATAGCGATCATCAAAACCGTGGGTACTTCGTTGATAATACGATAGAATTTCTGACTTCTGGTGTTCGTATCGTTGGCGAAATCCCGCACTCGGGCTGCGAAAAATCCATGAACGCCCGACAGAATCACCACCAGCGCGAATTTCGCGTGAAACCAGCCGGACACATACCAGCCACCCTTCCAGACCAGCCACAGACCGGCCAGCCAGGTCACGATCATGGCGGGATCGATGATCGCCTTGAGCAGCCTGCGCTCCATCACCTTGTACGTCTCGGATTGCTTCGAACCGATCTCAGCATCGCAATGGTAAACGAACAACCGCGGCAGATAGAGCATGCCGGCCATCCAGGAGATGACCGCGATCACATGCAGCGCCTTGATCCATTCGTACATGGAATCTTCCGTTGGAATTATCTTTAACTGCCAAGCCAATCGATGCTTCGAGACTGGCATCTGCGACTTGAGAACAGGAACCAAGCGTTGCTTCGCATGTTGAGCAACATCGATAGATGACGCGAGACGAGGTCTTTCCGCAAGCACCACTTCCTTAAAGAATCCTTTTAGATTCTTAAGTTTGAGTCAGTGTAGCCGTGATTAGCGCTCGCGCATCGCTCTCCCGTATTTGTCCAATGCTCGTCCACATGCCGCCGGTTTATACCCGGTGTTGGACGCGGTCGGGATGACAGAGAATAAGCCGATGGTTTCAAGCGCTTGGGAGTATTGGGCACGGCATTATCCCAAGACAAATCCACACAACCCCGCTACCATCCCTGCAAGGGCCAGATTTCATCCCGAAATCAGCGCTGTGAATGAAAGAGCGAGTTATCCCGGACGGTGCAGTCCACCGCCGGATTGAGGCGAATATGCCCACAGGAATTCACAGCTATTCACAGTCGCCGGATTGAGCGGAAACGGATTCAAGACGTCATGGCGACCACCTCCGGCAATTATTTTCACCTCCACATGATCTCCGATTCGACCGGTGAAACGCTGATCACTGTCGCGCGCGCGGTGGCAGCGCAGTACTCGAATGTCTCGCCGGTCGAGCACGTCTATCCGCTGGTCCGCAGCCAGAAGCAGCTCGATCGCGTGCTGGCGGAAATCGAGGAAGCACCGGGAATTGTGCTCTTCACGCTGCTGGAGAAAGATCTGGTCGAACGGCTCGAGGCGAAGTGCCAGGAAATCAATATTCCGAGCCTGTCGATCATCGGCCCGGTGATGCAGTTGTTTCAGGCCTATCTCGGCACCGAGACCTCGCGCCGCGTCGGCGCGCAGCACACGCTCAACGCGGAGTATTTCAAGCGCATCGATGCGCTGAACTATTCGATGATGCATGACGATGGCCAGCATGTTGAAGGGCTGGAGGAGGCCGACGTGGTTCTTGTCGGCGTCTCACGGACATCGAAGACACCGACCTCGATCTATCTCGCCAATCGTGGAGTCCGCACTGCGAACGTGCCACTGGTGCCGGGAATTCCGATTCCGCATCAACTCGAAACCCTGAAAAAGCCGCTGGTGGTCAGTCTTCATGCAACTCCCGAGCGATTGATCCAGGTCAGGCAGAATCGACTGCTCGGCATCGGCAGGACCGGCGACGATACCTATATCGATCGTCAGTCGGTGACCGAGGAAGTCGCCTTCGCGCGCAAACTCAGCGCCAGGTTCGACTGGGCACTGCTCGACGTCACCCGCCGCTCGATCGAGGAAACCGCGGCCGCGATCATGAAATTGTACGCCGATCGTCAGCGCCAGAAGGCACCAGAAACGTGACTGTCTGGCGTGAACGGCAACCTTTAATTCTGGCATCGCAGAGTTCTGTGCGAAAAAGCTTGCTCGCGAATGCAGGCATCTCTGTCGACACGATTCCGGCCGACATTGACGAACGCGCCATCCAGGACAGTTCAGGTCTGAAAAATCCGGGCGAGATCGCAGCACTTCTCGCTGGAGAGAAAGCGAAGTTTATTTCCCTGAAGCATCCGGGCCGGTATGTGGTCGGTGCCGATCAGACGCTGGCGCTGGGCGAGCAGCTTTTCAGCAAGCCTGCGAATCGGGCTGCAGCAGCGGCACAAATCGCAACCTTGTCCGGACAGACCCACGAATTGCACAGCGCGGTCAGCGTCGTGAAAGACGGTATGGTCCTGTTTTCCCACGTCAGTGTTGCGCGGATGACGATGCGCCCGCTCACCGGCAGTGAGATTGCCGCCTATATCGATGAAGCGGGCGATGCCGTCACGGCAAGCGTGGGCGCTTATCAACTAGAGCGCACCGGCGTGCATCTGTTCGAGCGTATCGAGGGCGATCATTTTACGATTCTGGGATTGCCGCTGCTGCCGCTGCTTGGTTTTCTGCGCAGCCGGAATCTGCTGGCTGTTTGATGAAAGAAATGTCGATGTTGCTGCTGGGTCTGACGGGTTCGATCGGGATGGGAAAATCCACCACCGCGAAACTGTTCGAGGAGGCGGGAGTGCCGGTCTACGACGCCGATGCCACCGTTCATAAAGTCTATGAAGGCGAGGCCGTTGCGGCCGTCGAAGCGGCGTTTCCCGGCAGCACGGTGGACGGCAAGGTGGACCGGCAGAAGCTGTCGGCCATGGTTTTGAACAATGCCGACGCTATGAAGCGGCTCGAGACCATCGTGCATCCGATGCTGCGCAGCCATCAACTCAAGTTTCTCGGCGACGCGGAAGCATCCGGCGCGCCGGTGGCGGTGCTCGATGTGCCATTGCTGTATGAGACCGGCGGCGAAAACCGGGTCGATGCGGTGGTGGTGGTGACGACGGCGCCGGAGATTCAGCGCGAACGCATTCTGGCGCGGGACAACATGACGCCCGAAAAGCTCGACGCCATTCTGGCGCGACAGCTACCCGATGCGGAAAAGCGCAAACGCGCGGATTTTGTGGTGGACACCTCTCACGGTCTGGACCCGGTGCGACAGCGGATCGGTGAAATCCTCCGCGAAGTCGTTAAGATGCCAAGACGGCGAAGCTGATTCGCAGCAACCCACTGGCATTTCATGCGCGAAATCGTTCTCGATACCGAAACTACAGGCCTCGATCCGCTGCGCGGCGATCGCCTGGTCGAGATCGGCTGCGTCGAGATGGTCAACCGTATGCCGACCGGGCAGACGTTTCACGTCTATCTCAATCCCGAGCGCGACATGCCGCAGGAAGCATTCAACGTCCATGGCCTGTCGAGTGAGTTCCTTGCCGACAAACCGTTGTTCGCGGCGGTGGCGGACGATTTTCTGACTTTCATCGCCGATGCGCCATTAATCATTCACAACGCGTCGTTCGACATTGGCTTTATCAACGCCGAACTCGACCGGACGTCGCGCGCTGCAATTCCGCGCGATCGCCTGATCGATACGCTGACGCTGGCGCGCCGCAAGCATCCCGGCGTGTCGAACCGGCTCGACGATCTGTGCTCGCGCTACGCCATCGATAATTCCCGCCGCACCAAGCACGGCGCGCTGCTCGACGCGGAGCTATTGGCGGAAGTCTATATCGATCTGATCGGCGCGCGGCAGTCGCAGCTCATTCTGTCCGAGACGCGCCAGTCGTTCGGCGCCGGACAGATCGACGCTCCGCGCCGGCAGCGCGAGGTGCCGCTTGCGCCGCGCGTGACCGAGGCAGACGCAGCCGCGCATGCCGCGTTTGTCGCGACACTCGGCGGCACGCCGATCTGGAATGAGTTCTCGAAGGAATCTTGAGCGAAGCGATGTTCGCTTCGCGCGGCGATAGCCGGGTTTAGCTCGGCTTGCCCTGCTGCTGCTCAGCCTGACGCGCCATATTCTGGCGATAGAGACCGACGAAATCCACCGGATCGAGCATCAGCGGCGGGAAGCCGCCGGCGCGCACCGACGACGCAACGACCTCACGGGCGAACGGGAACAGCAGCCGCGGGCATTCGATCATGATGAACGGATGCATGCTGTCCTGCGGCACATTCTGAATGCGGAACACGCCGGCATAGATCAGCTCGAAGGCGAACAGTACGAGGTTGTCGATCTCGGCCTTGCCGTCGATGGACAGCGCGACTTCGAAGTCATGCTCGGCAACGGGAGTCGCGGTGACGTTGATCTGGATGTTGATCGTGGGCTGCTTGTCCTGAGCGGCCAGTGAAGCCGGGGAGTTGGGATTCTCGAACGAGAAATCCTTGATATACTGCGCCAGGACGTTGAACTGGGGCGGAGCCGCGTTCTCGAGAGGTGCACCGTTGCCGTTGGTCATGAATAAGTCGCTCCGAGAATGTGGAAACGAGATCGCCCAGGGAGCGATCCAGTCGGGAACTGCCTGAGAAAAGCATCCGTTGGCGGCAAACATCCGCGTTCGGACAGGACAGGCCCTTGTCGGGGCGAGTGGCTATCATAGCCTTGCCTCATTCGACAAGGACGATGGGCTGCATTCTGGTGTGTTTCGGTTGGCCGCAACCGCTGGATCGGGTAGAATTACGCCAAATCGGCGCTGAGAATGCCCAAATCTTGTCTTTCGAGCTGTTCAAAGCGCGGCATATAGCGATGTTGGCTGGATCGGATTTCGTGCCTACATGTGACAGACGAACGCCTGTGTGACCCTGTCCCGAGCCGGGACGCCGCGCGGGTGGCGTGCAGCACCGATCAGAAAGTGAATGCGACGTGGATATTTACACCATCATTTTTCTGGCCCTGGCCGTCTTCATCTTCCTGCGATTGCGCAATGTGCTGGGACAGAGGACCGGTGACGAGCGGCCGCCGTTCGATCGCGCGGCGCGCGACGTTCTGCGCGGCGCGCCGGACAACGTTGTGCCGATGCCGGGCAAGACCATCGATCAGGCCCCGCTGGCGCCGTCGGCGGAGCCTGCAGTCGTGCCCGACCGCTGGAAGGGAATTGCCGAATCCGGTTCGGTACTCGCGCGCGGTCTCGATCAGATCGCGGTCTCCGACCCGTCGTTCGACGCGCAGCATTTTCTCAGTGGCGCGAAGAGCGCCTATGAGATGATCGTGCTTGCGTTCGCCAATGGTGATCGCCGCGCACTGAAGGATTTGTTGTCGCCTGAGGTCTACGAGGGATTCGAGGCCGCTATCAAGGAACGCGAACAGCGCGGCGAAAAAGTCGAGACGAGGTTCGCGTCGATCGACAAGGCCGAGATCGTCAATGCCGAAACGCGCGATCGCGCCGCCCAGATCACCATCCGGTTCATATCCCAGATGATCTCGGTGACGCGCGACAAGGCTGGCACCGTCGTCGATGGCAACCCGGAAAAGCTCACCGATGTCACAGATGTCTGGACGTTCGCCCGTGACATCGCTTCGCGCGATCCGAACTGGAAGCTGGTTGGGACGGAAAGCGGACAATAAGGAAAATACCGCGCCCGGCGCACGAGCCGGGCGTTTTGGCGCGTGGCTGAGCGCCGGAGCGTTTGGATGTCTCGTCGCGGGCTTTGCGATCGCGGACGCCCACGCCAGAACTGCCGGCCGTCACGCCTCCCAAGATCATCATGAAGCGCCGAAGCGGGGACCGGTTGTCTGGCCGCTGGAGGTTCCGGGCGGGCAGTATGCGCCGCTGAAATGGAGCGAGGTCGTGGGCTGGGCCGACGACGATCCGCTTCCGGCCTTCAAGACATTTCGCACAAGCTGCAGGCCGATCGCCGCACAGAAGGGTCCGATTGCGGACAGCAAGGCGCTTGGCACGTCGCTGCGCGATCCCTGCATCGCGGCGCGCGCCGAGGACATCTCCGAGAGCGCCAAGGCACGCGAATTCTTCGAGAAAAATTTCACGCCGTTGCAGATTTCGCGGATCGGCGAAGATGCGGGCTTTGTTACCGGTTACTACGAGCCCATCGTCGACGGTTCGCGGGTGCAGACCGATGTTTACACCGTGCCGGTTTATCGGCGGCCGTCGAACCTGTTCGTGCGGGGATATTCACAGGCCAATGCCAGCATGCCCAACAAGGGGCAGGTGTTCCGCAAGGTCGGGCGGCGCAAGCTGGTGCCTTACTATGACCGCGCGGAGATCGAGGATGGCGCAATCGCGGGGCGCGGTCTCGAAGTGGTCTGGCTGAAGAGCCAGACCGATTTGCTATTCATCCAGATTCAGGGCTCGGCGCGGATCAAGCTCGATGACGGCTCGATCGTGCGCATCAACTACGATGCACATAATGGTTATCCCTACACGCCCGTCGGCCGTGTGCTTATCGAACGCAACATCGTGCCCAAAGACCAGATGTCGATGCAGAAGATCCGGGAATACATGGAGCAGAGTCCTGATGCCGCGAAGGAGTTGCGCCGGTTCAACCGCTCCTATGTATTCTTTCGGGAAGTGAAGCTGGCGGCGGATGACGAAGCGGTCGGCGCGCAGGGCGTACCTCTGACGGCGGGTCGGTCGATTGCCGTCGACAAGTCGCTCCATGTCTACGGCACGCCGTTTTTTATCGAGGGCAATCTGCCGATTGAATCTGACACGTCGAACACACCTTTCCGCAAGCTGATGATTGCGCAGGACACCGGCTCGGCGATTATCGGTCCGGCGCGCGCGGACATCTACTTCGGCGCGGGCGCCGATGCGGGCCGGGTCGCCGGCCGCCTGAAAAATCCGGCACGCTTTGTGATGCTGCTGCCCAACAGCCTCGATCCTGTGTCGCGCGGCAAGACCATGCCGCTGCCGGAAGACCGGCCGTCGGCCACCATCGCAAAACTGTTTCCACAAACCGCGCCTGCCAAGGATAAGGATTCAGTCAAGGATGCACCGAAGGAAGCAGCCAAAGAAGCTGTGAAGGAAACCGTCAAGGACGCGCCGAAAGAGCAGACGAAGGATTCGACCAAGAGCGCTCCATCCAAGGATCAACCCGCTGCAGCCCAAGCGCCCACGCCTACTGCGCCGGCAGCGCCTGCTGCCGCTGCAACTGCGCCGGTCGCACAAGCCGTGCCGCTGCCGGAAGCTCGTCCGAAAACCGCGCCGGATGTTGCGTCAACGACGACCGTCAAGCCTGATGCGCCGCGCCGCAAGCGGCATCACCGGCGCTATCGTCATCGCCAATGAAGCGTCCGCGCAATCTCGATCCACCGCCATCGCCCCGGCGCAAGCGCGCGCTCAGCCGCGAAGAAGCCGAGCTATGGGAAAACGTGACGAAACAGGCAAAGCCGCTGCGCAAGCGATCGCGTCCGGCGAAAAGTTCGCCGGAAATTGTCGAAGAAGTTCCGGTGACTGCGAATTCCGCGCCGTCACCAAAACTTCCAGCCGCGATCCGAAAAATTCCGAGCGCGCCTCCGGTGCCACCGCCGCTTGCGCCGCTGGGACGGCGTGAACGGTCAAAGCTGTCGCGCGGCCGGAAGGACATCGACGCGCGGCTCGATCTGCACGGCATGACCCAGACCAAGGCTCATCGCATGCTGCTGAACTTTCTGCATCACGCGCAGGCCGACGGGATGAGCTTCGTTCTCGTCATCACCGGCAAGGGCCGCACCGTCGGGCCGGAGTCGGAGCGCGGTGTGTTGCGCCGTCAGGTGCCGCAATGGCTCGGCCTAGCGGAATTCCGCAGCCTCATCGTCGGCTTCGAGGAAGCTCACATCGGCCACGGCGGCGAGGGCGCGCTGTATGTGCGTGTGCGGCGCGCGCGGTAGCGTATCGTTGTCATTGCCGGGCTTGACCCGGCAATCCATCTGCTTCGCTAAATGTTCTCATGACGAATGATGGATACGCGGGTCAAGCCCGCGTATGACGATCCGTACCTGTATAGATCACGTGTAATAATCTTACAAAATAAACCGGCTCAGATCGGTGTTCTTCGCCAGATCGCCGATGTGCTTCTGCACATAGGCCGCGTCGATCGTGACGGTCTGACCGTTCATGTCAGGCGCGTGGAAAGACGTATCGTCCAGCACCCGCTCCATCACCGTCTGCAGGCGTCGCGCGCCGATGTTCTCGATGGTCGAGTTCACCGCCACGGCGACGTCGGCGAGCGCGTCGATGGCGTCGTCGGTGATGTTGAGCGTGACGCCTTCGGTCTGCATCAGCGCGACATACTGCTTGAGCAGCGAGGCCTCAGGCTCGGTGAGGATGCGGCGCATGTCGTCGCGCGTCAGCGGCTGCAGTTCGACGCGGATCGGCAAACGGCCCTGCAATTCGGGGAGCAGGTCGGAGGGCTTGGCGATATGGAACGCACCCGATGCAATGAAGAGTATGTGGTCGGTCTTCACCGCGCCGTGCTTGGTGGACACCGTGGTGCCTTCGATCAGCGGCAGCAGGTCGCGCTGCACGCCCTCGCGGGACACGTCGCCGGCCCGCGCGCCGTCGCGCACGCAGATCTTGTCGATCTCGTCGAGGAAGACGATGCCGTTGTTCTCCACCGCCTGCACGGCTTCCTGTGTCAGTTGATCGTTGTCGAGCAGCTTGTCGCTTTCCTCGTTGACGAGGATCTCGTGGGAATCGGCCACGCTGAGGCGGCGGGTCTTGGTGCGGCCGCCCATCTTGCCGAAAATGTCGCCGATCGAGATCGAGCCGACCTGCGCGCCGGGCATGCCCGGAATCTCGAACATCGGCGTGCCGCCGGACGACTGGGTCTCGATCTCGATTTCCTTGTCGTTCAGTTCGCCCGCCCGCAGTTTCTTGCGGAATGAATCACGCGTCGCTGCGCCGGCGTTGGCGCCGACCAATGCGTCGAGCACGCGGTCCTCGGCGGCCTGTTGCGCGCGCGCCTGCACATCCTTCCGCTTGCGCTCGCGGGTCTGCATGATCGCGACCTCGACGAGATCGCGCACGATCTGTTCCACGTCGCGGCCGACATAGCCCACTTCGGTGAACTTGGTGGCCTCGACCTTAATGAACGGCGCTCCGGCGAGCCGCGCCAGCCGCCGCGCGATTTCGGTCTTGCCGACGCCGGTCGGGCCGATCATCAGGATGTTCTTCGGCAGCACTTCCTCGCGCAGCGAGCCGGTCAGTTGCTGCCGCCGCCAGCGGTTGCGCAGCGCGATGGAGACAGCGCGCTTGGCGTCGCCTTGTCCGACGATGAAGCGGTCGAGTTCGGATACGATTTCGCGGGGGGAGAAGTCTGTCATGGCTCTTAGCTATTGTTGAAGGGGCTGCATCGCAAGCGGTGGTTAGCTCCAGCGTGTCCTAGATAATCGGCGGCCCGCTCTGCCATTGCCGTATCGCATCGAACGGATGGATCAGCATGATGATATTCAGCGTCAGGTTGTCGCGGATGTGCAGGCCGACGGCGATCTCGAACACAATCGCGATCAGCACCGTCGCGGTCACCGGCAGTTTACGCGCGGCGAGAAAGCCCGCGATCATCGCCAGCGTATCGGACACCGAGTTGAGGATACTGTCGCCGTAATAGTCGAGCGAGATGGTGCCGGCCCGGTAGCGCTCGATAATGAGCGGCGAATTCTCCAGCAGCTCCCAGCCGCCCTCGATCAGCATCGCGATCAGAAGGCGCGCGATCCACGACAGGCGCGGCAGTAGCAGCCAGGTCAAGCCATAGAACAGGAAGCCGTGGATGATGTGCGAGAAGGTGTACCAGTCGGCGATGTGTTGCGAGTTTTCTGAACTCAGCACCACGCCGTGCCACAGCTTGACGTAGCCGCAGGCGCAGATCGGCAGCCGGCCCATGCCGTAGAGGATCGCCGCCTGCAGCGCGAGCAGCGCTAAAGCGATCAAAAATCCCTGACGCGGCGACAGCCCCGGCGTCGCTGTTGCCACGGCATTGTCCGCCGCGCTCATGCGGGGAGGGTTTCGATGGTGACGTTGCGGTTGGTGTAGACGCAGATGTCGGCGGCGATGTCGAGCGAGCGGCGCACGATGGCCTCGGCATCCTTGTCGGAATCGGCCAGCGCACGCGCGGCGGCCAGCGCGTAATTGCCGCCGGAGCCGATCGCCATCACGCCATGCTCCGGCTCCAGCACGTCGCCGGTTCCGGTCAGCACCAGCGAGACGTCCTTGTCGGCGACGATCATCATCGCCTCGAGGCGGCGCAGATAACGGTCGGTGCGCCAGTCCTTGGCAAGTTCGACGGCGGCCCGGGTCAGCTGGCCGGGATACTGCTCGAGCTTCGCTTCAAGGCGCTCGAACAGGGTGAAGGCGTCGGCGGTGGCGCCGGCGAAGCCGCCGATGACATCACCCTTGCCAAGCTTGCGGACCTTCTTGGCGTTGGACTTGATGACGGTCTGGCCGATCGAGACCTGCCCGTCGCCGCCGATAACCACCTTGCCGCCCTTGCGGACCGTGAGAATGGTGGTCCCGTGCCAGACTTCAGCTTGGGATGCTTGCATGAATACCTCGTTGAGGGCCTGATCTAGGCACTTGGGCCGCTCGTTGCAATCGGGCCGTTGGCGCGGCGAATTCCGGTCACCATATCTGAAAACTCAGGCAAAAATCGCGTCATCCCGCAGTAGCGAAGGCGTCATGTGCCTGTTAAAAGGACGCTCTTTCCCAGAGTTCTGAGGCGTTCGGAGAGCACTTTTCATGCGCACGGCCACGATCAAGCGCAAGACCAAGGAAACCGACATCATGGTGTCGGTCAATCTGGACGGTACCGGCATATCCAATGTCGCGACCGGCATCGGATTCTTCGATCATATGCTGGATCTCCTGGCGCGGCATTCGCGTATCGACATCACCGTGCAGGCCGACGGCGATCTCCATATCGATTACCACCACACCACGGAAGATGTCGGCATCGCGCTCGGGCAGGCTGTGAAGCAGGCGCTTGGCGACATGAAGGGCATCACCCGCTATGCCAGCATCCACATGCCGATGGACGAGACGCTGTCGCGCGTCGTCATCGATATTTCCGGACGGCCGGTGCTGGTGTTCAAAGCCGAATTCCCGCGCGACAAGATCGGCGAGTTCGACACCGAGCTGGTGCGCGAATGGTTCAACGCCTTCGCGATCAATGCCGGTGTGACGCTGCATGTCGAGACGCTGTACGGCGAGAACAACCATCACATCGCCGAGTCATGCTTCAAGGGCCTGGCGCGCGCGCTGCGTGCGGCGGTTGCGATCGACCCGCGCGCTGCGGGCGAAATCCCCTCGACCAAGGGCACGCTCGGCGGCTGATTTGACCTGAAGCGCATGCCGGGCATGCGCTGGAATTCACTTTTGGACCGGCGAGCGGCGCACGATCTTTCGTGGATCGTACACAACGGGGTTCCGGAGAACGATCATGACGGTTTACACGGTTCACGGCCCGGCGAGCTATTACGGCACCGATGTGCGCACGGCGCCGGAGCAGCTGGTGTTCGTGCGTGACGGGTTTTACGTCTGGGCCTTTGTGGCTGCGATCCTGTGGCTGATCTGGCATCGGCTGTGGCTGGCGCTGCTCGGCTATATCGCGTTGATGATCGTTGCTGAAATCGCGATGTCGGCCGCAGGCGTGGGATCGAGCGCGCGTTTTCTGGTGATGGGGGTCGTTGCATTGCTGGTCGGCCTTGAGGCTGGCTCGCTGCGCCGCTGGAAACTCTCACGCCGCAAGTGGCGTCAGCTGGATATCGTGGTGGCGGATTCGGAAGAAGCCGCCGAACGCCGCTTCTTCGAGCGCTGGAACGCCAAGACGGCGCGTGACGGCAATCGCGGCAACGCGAGTTCGCCGCCTCCGTTGCCGCGTGCATCGCTGACGCAGTCAGAAAGTGTGATCGGCTTGTTTCCTGAACCGGGAGCGTCGCGTTGAGCGTTGCGATTATCGATTACGGCTCCGGCAATCTCCACTCGGCGGCGAAGGCTTTCGAGCGCGCCGCGCGCAGCATGGAGCAGCCGCAGAAGATTGTCGTGACGCGCGATCCTGAAGTTGTGTTTCGTGCCGATCGTATCGTTCTGCCCGGCGTCGGCGCGTTCGCCGATTGCCGCAAGGGTCTCGATGGCTTGAACGGCATGGTGGATGCCATGACGGAAGCGGTGCGCGACAAGGCGCGGCCGTTCTTCGGCATCTGTGTCGGCATGCAGCTGATGGCGACGCAGGGCAAGGAATACGTCACCACGCCGGGTCTCGACTGGATCGCGGGCGATGTCGTGAAAATTTCGCCGAACGAAGAGAATCTCAAAATCCCGCACATGGGCTGGAACACGCTCGATCTGGTGCGCGAGCATCCGGTGCTGGAGCGGCTCCCGCTCGGCGACAAAGGCCGCCACGCCTATTTCGTGCACTCCTATCACCTGAACGCGGCCAACGAAGCCGATATCGTCGCGCGCGCCGACTACGGCGGGCCGGTGACGGCCATCGTGGCCAAGGACACCGCCATCGGCACGCAGTTTCACCCCGAAAAAAGCCAGCGTTTCGGTCTCGCCCTGATCTCGAATTTTCTGAAGTGGAAGCCGTGATTCTTTTTCCCGCTATCGATCTCAAGAACGGCCAGTGTGTGCGCCTCGAGCAGGGCGACATGGCGCGCGCGACCGTGTTCAATCTCGACCCGGCCGCGCAGGCGAAGACCTTTGAGACTCAGGGCTTCGAGTATCTTCACGTTGTCGATCTCGATGGCGCGTTCGCCGGCAAGCCGATGAATGCGCAGGCCGTCGAGAGCATGCTCAAGGTGGTGAAATTTCCGGTGCAGCTCGGCGGCGGTATCCGCGATCTCGCCACCATCGAGGCGTGGCTGTCCAAGGGTATCCGGCGCGTCATCATCGGCACCGCCGCGGTGCGCGATCCGGCGCTCGTCAAGGAAGCCGCAAAGAAATTCCCCGGCCGCGTTGCAGTCGGTCTCGACGCGCGCGACGGCAAGGTCGCCGTTGAAGGATGGGCGGAAACTTCGACGGTCACCGCGCTCGATATCGCACAGCGTTTTGAGGACGCGGGTGTCGCGGCGATCATCTTCACCGACATCGCCCGTGATGGATTGCTCAAGGGCCTCAACCTCGACGCCACCATTGAACTGGCAGACGCGATCTCGATTCCTGTGATTGCGTCCGGCGGCTTCGCATCCATCGCCGACGTGAAGGCGATGCTGGAGCCGCGCGCCAAAAAGCTAGAAGGCGCGATTTCGGGACGTGCGCTGTACGATGGCCGCATCGACCCGGCTGAAGCACTGACGCTGATCCGCAACGCGCGGCGCGCATGATCCCGAAAAGTGGGAACCGGTTTTCGGATTAGATCATGCGCAAACAGCATATGCGACGACACAGGAAGGTCTAAAGCACCCGATGTTCAAGGTCCGTGTCATTCCCTGTCTCGACGTCAAGGACGGCCGTGTCGTCAAGGGCGTCAACTTCGTCGATCTGCGCGATGCGGGTGATCCGGTCGAGGCTGCGATTGCCTATGATGCGGCCGGTGCGGATGAGCTTTGTTTTCTCGACATCACCGCGACCCACGAAAACCGCGGCACCATTCTCGACGTGGTGCGGAGGACGGCGGAAGCCTGCTTCATGCCGCTGACCGTTGGCGGCGGCGTGCGCACCGTGGACGACATCCGCACGCTTCTGACCTATGGCGCCGACAAGGTGTCGATCAATTCGGCGGCCGTCGCCCGGCGTGAATTCGTCAAGGAAGCGGCGGAAAAGTTCGGCGACCAGTGCATCGTGGTCGCGATCGACGCCAAGCGCGTGCCGCGCGCCGGCAATTCGGATCGCTGGGAAATCTTCACCCATGGCGGGCGCAAATCCACCGGCATCGACGCCGTCGAGTTCGCGCAGGAAGTGGTCTCGCTGGGCGCGGGCGAAATCCTGCTGACCTCGATGGACCGCGACGGCACCCGGCAGGGCTTCGATATTCCGCTGACCCGCATCATCGCCGACAGCGTCAAGGTGCCGGTGATCGCCTCGGGCGGCGTCGGCAATCTCGATCATCTGGTGGCGGGCATCCGCGAGGGCCACGCGACCGCGGTGCTGGCCGCGTCGATTTTCCACTTCGGAGAATTCACCATCCGTCAGGCCAAGGACCATATGGTTCGCGCTGGATTGCCGATGCGGTTAGATCCGTAATGCCAAATACCTGAATCAGATCAATTCTTTGCGCTCCCTACCGGGGTAGGGAAGTGATAGAAGGCACTTTATGAGCCGTTTTACGATCCACGATCTGGCAGCCACCATCGACGCCCGCGCGGCGTCGGGAGGAGAGGCGTCCTATACCCGCAAGCTGCTGGACAAGGGCCCCGATCATTGCGCGAAAAAGCTGGGCGAGGAGGCGGTGGAAACCGTGATCGCCGCCATTGAAAACAATCGCGATCATCTGATCGCCGAGAGCGCCGACCTCGTCTTCCATCTTCTGGTGCTGCTGAAGTCGCGCGGCATCAGTTTCACCGATGTAGAGGACGCGCTGGCGCAACGGACGCAAATGTCCGGGCTTGAAGAGAAAGCCGCGCGCAAGCGCGATTAGTTCAAACTCCGGCAGGCGCGGGGACACGCGCAGACCGGACAGGAGGAATGGCTCATGGATGTGAGGGCCGAGCAGGTTCAGTATAATCCCTATCGCGTTTTCTCGCGCGCGCAGTGGGCCGCGTTGCGCGACGACATGCCGATGACCCTGACCGCCGAAGAAATCGCGCGGATGCATTCGATGCACGACCGCCTCGACATGAAGGAGGTCGAGGAAATCTACCTGCCGCTGTCGCGCCTGCTGTCGTTCTATGTCGCGGCGGCCCAGCGGCTGTTCGTGGCGCAGCGGCACTTCCTCGGTATCGAGGATCGCAAGATGCCCTACATCATCGGCGTCGCCGGTTCGGTGGCGGTGGGCAAGTCGACCACGGCGCGCGTGCTGCAGGCTCTGCTGGCGCGCTGGTCGCCACGGCCCAAGGTTGATCTCGTCACCACCGACGGCTTCCTGTTTCCGAACAAGATTCTGGAGCGCGAAGGCCTGATGCAGAAGAAGGGCTTTCCCGAAAGCTACGATCTTCCCGCGCTGCTCAGCTTTCTGTCCGACATCAAGGCCGGACGGCGGCCAGTGCAGGCCCCGGTTTACTCGCATCTGACCTATGACGTCATTCCGAACGAGGGTGTCGAAATCGACCGTCCCGACATTCTGATCGTCGAAGGTGTCAACGTGCTGCAGACCGGACGCCTGCCGCGCGACGGCAAAGCTGTTCCCTACGTGTCGGACTTCTTCGACTTCTCGGTCTACATCGATGCGGAAGAACCGGTCCTGCGCGAATGGTACGTCGAGCGCTTTCTCACGCTGCGCAACACGGCGTTCCGCGATCCACGGTCCTATTTCAATCGCTATGCGAAGCTGTCCGACGCTGAGGCGACCGCACAGGCGCTTTCGCTCTGGACCGGCATCAACCTCGTCAATCTCGAAGAGAATATCCTGCCGACCAGGCCGCGCGCGACGCTGATCCTAAAAAAGGGCGGCGATCACATCATCGAGACGGTTCAGTTGCGGCGGCTGTAAAGGGCTTCCTACGCGGCGTGACGTGTGGCGTCGGCGCCGAAGTGATCGAGGTATCGCCCGGAGATCGCCGACACCGGCATCACGATCAGCACGTCGGTGGTGCCGAACTGATGATCGATCACCGCGCCGTCACCGACGAACGCGCCGACCCGCAGATAGCCCTTGATCAGCGGCGGCAGCATGCGCAATGCCGCCTTGGTGTCGATCTCTTCTTTCGCAATACGGTTCATCTCCACCCGGCGCGATGGATGCGCGCTGGCGCGCCATCCCTCGGGGGCGGCCGCGAAGTGATGCAGAAACGACAGCGGCAACGCCAGGCGATCAGGATCGGTGCCTTCGAAACTTGCGCAGCCGATCATCACATCGAGATTGTGCCGGCGCACGTAACTCCACACGCCGTGCCAGAGCAGTTCGACGGTGCGCTTTGTGCGATACGGTGGCAGCACGCAGGACCGGCCAAGCTCGAGAAATTTCAAGCCGGGCTTCCGTTCCATCAGGTCCGAGATGTCGAACTCGTCGCCGGTGTAGAAGCCGCCATGCTTTTCGGCGACGTCCTGGCGCAGCAGGCGATAGGTTCCGACCACCGGCTGCTTGCCGCTCATAGTCGGCTTGGCGGCATGATCGACCACCAGCAGATGGTCGCAGATCTTGTCGAACGAATCCTTGTCGCGTTGCGCCAGCATGGTCGCGGCGTCGGCGATGGCAGATCCGTCCTTGTAGAAGACCTTGTAGCGCAGCTTCTGCGCGCGCTTCACATCGCTTTTGGTCTGTGCGAGGCGAACTTCCAGCGCACCAATTTTCCCGAGTTGCGCCGAGACCGGCTGCAACATGTTCGGAACGGCCTCGCCGCGCAGGCCGGGCATCAGCCATGTCGCGGCAGCCGTCGCCGCCGACTTCGCGTGGGCGGGCCGGAGCATCTGAACCAGCGGATTTTGGCGAAATGCGTCGAGCGGGCTGCGAACGGCCTGCCGTTCAAGCAACTTGGAATTTGCATCCGGCTTCGTACGCGCCGGTTTGTTGCCGCTCATGGCTTCCTCGCGGCCGCGCGCATTGATTCGTCAGGCGCAGCCCTGAGGCTTCATTAATCATGATCCTGATACGGATTTATGACACCGCGCGGGGCGCGGTGAGTCATGATCTAGACAAGGGCTGCCTGCGATGCGGGGATCGCAGCGAGCGCATCGGCCAGCTTGTCGCGATCGAGCGGCTTGATCAGAAAGCCGTCCATTCCTGCCTCAAAACACGCGTAGCGATCGTCCACCAGCGTGTTCGCCGTCAGCGCGAGGATTGTCGTTCGCCGCGGACTGCGTCCTGCTTCATGCGCACGAATGCGCTTCGTCGCGGTAATGCCGTCGAGCTTCGGCATCTGGATGTCCATCAGCACCACGTCGTAAGGCGTGCCGGCGCTGTCGGCGGCGAGCCACGATTCAAGAGCCTGTTCGCCGTCGGTGGTGATGACGGGCCGGTGACCGAGCCGCGTCAGCAGCGACCGGATCAGCAGTGCGTTGATCTCGTTGTCTTCCGCTACGAGAATCGAAAGTGCGCGAGAAGACATATCTCCGGCTGCGGCGACTTCTGGCACTTCAACCGCGATGGCATCGTCGTCGGGCAATTCCGGCACCAGCGCTGCGCCGGAGGCAGCCAGGCGCGCGGCCAGCGAAGCGGCGCGCAGCGGCTTCACCAGATAGGCCGTATACGACGCCGTGATCGCAGGCGTCATGTCGCGGCGCTCCGCCGGCGTAAACATCGCGATCCGGTGGGTGGCGTGACGCAGCGCCGCCTCGCCGAGATCCCGCAACTGCGGGTCACCGCTGCCGCAATCGACGAGCACGGCATACCATGATCGTTCGGGCAGCAGCGCGCTCGCGATGAAGGCGTCCGCCACGGTGCATGTCTGCGCGCCCCAGCGCTCCAGACGCCGCGCGATCAGCGAGGCTTCGATGCTCTGTGGTGCCACCAGCATGATCGACTTGTCGGTCAGGTCGGGCGGAACGAAGGTGGAAGTAGTGCTGTCGCCGCGATCCGCGGCGCCGAGCGGGATCGAAAATTCGAATGTCGCGCCTTCGCCTTCGGCGCTCTCCAGCGCGATCCGTCCGCCCATGCGCCGGACGATGCGCTCGCTGATGCTGAGGCCCAGACCTGTTCCGCCGTAATTGCGCGCGGTGCCTTCAGACGCCTGCTCGAACTCGCGGAAGATTCGCTGCTGCGCTTCCTGGGCTATGCCGATGCCGGTGTCGCGCACGAGGAACGACACTTCACCCGGCCAGATGCCCGGCTCGACAATCAGCGCGACGCCGCCGGACGGCGTGAACTTGATGGCGTTGCCGGCGAGATTGAGCAGCACCTGGCGCAGCCGCGCGGCGTCGCCGATCACATTCTGCGGCAGGCGTTCATCGACATAGGATGCGATCTCGAGTTTGCGCGCCTGCGCGCGGGGCGCGAGCAACTCGGTGATGTCTTCGATCATCGCGGCCAGCGCGAAAGGACGTTGTTCGAGATCGATCTTGCCGGCTTCGATCTTGGAGAAATCCAGCAGCTCATCGATCAGCGCCATCAGCGCGTCGCCGGATGTCTTCACGGCCTTCGCATAGGTGGCCTGTTCGGCGGTCAGCGTGGTGTCGAGCAACAGGTTGCTCATGCCGAGGATGCCGTTCAGCGGCGTGCGGATTTCGTGCGACGCCATGGCGAGGAATTTCGACTTCGCGCGGTTGGCGGAGTTGGCAAGGTCGCGGGCTTCGGCCAGCGCGCGCTCGGTCTCGGCGCGGTCGGTCACATCGCGGCCGACGCATTGCAGGTCGGCGGGTTGATAGGCGTCGCTGCGGATCAGGCCTTCACGCCAGGCGACCCAGCGCGGACCCAGCGCGCTGTCGATCTTCTGGTCATGGACGCGGGTGCCGTTCGGCTCGATCGCGATCGCGCCCTGTTCCAGCACGGGCAGGGTGAAACGCGTGCCGATCAGCGCTTCGCGCGGCTTGCGGGCGAGCGTGCAGTACGCGTCGTTGACCGAGGTGATGATGCCGTCGCTGTCGCGCAGGACAATCAGGTCGCTTTGAGATTCGAACAGGCTGCGGGCATGTTCCTCGGCGCTTTTCAGTTCCCAGTTGCGATCGACCAGCGACTCGTTGTGCATTTCGATCTTGCGCATCTTCTTGCGCAGCCAGCGCATCCGCATGCTGAGCGTCGCCAGCGCCAGACAGGCCAGCGCGAACAGGAAACTCGCGCCCAGCGCAAAGGCGTGCGGATCGTAAGCTTCAGTCCGGCTTCCGGTGATGAAGCCGTAGGCTCCGCCAAAGGTCGCGGAGAAGATCATCGCAGAGCGGATGGTGACGCTGACCCAGGGATGGCGGCGGGCAAAACGGCGGAAGCGCGATCTGATGCGCATGGCTCGCAACATGAGGGGGCCGCTCCGCGGTTGGGGAAGTCTGCGCAAGAATGTGTTGGGGATGTTTCGAAGTGTTTGAGGCGCCTGCGGATCGTTTGCGGCGATACAAACGTGGCTAACGAGACGTTAACATGCGCGTTATTGAGGCAGGCTTACATTGATCGTTCGGCCATGCGGACGCGCCGCCCGGCGCCCACCACGAGTGCTGCGGCATCCCGCGTGCTGAATGTGCGCGACTGCACGAAGATGCGGTAGTCCGCGCCGGAATCCCGCGACAGGTAGATCACCGGCTCCGAGGCGGAGGCGTGATCTGCGATGCTGACAAACGAAGTGTCGGGGGTGACCGCGCAGCTGTCGGCTTCGGCGGTCTGCGCGTCGTCGATCACGGTGAAGTCCGCCAGATCTACGGTCTCGACCAGCTGAACCCGCACCGTCGCGGTCTCAGGATCGTCAGTAAAGCTGACGCGGAGCGGATTTTGCCAGGGCGCGGTGGCGATCTGCATCGAGGCGCGGCCCATTGCGATGCAGGGACTTGCGCTCGGGAGCAATTCGCCGCCGGCGACCACGCCGGCAAGCAACAACGGAACAGCCGAAGCCAGAATCTTCACACGCAACATGGACGCCACTCACTCAACACGGTCTGTCGGCATGGTCTCGCGGACGGCCGGAGCGGCGATCCGGATCATGCGCCAAAGCCGCCACGGCGACTTATGGTTTTTGAAGTGTAAAGAGAGATCGTTACTGAAGGGTTTGCGGTGACAAAATTGAACCCGGGAACGCGCAGCCGTTCAATATGAACTGAGAAGATCGACCTTGGCATTGGCAAGAACGAGGCGACGGGCGAGCAGTGCGGACAGATTGCGAGCGATGTGCAAACTGATGGTCGGGAACAGCATTCCGTAATCGACCAGTTCATCCAGCGGTACTTCAAGGCACTGGACCGGCGTGTCCGCCCAGACATTCGCCGTCCGCTCCCGGTTGATCAGCGCCATCTCGCCGAACTCCATGCCCGGACCGAGCGACGCGAGGCGCACTCCGCTCGGCAGTTTGACGCTGACCATGCCGCGCTGAATGAAGAAGATCGAGTTTGCGGGCTCGCCCGCGCCAACGATCTTGGCGCCCGCCTGATAATGACGTGTGGTCGAGAATTTGACCAAGGTATCGACTTCTTCCGGGGTCAGATTGGCCAGCAGCGCCTGCTCGCTGAGATGAGTGGTCTCCGTTGTGTTGGTGAAACCGCCATATCTGTAGATGACCTGGTCCTCGGCCCACTCGATCGCATTGTCCAGCGAGGCAAAGCGCCGGACTTTCTGCGTCTCGGATGCCGAAGCATAGAGCGCTTTCAGGACCTCGGACTCCGCTTCGAACCCGGTCAGGATCACCGTGACGTCGACGTTTGCAAGTATCGTGAGATTCTCTCCCAACAGCCGAATTCCGGCAGCAGTGATGTCCGGCACGCGCCGGAAGTCCAGAATCAGCAGCGGCGCATTCGGCAACGTGCTGGAGAGTCGCCTTGTGATGTAGTCGATCGCGGCGAAGTTGAGCGCGCCGACCAGCTCGATAATGCGGATATCGTCGTGCCGCTCTTCGAGAATCTGCTGCTCATGCGGCTGCCGACTGCGGCGCGACGACACGCTGGCGATGTCATAGTCGGCGATGATGCAGGCCCGGACGTCTGCGCTGCGATTGAGCATGTGGAGATTGAATCGCTCCGACAGAGCTTCGCACACCTTTAGACCACGTACGCTGTTTCCGTGGCTGTCGAGACACGGAGAGAATGTGCCCAGTCCGATCTGCGAGGGCAGTGCCGCGACAATGCCGCCGCCGACACCGCTCTTTGCAGGGATGCCGACGCGGTAGATCCATTCGCCGGCGTAGTCGTACATGCCGGAACTTGTCATCACCGACAGAACGCTTGCGACCGTATGCGGCGCAATCACGTGATCGCCGGTGACGGGGTTGACGCCCCTGTTGGCCAGCGTCGCCGCCATAACCGCAAGATCGCGCGCCGTCACAAGCACCGCGCATTGCTTAAAGTAAGTATCGAGAACAGCATCCACGTCGCGCTCGACGACGGAGTAGTTGTGCAGCAGCCATGCGATGGCGCGATTTCGGTTACCGGTGGCGCGTTCGGATGAGTAGACCGATTCATCGACGTCAAGTTCGCGGCCGGCAAATCGGCCGAGCGTTTGCCGAATGCGCTCGAAGGCGCCGGTCCCTTCAACCTGGTAGATCAATCCGGAGCAAGCGATCGCACCGGCATTGACCATCGGATTGAATGGCTTGTTGTCAAGCGTGAGGCGAATGGAATTGAACGCTTCGCCGCTCGGCTCGACGCCGATCGCGGCGCCGACACGCTCCGGTCCAAGCAGATCGAGCGCCAGCGCGAACACAAAGGCCTTCGATACGGACTGGATTGTGAAAGGCACTGCGCTGTCGCCGACTTCGTAGACGTGCCCGTCGATGGTGGCGACAGCGATTCCGAAATGCGCGGGATTCGCGCGTGTTAGTTCGGGAATATAGTCGGCCAGCGCGCCGGAATTGTCGCCTTTGAACTCTTCATGACAGCTGGCGAGGAAACGCTGAAGCGGAGGCTTCGTGCCGTAGCCGGTCTGTCTAGCTGAATTGTCGCCGCCGATCGAACGGGTTGGTATGGCGTCCACGGATTTGTCCCTGTTTGCAGCGATTCAAGCAATCCCTGTGCCATGATCGGCTTTCTTGGCGCGGCAGAGAGCTGCGACTGCACGGCCATGGTGCGAAAAGGGAAATGAAATCATTGGATTCGATAACCAGTGAGGCGCCTGCGAAGAAAGGGCTACGCCGCGCGGCGCAGGTCTTCGGCCAGGGCGCGATAGGACAGGGCTTCGGCAAGATGAAGCCGTCCGATGGTGTCCGCGCCGTCGAGGTCGGCGAGGGTGCGCGCCACCCGCAGCACGCGGTGATAACCGCGCGCTGACAGGCGCATGGTTTCCGCGGCGTCGCGCAACAATTTCTGTCCTTGCGTGTCGGGCTTTGCGATTTCTTCCAGCACCGCGGCCGGTGCCTCCGCATTGGTGCGGACGTGCGGCAAACCTATCGCGCTGTAGCGCGCGATCTGAACCGCGCGCGCCGCGGCCACACGCGCCGCGACTTCGGCCGAGCCTTCCGCCGCTGCTGGCAGGATCAGATCGGATGCGGTCACGGCCGGCACTTCGATCCGCAGGTCGATGCGATCCATCAGCGGGCCCGAAATGCGGCCCTGATAATCCGCCGTGCAGCGGTCGATGCGGCCGCGCTTGCAGGAATAGCCGGGTTCATAGGCATGTCCGCAACGGCACGGATTCATCGCCGCCACCAGCATGAAGCGCGCCGGATAAGTCACGCGATGGTTAGCGCGCGAGACCGCGACTTCGCCGTTTTCCAGCGGCTGACGCAGCGAATCCAGCACGCGCGCATCGAACTCCGGCAACTCATCGAGAAACAGCACGCCATGATGCGCCAGTGAAATCTCGCCCGGCTTCGCGCGCATGCCGCCGCCGGTCAGCGCAGCCATGCTGGCCGAGTGATGCGGCGCGCGGAACGGACGCCGTGCAGTGAGCGCGCCGCCTTCGATTTCGCCCGCGACAGACGCGATCATTGAAATCTCGAGCAACTCCGACGGCGACAGTGGAGGCAGGATCGACGGCAGCCGCGCGGCAAGCATGGATTTGCCCGCACCGGGCGAGCCAATCATCAACAGGTGATGCCCGCCGGCCGCGGCGATCTCCAGCGCGCGCTTGGCGCTTTCCTGGCCCTTGATGTCGCGCAGATCGAGCAACGCGATCTGGCGTTCGGTGATCTTCGGTTCGGGCCGCGACAGAACCTGCGTGCCCTTGAAGTGATTGGCGATCTGAATCAGCGACGCCGCCGCGACGATCTCGATGTCGGGGCTGGCCCAGGCTGCTTCCGCGCCGCAGGCCGCGGGACAGATCAGTCCCTCGTCGCGTGCGTTGGCGCCGATGGCCGCGGGGAGCACGCCGGCGACCGGTGCGATCGAGCCGTCGAGCCCCAGTTCGCCCAGCACCGTGAAACCGGTCAGCGCATCGGGCGGGATCGCGCCGATGGCGGCCATCAGTCCAAGCGCAATGGGGAGGTCGTAGTGGCTGCCTTCCTTGGGCAGGTCGGCGGGTGCGAGATTGACGGTAATTCGCCGGGCGGGCAGCGCCAGACCCGAGGCGATCAGGGCGGAGCGCACCCGTTCGCGGGCCTCGGAGACAGCTTTATCTGGCAGGCCGACGATGGTGAAAGCGGGCAATCCGGGCGCGACCTGAACCTGCACGTCCACCGCGCGGGCTTCGATGCCTTCAAACGCCACCGTGGAAACGCGCTGAACCATTGCTCCCTCGCCCCGCTACAACCCTAGCAGGAACCTTCTCCGACGCAAGAACATTTAGGGAACATTCGACGAGGATCAGCCTGACGCTGCA